>JAGTQG010000036.1 GCA_018396875.1 Candidatus Bathyarchaeota archaeon
CGACATTAAAAACAGTTGTAGTGTCCGATGTGGCTGCTTAATGACGGGGATTAGAAAACGGGGAAAGATCTGAAATACCGAAACTTTCTAAGAATTAAGAGTCAAACGAAATGGTTAAATCATTTTTCTCAGTTTTAAATTTTGGTTGGGCGGGCGGTAGCTCAGCTTGGTAGAGCTTCCGGCTGTAGACATCCGCCCAAAGGCGGGTGTCCCTTTCAGCCTGCCAAGCGTACATGCGTAAAGCGGAAACCGGAGTGTCGCAGGTTCAAATCCTGCCCGCCCGACCATTTTAAATATCTTTAAATTTTTCTGATGTTTATGGAGGTTTTAGCGTTGAGAAGCGGGTTTACTGTTCTTGTTATAGAACCCATTCATCCTTGTGGAATTGTGGTTCTAGAAAAGTATGGGAAGGTGGTTCAGCTTGGTTCCGGTGCTACTTGGAGGGATGTTTTAAGATTTTGCGGGGAGGCTGACGCTTTCATTTCGAGGGGTTTCGTTAAGATTCCAAGGGAGGTTTTGGAGGCTTCTGAAAGGCTTAAGGTGATTGGCATTCATGGGGTTGGTATCGACCACATTGATGTTGAATTTGCGGAAAAGAAGGGTGTGCGAATTGTTCGAACTCCCGAGGCGTTAACAGAAAGCGTGGCTGAATTCACTGTTGGGCTTATGTTGGCTTTGTTGCGGAAGATTCCTTTGGCTGACTCTGCCGTGAGAAGGGGTGAATGGGACAGAAAGTATAGTGATCTCGTCGGCGTTGAGCTTATGGGCAAAACTGTAGGGATTCTTGGGCTTGGGCGAATTGGAAGCGCCGTTGCCAAAAGGCTGCACGGTTTCAGTGTGAACTTGGTTTATTATCAACGAAACAGAAACATGGAGCTTGAGAGGCTTCTCGGTTTGAAATATGTTTCTTTCCATGAGCTTTTGAGGGTTTCAGACGTAATAACAATTCATGTACCGTTAACCCCAGAAACCTATCACATGATTTCTTCTAAGGAGTTTGACTTAATGAAGCGTGGCGTTTACATTGTCAACACAGCCAGAGGAGCCGTCATAGATGAGAAGGCTTTGTATGAAGCTTTGGTTTCTGGGAAAGTTGCAGGTGCAGCCCTAGATGTTTTTGAGACGGAGCCTTTGGCTCTAAACAGTCCCTTAGCAAGGCTTGAGAATGTTATTCTTACGCCGCATCTAGCTGCAAGCTGTGAGGAAACTCTTAAAAGGCTTGCCGTTGCGGTGGCTGAAAGGGTTATCCAAGCCCTGCAAGAGTATGCATGGCAGCCTTGACTTTCTCTATGTCTTCGCTTAGTACTTTGTCTTCCTTTAGCATGGGTACTAGTTTTCTAATGGCTGAATAGGCTTTTCTTGTTCCTTTTCCAAGTTTTTCTGGTCCGCGGAGGTCTATTGCTTGGGCTGCGCAGAGAAGCTCTATGGCTATTATGTACTCTGTGTTCTCCAGTATTTGGGCGGTTTTTTGGGCGGCTGTTATTCCCATGCTTACAAAGTCTTCAAAGTTGGCTGATGTTGGAATAGAATCCACGCAAGCCGGGTGAGCCAAAATCTTGTTTTCAGAGGCTAGGGCTGCCGCCGTGTACTGGGCTGTCATGAAGCCGCTGTGTAGGCCTTTTTCCGCTTGGGGCGGTATCAAGAAGGCTGGTAAACCGTTGTTCAATTTTTCGTCTAGTAGGCGGGCTATGCGTCTTTCTGAAAGGTTGCCAACCATCGCCATGGCTATTCCAAGCAAGTCCATAGCTAGTGATACGGGTTGTCCATGAAAGTTTCCGCCAGATAGACACACGCCCTCTTCTGGAAAAACCAGCGGGTTATCCGTCGCCGAATTCATCTCGGTTTCCACAACTTTCCTTGCATAGGTTATTGCGTCTCTGGCAGCTCCTAAAACTTGTGGCGTGCATCTCAAACTGTAAGGATCATGGGGGCGTCCAACACTTTTCATGGCCTCTTTGCTTGTTCTGACAAGCTTGCTGCCTGCAACAAGCGCTCTAATGTTTTTGGCTGTAGTGGCTTGTCCAGTGTGGGGTCTAGCCTTATGGATTTTTTCGTCTAAAGCGTCCACCACGCCTTGCAAGGCCTCCATGGATAGGGCTGCAGCTATTTCCGCCGTTTTAATGAGGTTTTCCGCCTTGTAGATGTTGAGGGCGGCTATGGCTGTCATCACTTGGGTGCCGTTGTTTAAGGCTATGCCCTCTTTAAAGTCCAGTTGGATGGGCTTTATTCCAGCCTTTTCCATGGCTTCCCTTCCGCTTAGAATTTCGCCTTTGTATTCGGCTTCACCTTCGCCTATTAGCACCAAAACCATGTGAGATAGTGGCGCTAGGTCTCCGCTGGCGCCCACAGAGCCCTTTGCCGGTATTGTTGGGTGCACGCCTTTGTTGAGCATTTCCACGAGGGTTTCGAGGGCTTCTAGGCGCACGCCTGAAAAGCCCTTAGCCAACGTGTTTGCCCTTAAAAGCATGGCTGCCCTAACAATTTCTTTGGATAGTGGTTTTCCAACGCCGGCAGCGTGGCTTCGGATAAGGTTTACTTGAAGCTGTTTCAGTTTTTCTCGCGGTATTACAGTGTTGCTTAAGGCTCCAAAACCCGTGTTTACACCGTAAATGGTTTCGCCCTTCTCCAAAAGGCTCTCCAAAACTTGGCGGCTTCTTTTCACTTTGGCTTTCACGCTTTCCGGAATGGAAACCTTTGCCCTTCCATAGGCGACCTCAACAACATCCTCGATGGTTAGGGTTTCCCCGTCTATCTGCACAACTTTATGCATAAGGAATTCTCCGTTCATAAACCTCAGCACTTAAAGATTTTAAATTCTTTGGAAAAGAAGCCCTGTTTCTCTTTTCTTGACGTTTTCTGGAAATGTTTTTCATAAAACTTTTATATGTAACGTTTGTGTGGATTATGCTTAGAGCTTAAGCCTTTAAGGTGCTGTTATGGAGCCTAGCAAGAAGCCTTTGAACGTTCTTGTTAAGCAGTTAAACGCGAACATTGTTGTCGTTTTGAAGAATGGCTGTGAGTACAGGGGTAAAATGGTTAAGTGTGATGGGCACATGAACATTCTCTTGGAGGGTGCCACTGAATGTCATGGAGACCAGCCTGTCGCCAATTATGGAAATATTTTGCTGCGTGGGAACAATATTCTCTACATAATTTTGGATGCTCTTAAGAAATAGTGGGCTTTTCCCCTTTACCAGTTACGTAGGCGAAGGCTTCCTCTGGATTGGCGTTTGGTAGTAAGTGTTTGCGTTTGAAGAAGGCGATTATGTTTTCCACGTCGCGTTTTAACAGTTGCTGGGCGTTGGGGTGATCCTTTGTCACATGTTGGGGCCAGTCTATTATGAGGATGTGGTTGTCTGGTTTTAGGATGATGTTGTATTCGCTTAGGTCTGCGTGGATTACTCCGGCTTTCAGGTAGGCTTTTCGGATGTTGCGTAATATTTCCATTAGCACCTTTTTTGGGTTTGGGATTTCGCGGAGTTGGGCGAGTTCTGCGCCTTCTATGGCGCTCATGGCTATGGCGTGGCGGTTTTGGCTTATTGGTTTTGGTACAGCCACGCCTTTGGGATAGACAAACGTTAACGCCTCATACTCTTTTTCTGCAGCTTTTCTTGAACGCAGCAGCCAATGCGTGTCTTCTGTTGTCCAGCCGCGTTTGCGTCTTGTTTGGCGGAAGCTTATTCTTCCTAGGCGGTGGAATTTTATGGCTATGCGTTCGCCTGTGGGCGTTAAGGCGTCGTAGACGTCGGCTTCTTTGCCTACGCCTAGTGGTTTGCCGAAAGCCTCTAGGATTCCGGCTTTTACGAAGGCGTTTATCGCTAGACAGTCGTAGCCTGCGTAGTTCAGCGTGTAGCCCAAATAGGGTTGTCGTGTTTGGCGTATTAGGCGAAACTTGTGCAGTTTTTCAAGGCGGAAGGTGGCTTCCTCCTCGTTGAATTTTGAGTATTTTATTATGACTTCTTTTGGCACATACTCGTGTTTTGTCATGGCTGCTTCGATGACTTGCAGTATGCGGAAGTCTTCGTTTTCAAGGTTTTTGAAGGCTTGGATGGCTTCGGCTGACATCACTAATGCCTAAAATAGGCGCGTTTGCTAATTAAACTATGCATTTATGGCGGCTGGTGGATGCTTATGGAAGGCGACGTGGGCAAGGCGAGGCTGCCAGTGCATGTGCGGGAAGCCCTTGAATCGGATAGAGATGCGGTTTTCGAGTTTTGCCGCCGCACTTGGAGCTGGGGCGACTACATTCCACATGTCTGGGACAAGTGGCTTCGAGAACCCAACGGAAAAGTTTTCGTCGCCACCTTGGACGGTGTGCCCATAGGCATACAACACATAACCATTGACAAGCCTGGCGAAGCGTGGCTTAGCGGTGCCAGAACGGCGCCCCAGTACAGGCGTATGGGCGTAGCCAAAGCCATAACTGCCAAATGCCTTGAATACGCCAAAAGCATGGGCGTTAAAGTGGTGAGGCTTGTCACCGAGTCGGATAATGTGGCGGCGCTTGCCGCAGTTCAGAAAATGGGCTTCACGGCTGTCGCCGAGTTCCTTGAAATGGAGCTGGAGAAGCCTTCAGAGGCAAGTAGCCGCCTTTCACGGTGGGCTGATGTTGGCAGCCTTGAAAGTGTTTGGGGTTACTTGCAGGCTTCAGATGTTTACCGCCTGGCTGCGGGATTATACACAGTGCTTTATCACTGGTATTCCTTGGATAAGCCTGACCTGGAACGCTTTATCCAGCATGGAAAAGCCATAACCTATGCTGGCGAAGGCGGAACCGTGGGCGGCTTAATTTTGGTAGATGACACGGTTGCCAGCGAATGGCATGAAAAAGCCATTCAAACATGCTATATAGACGGTGCCTATGAGGCGGTTTTAGACATGGCTGGATTT
>JAGTQG010000037.1 GCA_018396875.1 Candidatus Bathyarchaeota archaeon
GATGAAGAAGCTGATATCTTAACCATAATCATTGAGGAGAAGGGGAAGTTATCCTATGCTGAAGAGCTAGGCGACATAGTTGTGCATTTCAGTGAAGAAGGAAAGCCATTGTTTATGGAGATTCTCAGAGCCAGCAAGATTGTGCCACTAATGGTCGAAAGCCTAGCCAAAAAAGAAATCACAGTACCATAATCCCAAATGCTACGGTGGTGGTCTTTTTTGGGCGTATTGGTATCGGCGGGGTTTTCCGTCTCGGGTTAGGATGCCGTCTTTTACTAGGTCTATTAGGGCGTGGGCTACTGCGGTTCTATCGTAGTGGTATCCGCGTTTTGCCATTTCGCTGTGGACTTCGCTTAGGGTTTTTGGGGTTGCGAACCATCCTTCTTCCCATAGTTTTTGGATGACGCCTTTGCATGTTTCTGCTCTTGGCGGTGGTGGTTGGCGTTCAGCCGCTGCGAGGGGCGGTGCTTGTTTTAGTTTTTCTGTTATGGTTGATAGGATGCGGTCTACGGCTGATTGCAGTTGGTCTTCTTGGCATTCTATTTCGATTTCTATTTCGCCTATGCGCATTTTTAGGCGGATGGGTGGTTTTTGAGGTGGTTCTGTCAATTTTTCACCTTGTTGAATATTGAATTGCGCATCTTGTTCATGCACAACATTTATATATTCCTTCCGCCCAAACAAGTGCATGTTGGTGAATCTTGGTGATTGAACAATACACTATAACAACAACACCAAAATATAATTTTCCACAAAACACCATAGACACGGCGCTGCCCCAACGATTCATAGAATTAAGCCTCCACTCGCTGAAACAGGTGCAAAACCAAACCATTCAACTAAACCAACAAACCATTCAACAAGCCCCATTCAACAGCCAAGAAACCCTAATCGCACAGCAACCCATTCCGCCAGCCAAACCAATACCATTAAACCCGAAGCCTGAACCGCCAACCATCATAGCCGCCGTTGACACCTCCAGCATAAAGCTTGGCGAAACAAGCAAGGGCATAATCATCGCCGTCCGCGGAACCACCATATGGAAAAAAGCCAAAAACTACGCCTACCTACGCGTTGGACCCTTCATATTCCACATAACCGAAGACAACATCCAAGAAGTCTACAAAAATTTGCTGAGGGCATATTTCCCAGAACAAAACCCGCAGGGAGCGCCGGGCTTCATCCAAATCCCAGTGCGAATGGCAAACCTTCTGGAAAGGTGGCTGCAGGCATCCCTAGCCAAAACCATAAGCAATGGCGTAATCCTCTTTGATGGTTCTTTGACGGCTGGAACCCCGGACACGCCAGTCCAGCAGCTGAAGGAGATTTTGGCGGCTGCCAGAAGCATGGGCAACACGGTCCTAGCCTTCACGAAGGTGACGACGCTGCGGTTTAACGGTTGCCTATTGACCGAAGCCTTTCCAGCCTACAAGCCCCCATGCCTAATAGAAGTGGCAAACATCAAGCCAAAACCGCCCTTAACGCTTTTAGGCGAGGTTTACGTGGCAAAGCTGACTCGAGGCAATTATGCCTTTCGCCTTGACATAGACCGCGAACTGCCCGCCCAGAAACGCGTTGAAGCTGTTGAAAGGCTTTTGGGAAACGACTTAATAGTGCAAGGCTACCCGGAAACGCTGCGGTTGGCGCATATACTGTGCACTTTCACGGCTAACGAGGTTATAGCCATGCAGCATTTCATCCAGCACCGCTACCGCCTAAAAATAATTGACCGCCCAGACATGCACCGGCTACTGTTTGGACCCTTCGGGAAGGGAGAAAGCCACCATGAGGCTGTATAGGAAAGAGGGCAACATAATAGAGATTCTAAGTTTTCCAAACGAAAGCGTGGAGAAAGGCGACTACCTCCTAATAGAGGATGCTGAAGCCCAAAAGGCGCTCATAGCCCAAGTCATAGACGTGCAGTTCGCCAACATACCCGGCATTTTAGAAGAGCTTCTGCGAAGCCTGCCGGACGGTGGAGGCTTAATCCAAGGCGAAGACGTGGACCCGTTGGAGATTGCACCCCACATAACCTACATTCAGGACTCGAGGCTTTTGATTTGCAAGATCCGCGCCACCGTGGAGGGCGAACACCTAAGCCCAAGCACTTCATGGCTGCCCTCGCGCTCCCAGTCTTCGATCAAGAAGCTCCCAATAGCCACACTGCTCAAGCTGGCGAAGGTTAATGGCAGTCTCCCCATAACCCTAGGCGTGACCAAGGAAAACTCGCTCTTAACAATAGACGCCACTTCACTGGATGGGAAACTGAACATTGTTACGGGCAAGAAGGAAACGGGCAAGTCGCATCTTTCCAAGCTTTTGATAACAAGCCTCCTCCAGTACAAGGCGGTGGTCGTTGTCCTAGACTTGAACGGCGAATACACGGGTTTGGGCTTCACGTCAGACGGCAAACGCAACGCCTACTACAACAAAATCCACGTTTTAACGCCAGCCCAGAACTTTAAAGTCGCCCTGAAACAGCTCCACTTAAACGTCATACTGAACATTTTAATCCACGCCTTGCATTTGCCGGGCACTTCTGCCCGCGAGTTCCGCCGCATATGGCAGTTCCTCAAAGACAAGGGATGCCTAACACTGCATGAGCTTGGCGAGGCTATCCGTAACTGGAACTGCAACCAAAACGTTAGGGACGCCCTTTTCAGCCGCTATCACGCGTTGGTGAATTCTGGCTTCTTCACGGACAACGCGGCGGAAGCCAACATGCTGGAAGAATGCCTACTGAAGGCTAGGGAGGAGGGCGGCGCCGTAATAATCAATTTGCGGAACACTTCACCCATAGACCGCCAAATAGTCGTCGAATACATTTTGGGCAAGCTTGTGGAGCTATTGACAAGTTGGAGGCTTAAGGCTGTTTTTCTTTTCGCGGAGGAAGCTCACTTGTATTTACGCGAAACTTACTGGGATGATATTGTGACGCGGATGCGCCACTTCGGCATATTCACAACCTTCATAACAAACCAGCCTGACACGATACGCGAAAACATTTACCGCCAAGCCGACAACATATTCCTATTCAACTTCACGAATGAGCATGACTTGGAAGTGGTTTCGCGAGCAGCCCGCGTGGACGCTGAAACCGTAAAATCCATAGCCCGCGACCTCCCGCCCCACCACTGCCTAGTGCTTGGCAAAGTGGTCAGAGACTTCCCAATAGTCGTCAAGGTGAAAGCTTTAGACGTTAAAACCATGGGGGAAACACGCCTATTCTTCAGCGGCATCCACGCTAACGACACGAGTCAAGCTTTTCCAGCTTCGCCCTATTCCGTTGTAGAAAACTCCTAAAAGTTTTGGTTAAGTCGTATTTTTCCGCCTCGCTCAGAGGCACCCAGCGGATTTCCTCGGCGTCGTCTGCCGCCCTCAGTTCTCCGCCCCTAACCTTGACAAAAAAGTCTAGGATGACAAAGTGCCATTTTATCCCACCATTCTCGTCTCGAACAATGTTATCCACCACATCGATAAGCTCCGGCTCAGCCACATCTAAGCCTGTTTCCTCTTTGACCTCGCGGATAACAGCCTCCTCAACAGTTTCGCCAAGCTCCACAAGCCCGCCTGGAACACTCCACTTGCCTTTTCCAGGTTCGCCTTTCCGCTTTTCCAACAAAATTTTACCATCGCAAACGATTATGGCGCCCACGCCAACCACAGGCTGGCTTGGATAAAGACGCTTAACCACGTCCTAAGCCCTTCCTAGCATTCTGCCAGCCAAGCTTTAAACTTTGCTAAACAGGATACGGCGCTGGGGGACGCCAAAACCTTTCAGGCTCCTCACCGATTAAGGTTAAGTCCCTATCTTTTGTAAGAGCTACCGTAAGGGCGAAAGCCGTGGCAATAAGCGACAAAATCCCAGTGAACTGCGTTACGTAAGTGAGGTTTACCGTCTGCGAAGTCAACACAAATGTGTAATGCACCATGTAGTTACTGACAGATGGACGCCCAAGATAGTCTATGAAAATCACTTGGGTTTCCAGCTCGCCTACACCATAGCTTAGAAAGCCGTCTCCATCATATTT
>JAGTQG010000004.1 GCA_018396875.1 Candidatus Bathyarchaeota archaeon
ATTTGAACCCGGGTCGGGCGGGCGACAGCCGCCTATACTAGACCGGGCTATACTACCAGGGCAGTTGATGCCAAAATGAATAGAAAACGTTAGGGCTAATTAAGTTTTCTCGGCATGGCGCGGGGTGCGGGATTTGAACCCGCGCGGCCGAAACCGGCCACAGGCTTAGCAGGCCTGCCCCCTACCAGGCTAGGGCAACCCCGCCATGATTTTACTTGACTTCGCACATTTTTAACATTTCCCTTCACTTGCATTTTTTAGAAGAAAGCGTAGGCAAGCCTTAACAATATGAAAAGCTTATGAATTTATGCAGTATAATTTCAACGATTTTGTTGGTTGTGTTCCATGCGTGGAGGTTTAAATTTTATAATTGTATTTTTCAACATTTTCGCTATATGGTGGTGCTATGGTCAAAAGGATTTCATTGACGGTCAGCGATGATGTCTATGAAAAATGGGTTGCTTTAAGCAGTTGTTATAACGAGGATTTGCAAGACGCGATTAAAGGTGTACTGGAGGCAATCAGCATGAATAGTCGGCGGATTATAAGCCTAAAGGACCATTATAGGGTACCAGTAAACCTTGGGAGGGCTTTGATGCATATAATTGATGATGCATTTCACTCGTTAAGTCTTTTTGACGAAGTTCTTTGGAAGATGGATGTTAAGGGGCTGTATAAACTTGAGGATTTTGAGGTTGACTTAGACGAAAACTATATGCGGCTTTTTTACAGTGCCCTAGCGGGTTGCAGCCTCAAGATCGACGAGTTTGATATAACTGTTCAGAACGGGAGTAAGCGCCTCTCAACTTTCACGTATATAGAGGTCGGAGAAAATAATAAGAGAGCGCTAAACGGTTTGAAAAAATATGTCCAAACAATACCATGGGATGTAACTCAGCTTCCAGAAGAACTTGAAAATTTTGAAGAATACCTTGAAGAATTCGATATTGGAATAACTGAGGGAGAAGAATTTTGGACGCTTCAGATTGATTGTATAGCGGATTCTTTCAATGACTTGCCAAGCATAAGAAGACTGTCGCGTTTTGTGGGAAGACTCCTTAAAAAATTTAGGGTTAGAGTATGAACAGAAAATAACCATTTCACAGTCCACAGCATTACGTTTTCGCTGGTAGCATTTTTGCCATGTTGTCTAATATTGCCACGTAGGATTTTTCGAGGGTTGTTAGGCCTCCTGTTGGGCCTCCTTCACTTATGACTATGTATTCGTTTGGGGCGTGGGCTCTTCCTCCGTGGCCTATTCCTCCCATGACGAAGGGTAGGTTTAGTGGTTCGCGGTTGAACATGCAGAAAGGTGCACTTCCAGCCATGTGGGGCCATATTTCTGGTTCATAGCCGAATTCGCGATATGTCTTCAACACTGCTTGGGCTGCTGGTTCACGGATGCTTGTTTTAGCCCATCCATAGCCCTCTTCTAGCTGCACTATTTTTATCTCCTTAAATCCATGCTTGTCCAAGTGGCGCCTAATTTTTGGGATAACTTCATCCACCGTCATGTTGGGCACGAGACGTACATCAACTTTAACCGTTATTTTATGGGGCAAAACTGTTTTCGTGCCGGGACCCGTGTATCCGCTCCAGATTCCGTCAATGTTTAGGGTTGGCGAATAAAGATATTTCAGCAGCGCCTCTTTTCCGTGCATGTCGTTTATGAAACGCTCGACCTTCATCTCTTTTTTGACAGTTTCTTCATCGAATGTTTTTTCCAGCTTTTCAATTAGCTCAAGGTCTTCTTGGCTTGGAGGAGCCACATTGTCGTAAAAGCCTTCCACGAGGACGGTGTTGCCATCCTTCGTCGTGAGCGTGCTTAGGGCCTGTATCATTCTAAGGGCTGGGCTGTCAACTCAAGCCTTGTTACTTCCGTGAATATCGAACTCCGTTGGTCCGTAGCCCCAGCTTTTCCCGTCAAGCTCAAGTTCAAAGTAGACTATGCCCTTAACGCCTAAAGTCATCTGCACTTTTCCCTTCTCGTCTTGGTCTGCGGTTGGAAAGAAGACCGCGTCCGCCTCTTTCAGCTTGTCTAGATACTTGTTTATGAATTCTGGAAGGTGGCGGCTTCCAAGCTCCTCTTCACCTTCAGCCACGAAAATGAGGTTTAATGGTATTTCTTCGCCAGCAGCTAAAATGGATTCACATGCGTTTATGAAGGCGCCAAGCTCGCCTTTAGTGTTTATGGCACCCCTTGCCACTAGGCATTTCCCGAAAGGCTCCATTTCAACAACGCGTCCCTCCAAAGGCGGAACAATCCATCCGGGCTCGTCAACGGGCTGCGTGTCATACATCATGTAAACTATCAAGGTTTTGTCTGCACCAGCATCATAATAGCCGTAAACAACGGGGTTGCCAGAAGTCTCCACAAGCCTGGCGTCTTTACAGCCCAAAGCCTTGAAATAGTCTTTCACGAGGTTTGCGCATTCTCTTATTCCGAGGCCTTCAGCCGATATGGATGGTTGTCTAACAAGCTCTTGCAGACGTTTAAGATGGTCCTCAAAATGTTCATCAATATACTTAAAAACTTTCTCCTTGTTCAACTTCAACACCCATCCGAGGATATTGGCTTAAACACGTTTAAAAGACTTCTGAAATGTTGTGGCTGGATAGTTTAATATATAAAAAGTTGAGAATCTTAATGGAGAGGTAGAGGGAAACTTTTGCCCTTCAGCGACGCCTTAACCATTGCGCTTATAATAACAACCTTAGCGACAATAATCGCATCGTCTATGGTCATCTATTCCATGAGGAGAAAACTGCGGGAAGAAAAACAAAAAGTGGACGTCGGAAAGGAGGGTGGCACTGCAAAGGCTTTACCCTTTAAAATTGTTAAAACGGTTTCCCCGGAAGAGGCTGCAAAAGCCAGAGAAGAACTGCGGATACTTGACTTGGAGAGGGAAATTCTAAGCGACGCCATAAGAAAGCTTTACGAGGCCCATGCGGAGGGCAAAATAACGGAGGAAGAAAGGGATAGGCTTGCCCAAGCCTACAAGGAAAGAATGATGATTGTTAAGGAGGCAATAGCAAAGGATGAGTCTCTTGTGGCACTCCACGAGCTTGAAGCCATGCAGGAAGATTTGATAAAACTTTTCAGCGAACGCTTCGACGAAATAAGCACAAAAATAGAAGAACTACGTTCAAAAGTGGAAGCAAAACCCATAAAAGAAATCGCCATACCAGCAGCTAAACCAGCAAAAACCGTGGAGGAAAAACCGGAAGCTGAAGCTGAGGAAAAGGCGAAAAAGAAACGTAAACCACCAGCAGCTAGGCCTTCTCCAAGGTCGGAAGCTGAAAAACGAATAGAAGAGATTCGAGCTGAAGTGGAAAAAGTCTTGGAAAGACTGGGGCAGATGGAAATTGAAACCTAGAAGCGAGGAGGTAGAAAAAGCCAAAAGAAACGCTGCTCTGGAAGCCGTAAAACATGTTGAAAACGGTTTCGTAATTGGGCTTGGAAGCGGAAGCACCGTTGCCTACGTTGCAGAAGAAATCGGAAAAAGGATAAAAGCTGAGAGGCTCCAAGTGAAAGCTGTTCCCACATCATATCAATCCCTTACTCTGGCTGTCAGGAACGGTATCCCAACAACAAGTTTAGAGGAAAACCCCACATTAGACTTGACCATCGACGGAGCAGACCAAATAGACGAAAACTTAAACCTTATCAAGGGTATGGGTGGAGCCCTAACCCGCGAAAAAATAGTGGCCGCCGCCTCCAAAACCCTTATCATAGTCGCAGACTGGAGGAAAAAAGTGAAAATTTTAGGAGAGAACGGGCAACCAGTCCCGGTGGAAGTCTTGCCCTTCGCACTCTCCCTTGTAATTAACAAAATAAATATGCTTGGAGGAAAACCCGTCTTAAGAGAATGCTCTGGAAAAGTCGGACCAGTCGTAACGGACAACGGCAACTTCATAATTGACGTGGACTTCGGACCTATAAAAAACCCGGCTGAGCTCGAAAAAACATTAAAAACGATTCCGGGAATTGTTGAAACAGGCCTATTTGTAGGAATGGCTGACGTGGTTTATCTTGGAAGACCAAACAAAGTTGAAAAGCTTAAGCGAAAGAAATAACAACAAGCACTTTTTCACTGAATATTGAAAAGATGGGTGCCGGGGTAGCCTAGCCTGGAATGGGCGCCAGACTCATAATCTGGAGTCGAACGGGGCTAAGCGCCCAACGCCAGAGGTCGCGGGCTCAAATCCCGCCCCCGGCACTAAAGTTCAGTTCCAATTCTGAAGTTTTCTTCAACCTCCTATGTACGGTAGACTCTTATTACCACGTTTGAAAAGCCACACCGCAAAGTTCAACAGTTCACTGTTATATGTGGGTGGCGTCAAAAAGCCGGGGGTGGGAGTTGAACCCACGTATAGCTGCTCTGCAGGCAGCCGCCTGAACCGCTCGGCCACCCCGGCATTTTTCTGTAGTGTTTAAAGTTTGTTTGGGATAATAAATGTTATTAGTTTAGGCCTATTTTTTGTTTGATTTCATTGTAGACTTTTACGGCAGTTTCTTCGTCTGGGACATTTTTTATTAGCATGCGTCCTCCGTTGAATAGTGTTATCTCATAGTTTTTGTGGATGAAGATGATAGCTATTGATGTTTTTAGGCGAGTTTTGAAGTTTTTCTTTATCCTTGCATAAATAGTTTCCATGTCTAGTTTTGTTGGTTTTTCCGGGTTTATGTTGACGGTGTTCCGTCCGCATAGCCAGACCAGTTTTTCATGAGTTTTTTGAACTACTGTTTCGCCTCGGCATGCTGGACATTCCAGTCTTTTGTGGATTTCTATGGTGGTGAAGTACATGTCGTTGAAGTCGCAGATCATAAGTTTACCCTTTAGGGGCGTGCCTATTCCCGCTAACAGTTTTATGGCTTCCATGGCTTCCATGGTGCCTATTATCCCTGGGGTTGCACCGAGCACCCCTCTAACATCGCATGTAAGCAGCATGCTGTCGTCAATGTTTGGCAGAACACATTCGAGGCATGGAGTTTCCGGAGGAGCGAAAACGGATAGGTTTCCTTCAACGCCTATGGCTGCGCCGAAAACATACGGGATTTTAAGCTTTGCACACGCACGATTAACCAAGTAGCGGGTTCGCATGTTATCCAAACCATCAACGACACAGTCAACGCCGCTCAGAAGTTTTTCAACATTGTCAGCGTTTACATTTTCCGGAACGGGCTCAACATTTACGAAGGGGTTTGTTTCCGCAAGTTTTTTCGCCGAAACCTCGGCTTTTGGATAGCCCAAATCTTTTGGCGTGTATAAGACTTGCCTGTGAAGGTTATGGGGTTCAACGGTGTCCTGGTCTATTAGGCGTAGGTGGCCGACGCCTGCCAACGCCAGATAAAGCGAAGAAACTGTTCCAAGGCCTCCTAGCCCAACAACTGCGACTTTTGATTTTGCAAGTTTTTCTTGGCCTTCTTTGCCAAGTTCCTTGAGGGCCAGTTGACGGCTGTAAAATTCGTTGTAGGGGATTTTTGGCTTTTTTGTTTTTATCATTTCAAGCTCAGCCCTTCAAAGCTTTGTCTCTGTTTTCAAGCCATATATTACCCTTTTTAGAGAACTGGCTTTCATAAATCTCTCTAACCCGCTGTATGGTGTCAGCCTCTTCCGGGGTTTTATCATCTCTTATGCGGGTTATCCGTGCAAAACGCAACGCCATACCACACTGGTATTTTGGGCTTTTCTGGATTTCGTTGTAGGCAACTTCCACAACTATTTTTGGAATTACAAAGATGCGTCTAGGCTCTTCTCTTATTGCGAGTTCTTTGAGGCGTTTCGTCATCTCAACGATTTCGGCGTCTGTTAAACCCTTAAAAGTCTTCCCAACAGTTAGAAACTCACCGGTTTCGGCGTCCCTAGCCGCCAAATAATAGTCTGAAAGCCACCCGTGTCTTTTCCCATAACCATACTCGGCGGCAACAATCACCAAGTCAAGCGGTGGAAGCGTAGGCTTAATTTTGAGCCACCGTTTTCCACGGATACCTGGAACATAGTCGCTGTCAATCTTTTTAGCCATAAGCCCCTCGTGTCCAGCGTCTGTAGCCTCTTTGAGAAACCTTTCAGCCTCTTCGACACTGTCGGTCACTATTTGTTTTGTTAAGGGGATTTCTCCGGCATTTTCTGCCAGAATTTGTCTCCTCTGAAGGTAGGGAAACCCTATCAAGCTTTGCCCGTTTAAGTAAAGGATGTCAAAAAGGAACAGTTTGACTGGAATTGTCGAAGCTACATCCTCGACCTCGTGGACCCTTTTAAATCTCCGCATCAAGTGCTGAAAGGGAAGAGGGTGTCCCCTACCGTTAACTGCTATGACTTCTCCCTCTAAGATTGCGCTTTCAGCCTTGATATTTCTCCTGACTGCTTCGACGATTTCTGGAAGGCTTTCAGTGACGTCGGTCAGTCTGCGACTAAAAATTTTGACCACTTCGCCTTCCTTATGGATTTGAACCCTCGCGCCGTCAAGCTTGTATTCGAAAGCTGTTTTTCCACCGTGCTCTTTTAAAGCTTCAGCCACGTCATTGGCCATCTGCGCCAACATAAGTTTGACAGGTCTAAAAACTTTGAAGCCCACCTTTAACAAGCCTTCTTTTCCCTCGACTTTAGCCGTTGCTGCCACAACCCCAATGTCACCCAAAATCATGCTGGCCCTTTGAACTACTTCAAGCGGAACGTGAAACGCTTCGGAAACAGCTTGTTCCATCAAGCCTTCATGGAAGCCCGTGCGCATCTCTCCAATAATTATCTTGACTAGGTACTTGGCTTCAAGCGGTGACGCAGAGCTTAGCAAAGCCTCTAAAAGGCGCTCCTTCTTTTCCCTAGAACCGGGACCAACAGCATTGGCTATAGCCTCAAAACTCTTACGAACATCCTTTATTGTCAAAACCCTTTCGAATAGTGAAATTTGCCTTTTAACTCCGCTGCTTTCAAAAACCATTTTTGTTGCGGCGCCTATGTCTCCGGTTTTGCTGAAGGCGTCTGTGAAAACTTTCCAATCCACCCCGGTTGTGCGCCTTATTATTTCACTGAGGGTAGCCCAGCTCACTTCCAAAGTTTGCTCGCTATATTTGGGAAGAGCCCTACCCAAAATCATTGAAACAGCAGGTTCAATCTCATCTGGCTCTAGACTCTTTAGAAATTCGGAGACTAGGCTAATCATTGATGTACGCTTTCTCATACCCTCAAGTTTTTCACATAACTCTGCAAGAGTCCTAAAAAGGGTGGACATTTTTCACCCTTGCGTTTTTCTAACAGAAATGTTTAGAGCCCTTGTTAATAAGTTGCACAAAGGAAAGAATGGAGTGAAGCTTTAGAAAGACTCTTCCAAGCGCTTTTTAACCTCTTTTATCCTCTTTTCTATTTCTTCAACCTTCTCATTCTGTGCCGAAGCCTTGTAACAATCCCTTGCATATTCTAGTGCGCTTACTCCAAATCTGTCAAAGCCCTTGTTAAAGGATAAGTCCGCGGATTTTAGGAAATGTTCAACGGCTTTCTCGTAGTTTTTAAGCATAAATGCGCATTCACCAGCCTTGAAAAGCGAGTACGCCGCGTCAAAGAAGTTGTTTGCCTTTTGGTAAAGCTCAGAAGCTCGTAGAAAATTTTCCTCGGCTTCCGCATACTTGCCAAGCTCGTAAAGGGTGTTTCCGTCCTTATGCAGTTTCACGGGATCTTCTTTTTCCGCCATCACAATCAACCTGCAATCAACATAAGTATACGGATAGGCAATTTAGCTTTTCCTCCATTTAAACCTCAAGAGTGGAAGTCTTTAGGAAAGCTTTCTGCCCAACGGCTTTAATAAACGCTGCATTCCGCCGACTACAAAGGCTAAAGAACGTGCAATATCAATGAATGGATAAAACAGTATACGCCAGTACATACCATCTCCTAGGCGAATGGTTTTGTAAGCGTATAATGCCATAAGCCCCGCAAGAGGGAGAAACAGAAGCGCAGATAAGGCTGCTAGAAACTCGGTGGACCACGTCAAAACTGTGTATACAGCTAGCGAGAGCATCACAAAAAACCAGATGGAGAAAGCAGCTACGCTGAACAAAATCCACTTGGATAATATGCTGTTGAATCCTTTAATTTTTGGCACTAACCCGCCGCCTTGCCCGTAGCGGAACGCTTGCTTGAGAAGCTCAGATAAGCTTGAGCGATGCTTGTGTTTAACTGTGATTTCAGGAGTTAACAGTATTTTGTATCCTTTCTCGCAAACTCTTTCAGCAAACTCTAGCTCGTCAAAGCCATACTCAAACCTTTCATCAAAAAACCCTGTTTTTTCCACGGCTTCCCTCTTCACGGCAAAGTTACATCCAACGGGGTAGTAAACCGGGGAACCTATCCTATCCAATAATGTTTTCTTCTTGAATATGCGCATTACAGGGATTATGCTTTCATCAGCATACCGCGCCAAAAACTCGTCGTTATACCTTAAAATTTGTCCACCTACGCATCCGACTTCGGGGTTTTGGAGGTTTTCAACTATTTTTTTGATCCAATCCTTTGGAACAACACAGTCATGATCCGTAAAGGCTATGATTTCCCCCGTGCTAATTTTTATGCCAGTGTTTCTCGCAGCATTAACCCCTGGTTTTTTCTCTACCACAAGCTTCACTGGATATTTGGAGACTATATCCCGTGTGCCGTCGGTTGAACATCCATCAACAACTATTATTTCAAGCTTATCTTTGTCATAGTCAACTTTCATGAGGGAGTCCAAAAGATCCTTTATTTTCGCAGCTCCATTTTTAACTGGGATCACTACCGAAACTTTTGGATAAGCTTGACCCAGTTTCAAGCATCATTCCTTCAGGGTTTATTTGCCCTTCAGGATTTCCTCCACAGCCCTCTCCACTGCTTGTCGACTGTTAAGTTTGGGCTTCCAACCCAGCCTTTTGATTTTATTAATGCTTAAGAGCATAAATTTTACGTCTCCCTTCCACCCTCTTCCGCCGTCAACACCGCCCGTAAACACGTATTCAACGTTTTTCAAGCCCATTTTTCTGCAAACTATGTCTGCTATTTCTTTAACGGTCACCTGATCTTCCGAACCAACATTAAAAATTTCTGCTTTTTCACGTGTAAAGTTCACGCCGAACAAAATTGCGTCCACACAGTCTTCGACATGAAGGTAAGATTTCTTTTGTGTTCCATCTCCAAGGATTTCAAGTTTTTTTGGGTTATCTCTCAATTTTTTAACGAAGTCACAGATTACTCCATGCTGCGCCCTAGACCCAACTATGTTAGCAAGTCGATATATGACTGCTTTAAAGCCGTAGTTGTGAGCATAGCTTATTATTAGGGCTTCTGAAGCCAGTTTAGAGGCGCCGTAAACTGAAATAGGTTTTAAAGGGGCGTAATCCTCGGGTGTTGGAATTTGTTGAGCGTCTCCATAAACTGTTGATGTAGAAGTGAAAATTAAGGTTCTGACGCTGTCGGTTTTGCGAACAGCCTCCAGCAAGTTGAAAGTTGTAAGCACGTTCTGTTCAAAATGAAGTTTAGGGTTTTCAGAGCTTATCTTAACTTCTGGGTTTGCTGCAAGGTGAAAAACGGTTTCACATCCTTCCAAGGACTCTAAAATTTTTTCTGGAAACAAAAGGTCGCCTAAAACAAACTTGAAATTAGGCGCATCCAACCACTTTTCAATGTTCTCCAGCTTTCCCGCGCTTAAGTTGTCAAAAACAACCACGTCTACATGCTCTACGCATAACTTATCGGTTAAGTGGCTTCCTATAAACCCCGCCCCGCCCGTTATGAAGACCTTTCCAAGGTCTGAGTATGGCATGCCCATTCCCTTATGGGATAATTTTCTAACTAGTGTCGCCTTGATTTATGTGTGTTTTGCTAGAGCAAGCCATAAATGGTCGCTCTCTGGACGGGGAAGCACTTCCACAGCACCTTTTTTCCTAACCAAAAGGCGCTGGCTTTTAACGGCTAGGAATTCCCCAATCACTGAAGCTCCAATTCCGTTTTTATCCAACTCCTTGACAATCTTTTCCGTACATTCTGGTCTTGACGCTATAAGCAAAGCCCCAGAACTTATTAGTTGCATGGGATCTATCTCAAAAAAGCTGCAGATTTCAATAGTTTCTTTTGCAACCGGAATTTTTTCCTCGAAAATTTTAACGCCTAAGTTTGATGCATCAGCCATCTCGTGAACCCCTCCGAAGATGCCGCCCTCAGTTGGATCATGCATGGCGTCAACACCGCCGGTTTTGTAGGCTAGAATAGCCTCTTTTACGATACTTATTTTCTCAAAAAACCTTTGCGCCGACCTCAAAAGTCCCTCGTTGAAACCGTTTTTAAGGAGCAAGCTGTAACGTTCCGTGGCAAGGATGGCAGTGCCTTCAACTCCAGCGCTTTTTGTCAATATCAACCTATCGCCAGGTTTAGCGCCTCCGGCAGTTACATAATTCCCTTTGCGGGTTATGCCCATGGCGCAGCCAATGACTATTGGATTGACAAGATTTGGGGTAACTTCGCAGTGACCGCCTATAATGGCTATTCCAAGACTTTTGGAAGCTCTGTTCATTTGCGAGCATATGGTTTCAACGATTTGTTCATCAGCGTTTTCTGGCAGGAGAATGCAGGAAGAGAAAAATGCTGGCTCAACTCCAAAGGTTGCCACGTCGTTGGCATTGACGTTGACGGCAAGCCACCCTATCCGCTCAACGGCCCCTGTTATTGGGTCCATGGAAACTATCAATGAGTTCCCGTCAATATCTATCACTGCGCCATCAAAGCCAGCAGAAGGGCCCAATGCAACCTCTTTTCGCTTTGCCCCCAAATTTTTGAAAACTATCCTCTCTAATATCTCAACGGGAACTTTTCCTGGAGGCAATTTCAACTTTGGTTCCCTCTAGCTTTTAAGTTGTGGCAAGGTGCGCTTAACAACTTTTACTATGGGTGTTGCTACGGTAAGTCCAATAACCATTTGCCCAATGTTTATGGGAACCTCAGCGAAGGCGAAGACTCCTAGGAAAAACTGTTCATAAAGAAAGTAGCCAAAAACCATCAACAATCCTCCAAAAATGCATGAAATAATAGCGAAACCGTATTCTGGTTCAGAAAACACTGCCAGAAACGTAACCATCAAAACTGTGAATGCGCCCACTCCAAACCAGAACTCTGCAGGGATAAAGAGATTTAACGTTGGATTTTCGGTGGAAAAAATGCCAGAGTAAAGTTCGACAAAACCGCTGTAGTACAGAAAGCCTACAAGGCTTACAAGCGCACCGACGAGGAGACCCATTTCGATGGTAAAGATTTTCAATTCACGCCTTGTATATGCCTCGACGAAAGCTCGCCCCCTTTCATTTAAGAAACCGACAGCAAACCCTTCAAGGGCTTTAATAACGAGCGTCGCTGGAGCATAGTAATAGTAACCGAGGAAGATGTCGGCGAGCATAGAGCCCACACCACCAGCAAAAGCGCCTACAAAGGGACCGAAAAGGATTGCTGCCGCATAAACCATTGTTTCGCCAACATTAAAGTAGCCTCTCGTGCTCGGTACGTAAACCGTAAAACTAATAGTGGCTATACAGACAAGAGCTGTAAAAACGGCGATGACGCTGAACTGCCTCGTAGGATTTCTTCTCACATTCCAGCTCTCCTTGAGGTGTGATAATTATAGTATGGTTGCAGCTTAACTATTTTAGTTTACCATTAAATCGCCCAAAAACTTATAGCAGAACTTTTAGGTCGTCAAAGGCTTTGAGGACTTTTTTTCCACGCTTCGTGATTTTGAAAAACTTTCGCCCATCCTTCTCGTAGCTTGCAACGAGCCCCCTGCTTGAAAGCTCGTTTAAATGCTGATAAACAGCTGCCCTCGTCATAACTTTTCCAAGCTCCTTCCACAGTTCATAGCCGTATGCATCCTTTTTGCTCAAAATCCTCAATATTTTTTCCTTAGTGCTCAGCTCCAAACCAACAACCGCCGTTTTCCTTTTTTTAATCAAGACTTGTAAAACGTCAGTTGCCTTAAGCCCGCTTCCGGTTATTAAACATACAATATTGTCCGATTTGTCGATGAGCCCTTGATTTGCAAGTTTCTTTACAGCAGCATACGTGGCGGCGCTTGCAGGCTCAGCGAAAATTCCTTCAAACTTCGCCATTTCCCTTTCAGCTGAAAAAATTTCCTCGTCAGAAACTGCTACAGCTAAACCTTTGGACTCTTTGATGGCTTTTAGGGCTAAAACCCCGTATGCTGGGTCTTTAACTAAAATTGCAAGGGCATGGGTTGAAGGTTTTGTTTTTAGGATTGGCTTGCTTGTCTTCCATAGGTAGGCGTTAACTATAGGTGAGCATCCTTCAGCTTGCACGCCCACCATTTTTGGCAGAGTGCCTACTTTGCCAGCCTTTTCAAGCTCCTTGAAACCTTTCCACACAGCGTAAATTGTTCCGCCACTACCCATAGAAACTATGAACCAGTCTGGAACACCCATTTGCTCGAAAACTTCGTAGGCGATGGTTTTAAGTGCCTCCAAAGCCAGAGGGTTCAGTTCAAAAGAACCTTGATACCAACTCGTTTCTTTCGCAATTTCTCCAGCCCTTTTTAAAGATTCGTCGACTAGCTCGCCATACTCCTCTATCACAGCATCGTAAATGAGCATTTGGGCAAGCTTTCCAACATCCACGTTTTTAGGAACCACGACGTGACAGGCAAGTCCAAACTTTGCACAGTAAGCAGCTAATGAAGCGCCAAGGTTCCCGTTTGTGGCACAAACAATAGACTTGTATCCTAAGTCTAAGGCGTTGGAAGTAAGAAGCGTTGCACACCTATCCATAAAAGAGTTTGTAGGGTTTCTGGTTTCATCCTTAAAGTAGAAGTTGGTGAACCCCACGTTCTTGGATATTCTATGAGCCTTATGAAGTGGTGTGCCCCCCTCCCCCATGGAAACAATATTCTTAACTTCTGGCAAAAATTGCCTGTAGCGCCAAAAAGAAAAACGCTCCGTAAATTTTGCAGCCTTAAACCTTTCATAATCATAGTTGTATTCCAATGTGCCCCCACAATTACCGCAGAGAATCCGCGGTGGGAAAGCATCAAACTTTGAACCGCAAGCCACACATTCAAGAAACGCCATTTCCACCTAACTTAGCGATTGTTAAATGAGTTATAAAGAATTTGTTTCGCCCTAAGCTTAAATTCCATAATAGTTGCGCGGATATCATTCCTAATAAAACCTAGCTTAAAAAGCTCAGAGTCCTTAACCTTTCTGGACGACTGTATAACAGCTCTTTTCTTTAAAATTTCCCTAAAATTCAAAAGCGGATGAAAAAGACCATTGAAAGTTTCTTTAGCCTCTAAAAAGTGCCCAACCGCCGCAAACCCGGCACACGCCGAGACCGTTAGAAGGTAGTATATGATGAATCTCCATAACAGGTTTTTAAACTCGTAGTTCTTAACCATTGTGTAAACTCTGTTTTTAATAGAATGCCGAAGCTTTCGTGGATTCAAAGCCTTTATAGGATCTCCATTGTGGAAGACTATAGCTGAGGGAACTAATACGATTTTGTATCCGAGTAATCTTACTCTAAAGGAGAAGTCCGTGTCATCGTCGTAGATGAAGTATTCTGGATCGAAACCACCTGCCTCATCAAAGACTCCCATTCGCACTAAACACCCAGCGGAGGATGCGGCAAAAAGCTCCATCACTTCTTGAAAAGCTTCTGCTTTCAAACCTCTTGTGGAATACCATGTCCCTAAAAAGTCTATGGCTAGTCCAGCGTTATCCATGAGTTTTTCATTAAACGTCACCAACAGTTTTGCTTGAGCGACGCCTATCTTTTCGTCATTCTCCATAACTTTCACAAGTTCAGTCAACCAGTTCTCGGTTACATAGGCGTCATTGTCAACAAAAGCTATGTACTTGCTTTCAGGGTTTAAAACATGTTTTCCAACGTTGTGAGATGCTGAAGGTCCAATGTCATAGTCGTAATGGACAACCTTTACGTTTGGAAAATGTTGTTTAATCCAAGATTCTAAGTTATCAGTCAAACAATCTATGACTATCACTTCAAAGTTGGGGTAGTTTGTTCGCACTAAATGGGTCAGACATTTTTCAAGTTGACTTGTCCCCTTAAAGTTGATTACAACCACTGAAACCATAGGCCACTTTTTTTGTGACAAGAAACCACCACGAACATGCAAATTACGATATTTTGTCCGTTACTTCAATCCACCTTTGCATGTTTTCTATCTGAACTCTCCAAAATTCTACGTGTTCCGGACGTTTAGCCAAAATGTTCAGATTTTTGTTGAGGTGGTTGGCTAATTCAAGATAACAGTCTGTATAGTTTTTCGCTGAAAAATCTGCCGCTTCGCAAATCTTCCATAGGTACTCATTAATCTCCAGCCCGTTTACCTCTTTGAGCAAATCCTTAAAAATGCTTCTACTTCGCTTGACATGCTTTCCGGATGGTTTGCCTAAACAGAGTTTATCACCTATATGGTCGGCGATTTTTTTGAGGAAAATTCCTGACCAGATGTCGTCAAATCGATCAATGCCGTTGAAGTTCATGTAAAGCTGGTAAAAGGCTGGCACAATTTTTGGCAGAAAAGAGGTGTTCATACTGCAAACCCCGAAATAGGTTCCTTTTCCCAATATCACCTTGTTTCGTTTGTGTCCGAAACTTTCTATTGGACACTTGCCGTCTAACCCACCATAATAAAGAATTGTTAACGCATCCAAATCGGGGTGACCGCCCCACAGCCCCATGTTCAGAACACATTTTCCACCCTCATTCACCCACTTATAATTCTCGCTTCTGCATGTTGGATCGTATGGATGTCCTCTCGGAAAAATTGTTTGGTTAACGTTTAAGTTAAGATTTTCAATGGTGTTATACCATTTTCCAGAAGCGCTTACGGTTACACCGTCTTCGTTAAAAAGGTTGTCAACGTGAGCCTCTAGAAAGCCTTTCGATAGCTCAACGTCATCGTCTAATTCCAGTATGACATCTGCTCCATCCTCGTAAGCCTTCAAAAAGCCAAAGGAAACTTCCGCATGGCATCTTTCAGGAATAAGCTTGAGATAATTCTGGTAGGATTGTCCAAACCTATCCTTGAACCACGTCGCTCTTTCCTTCGGCCCATAATATTCATGGGGTAAATCTGATAAAAGTTTCTCATTTATTTTGCGAATACTTTCATCCCCCTCATCTATAACTATGACTTTGACTTCATCGGAATAGGATGAGCACCCAGCAAGTGCACAAAGATTTTCAAGAGGATTTATAGACGCTGTAACCACGTAAACTTGCATTTAAATCACTCTAAAGCTCTGGTTCATTGCAGATCCCTCTATAAGCTTTTTTGGAAAACGAGGAGAAGTTCCAATGACTCTAAGTTAGGATTCTATGTCTGGCAAAAGTGCTAGAATCGCCGCAACCTCTCTAAGAGTTGAAAAGCTAGTGAGTTCACTTTCGTGAGGTGTTTTAACGTCTAAGTTATGAAGATAAATGAGATCGTAGTCTATAATGATTTTTGGTCCAGGATCTTCTGGTCTTTTCAACTCAATTATGGACGGCAGAAGTGTAAGGATGATGAAAAATAATACGCCAAAGAACGCCAATATCATAGAGATCAGATTCGGATTCGGAATCATTCTTACCGTTTCAACGTTTTTGAAAAATTGCAATATAACAGTTTCCGTTTCCAAAATGTGCTGTTTTGTCCCAATGATTGCTATTTTTTCCAATAAGCTTTGAAAACAGAAGGTCTAGGAAAGCTTTTGTGCATATTGGAACGTTATATAGAAAAGTGAAAGCTAAGAGTGGGATAAGCCACTGTGCCCGTGTTCTGCCGTCTAAGTAAGCTCCTACGCCTACCTCATAGAAGGGTGCAAAATTTCCAACAGCACTATACATGGATATGGAGGCTGCAACCCAGAAAGGAGAAAGCCACCGGCAGAACTTCAAAACAAATAGCGGGATGCTTACTATCCATGAAGTGAAGACTAGAATTGGCATGAAATAAACGTTTAGCAGGAGCAGCCCGTCAATTTTTTGGATTAATGTGAGTTTATCGCTTTTCAAAAGGTTTAGGGCATGTTTAAAGGCACATTGCATATGTCCCTTCGCCCACCTATACCGCTGCCTCCAATAAGCTTGCCAGCTGTCCACAGCCTCCTCGTAGCATTCAGCATCCAAAACATACTTGACCTTATAGCCTGCGAGGTAAATTCTGAAAGTTAGGTCTGTGTCTTCTGCAAGCATCTGCTCGTCCCAGCCGCCAAGTTTTTCCAAAAGTTGTCTGCGAAAACCGCCAACAGTGCCGCCGAACTGTGTTATAAGTCCAAGTCTGTCGCGGGCTTCTTGGTCGACACGGTATCCACCTGTCCTTTCAAGTGCAACAAGCCTTGTGACAACGTTTTGCGGCTCGTTTAGGACCACTACCCTGCCCTGGACGGCCCAAACTGTGGGGTCTGCAAACTCTTTCACAAGTTTTTCAACTATGTCTTTTTGTGGATAGTAGTCTGCATCGAAGCATAAGACTATTTCGCCGAGGGCATGTTTTAAGCCAGCGTTTAGGGCTGAAGCCTTTCCTCGTCCGCCTTCATGCTCGCCACGGTGAATTACTTTCACGTAACTGTACTTTTCAGAATACTGTTCAGCTATTTTTCCAGTGCCGTCTCTTGAAGCATCGTCGATAACTATTACTTGCAGTTTATCCTTAGGATATGTTAGCTCTGTCATCCTTTGGAGGAGTCTCCCAATAACGTGTTCCTCATTGCGGGCTGGTATCAAGATTGAAACCGTCGGTTGATAACTCGCATTCCCATGGTTGGAGGCTGTTTTCCATTTTTTACCAAATTTAAGCACCGCTATGGTAAAGAGGTAGTGGCGGATAAGATAAGCAGCCATTACCATTGTGGAAAGGAGAAATAATGCTTCCAAAAATTCAATGAGCACCTTTTTCCCAACCCTCAGGTTTAGCTTCAGCCAAAAATGTTAAGCCTATAGACCAAAAAGACACCATCCACAGCAAATTCAAAAGCGGGTTTAGAAAGGCTAGCAGAGCGTTAAAGTCGCCACTCAAGTAGGCGGAAACTGCACAGACAAATATGGAGAACATCATGTTCCACAAAAAACAGATGACATTTCCAGCGAGAAGGACTGCCACCTTTCTTTTTAACGGGCCATTCAATGGAAAATACACGCACACAAAAAAGATGTTAAAAATGAGCAATGCTTGAAGAACTTCGCTGGGAACATATAAGAGATGGAAAAAAACAACCATAAGGGTTCCTATAACCAACCCGAAGACCATAGACTTCAAATTAGCCACCCTTTCTCGATAGCTGATTAGGCCTTTAATATGGAAATAGAGGAATTTTACAGAAGATAATTTCAGCTAGTTTCTTTTTAAAAATTACGAGAGGAATCCTATTTGTTAAAAACTATTTTGTCCAATACCGCTACCAAGGTTTGGAAGACCTCTTCCGCCGTTAAGTTGTCCGTGTCTAATATTAGGTGGAAAGGTGTGAAGTCCTCCCCTAGGCTAAAACCGTAAAGCTTTTTATAGATAGCCTTCGTTTTCTCCTCCTTGTTCTTCAATGCTTCCAAGGCTTTTTCAACGCTTATTCCGTCTCTCCGCGCAACTCTTTCAGCCCTCCTCTGCAGTGAAGCTTCCAGCCATATTTTAAAGCCTTTTTTGAGAAGCCATGGCATGGTCCAGCTGTCCAGCACCACATTGCCCTGCTCAGCCAATTCCAAAAGTTTTTTGTCCACGGCCCTGTCAAACTCTGGGTTTTTATCCCTATTTTCTAGGAAAGCTAAGCCTTCTGGACTTTCCCACCAACCCTTTTGGAGAGGTTTGTAGCCTTTTTCTATAGCGAGAGCCTTTAAGGCATCCCCTCCAGAATAATATTTTAAACCATATTTTTCAGCTAACTTTTTGGCCACCGTGCTTTTTCCACTTCCAGCCATTCCACAAATGCAAATAATCACGGGTTCTCTGGACATTTCTTCAGCCTCAACTAGCAGCCCTTGTAGCTCCAGCTCTAACCGCTTGCTTCAAAGCCGTTTTTAGGCATCTTGAACAAAGTTGTCCACCATAAATTCTCGAAACTCTTCTCTTTGAACGGTTGAGCTTTCTAATCTCTGACGGAAGCAGCCGAGGGATCCCGGCTAAAGGGCTGCCGCAAATGCTGCATGTGGCTTTGCCAGGCATTTCATGTTTAACGTGTATGCCGCTTCTTCCTCCGGGCAAAGCTTTGGAAACACGTTTTCGACTTCTGGTCCGTAGGGCTGGACGTGGCATATCCATCACTCCACGCCAACCAAGCCAAATACGTGAGAAAATAACGTGCTAAAAAGGAAGGAGCACAACATATACCACCAAAATAGAGAGGTTATGGGCCATGGAAGCAGTGGAATGTATAGGTGCCATCCCAAGCCCGGGAAATAGGCAATTTCGTTTCCTCCATATATTCCTCCAAGGAAGAACCAGACAATCCACAGTGGAATAAGGAAAATTAGCATCACTTTGGTTGATTGCCATGAGATTTTGGCGTTAAGCTGCAAAATGTACTGCTGTTTTTTCATAAGCTTTTCCATCAATTTTTTATCACCACTTTTTTGGGCTTCCCGTAGCTGCCTATAATAGTCAGAGATTTCTTTCCTCCAAGCCTTCAGCTTTTCAGGGTCCATGAAAAGGCGGTTTGCAAGAGTCATTAAAAAGGTGATTGTAGCAGCCAGCAGGAAAAAGAAAAGCGTTGACCCGGGAGGAGACGTGGGCAGCATTTGTTAGCCCCCGAATATTTTTCTGAAGGCTGGGTACATTTCAGCCACTCTTTCGCGTACAAGAATCTCGTAGTACTGGTAGATTATGCCAACTGATAAGAGAATACCGACACCGGAGCCGAAAACTCCGAAGAAGTCTGACAAGCCAGCGATAAGTCCAACAATTATTCCACCAAGCACCGTTACGGCTGGAATGTAGCGTTTAAGAATCTGTTCCACAGCTTTTCCAGAACGCCGGTATCCCGGAATCTGCATGCCAGCATCCACAAGCTGCTTTGCAACTGTAGAAGGCCCCAAGCCTCCGACTTCAAGCCACGTAAGCGAGAAAACGACACAGAAAACCACGAGAATTGTCAAGTAGCCAAGGGCCCGCACTGGTTCGGCTATCACGTTTGAAAGGTTGCCCGGAGAAGTCACATAATAAACTAAGCCTCCGGCGGGCACATATTGGTTTCCTTCTAGTTTATAATAGCCTAATAGGTTAACCCAGAAGTTGTTTCTCCCCCATGGCTGGTTCCAAAGAATGTAGGAGAAAAAGTATATGTTTGCGAAGAGGGCTGAAGCAAAGATTACTGGAAGGTTTGAAACATACAACAGCTTAATCGGGTAGCGGCTTCTGAAACCACGATAACCAGCGTAGGAAATAGGCAGCTCCACTCTAACGCCTTCCATATAGATTATTGCAAGAAAAGCTGCAACAGTCGCTATAAGGCCAACCAGCGACGGGTAGTTTCCTCTGAGCAGCAAACCGGTTACTGGTTTTCCACTCATTATTGTCTGCGCCAATGCAATGAAGATCCCAACGCTTCCATACTCGTCGACGGGCGGCGAAGGGTTAAAACATTCCATGAATATTTGTTGAGCTACACCCGCCATTATAAAGAGGCTTATTCCACTGCCGAATCCCCAACCTTTTTGGATAAGCTCGTCCAGCAACATAACAATCATTCCAGCAGCCAACAACTGTAGAAATATTATTATCGTTATTGTACCGGGCAGTTGGCCGTACATGCCGCTTATGATGTAGGCTGACGCTTGAACGCCCGTCAGAATTAGGGCTAAAACTTTGCTTGCCGCCGTGAACAGCGCCCTGTCTTCAGGCTTTGACATGTCGCATTCAATCATGGCTGAGCCGACTAGAAGTTGCAAAATCAGGCCGGCGGTTACTATTGGACCAATGCCAAGCTCCATTAGAGTTCCTCTTGTCGATGCGAAGATTATTCGTAGAGGGGCGAGGCTTTCAGTCACTTCTCCCCGAAGACCGTATAATGGAATACTTGCCATGACAAGGTATACTATTAGAGCTGTAGCGGTCCAGAAGAGTTTCTCATTAAAGCCTACCCGTCGCTCTGGGGCTTTGACTTCTGGGATGAACCTTGCAAGGGGTTTGAAAGCGTTTAGGAATCTTCCAGCCATGGGTTAGCGCTACTCCCCAGATTCTTCGGAAGATTCGGTTAAAACTTGTCCTCCCGCCTCTCTTATTTTTTCAGCTGCAATCTTAGAGCATGAGGCAACCTTAACCACAAGGGGCTTTGAAACCTTTCCAGCTCCGAGAAGCTTTGTTATTCCAAACTTTTCCAAGTCTACAAAAATTTTGCCGCCCTCTTCTTTCGGCTGGAATTTTTCAATCTTTTCTTCAAGTTCTCCAACGTTTATGGCTTTAACCACCCGCCTTAAACTTTGGGGAGATGTGAAACCCTTCTTGCCGAAATATTCTGGCTCGTATTTTATGACATAGGTCCATCCATGCTTGTGGCGGCCTGCTCGCCTATAACCTTTTGAACCAGATTTTCTGTGCTGGCCCACTCTACCGTAGCCGCATGTTCTGGAGCCACGTTTTTTCCGGATTTTTCTTAACCTATGGGGCATCTTTTAACCAGCCAGTTTGCTTATGGCGCTCTCTTTTGCGGCTTTCTTAAGCCTTATTTCCAACACTCCATTCTTATAAGTTGTATGCATGGATTCAGGAATAACCACGTCCGGCAGATTTAAACGTTTATAGTATCTGCGGTTTTGAGACCTTGCCGAGAGAGTCAGCTGCTGGTTTTCCACGCTTACTTTTATGTTTTCCTTTTTGAAGCCCTTAAGTTCCGCAACAACCACTATGCAGTTTTCCTCATTAAAAATGTCCAGCAAAGGTTTAGGTTCCCGCCACTTGGAAACTGCTTCCCCCTCAACATTCAACCGTTTATACGAATGACTATACGGGCTTCGTTTAGTTCTAAACTCTTCCAGTCTAAATGGTTTAAAACGTTCCTTACCTTCAACCTCGTCCAGCCTTCTCACGGCTTTGAACCATTTTGGGCGCTTGTTGCTTCTTCGCCATCGCATTCTAAACCTTCTCCCTCGTAGCATAATGGCATCTATAAACTGGTTATAAAAGGTATCGCCCTACAACATAACTGCTGAAAGAAGCTAAAGCATTCTTTCCAATAAGTCGTTGATTTTTTCGCCTCTGTATCCGAGTTCGCCGCCCATTCCGTAGCCCTTCTTTACTTTGCCCCTAAACCCTTTCGTTGGCGGATGTAAGCGGAAATAGGGCTGTACGTCTGGAAGTTTCCAATATTCAACTTTGCAGGCGTATATGGCTTCCGCCAGCTCGTCAAGCGATTTGAAACCAAGCCTTTGCGCATATTCATCCGTCAACTTTTTGTTCCCAACAAGGCGCCCCCTCTTTTTTAGCAACTCAACCACTGTTTCCTTTGAAACCTCTCCCCAAGTGATGAAGTTTTGCGCTGCCTTGAGCATGCCCAAGAATGATGGACGATTGTCAATCAAAACTGCATAGTTGTTTCTTCTCAAGTTTAGCATGCGGAGGGTTTCCCTAACCTCTAGGGGGGCACTTATGATTCCGCGAATCCTCACAGCGGCTATGCACTTGCGTTCTTGGGGTTGATCAGTCAACTATCTCACCCAATCCATCGGGGTTATTAGGCTGTAGGTCTTCTTTAAAGCGTCAAAAACAGCATAGGCAAAGGATGGAACCGTTCTTGTTGAGCCATAGCTTCTAGTCCAGCAATCCTTTATTCCGGCGAGGCCAAGAATGACTTTCGCAACCTCGCTGGCGACAAGACCTAAACCTCTCGGTCCCGGGACTATGACAACCCTGACACCGCCGCATTTCCCCTCCACTTGGAACGGCACAGAGTGGGGTTTTCCGCATCCGCATTCCCAGCTTCCGCATCCCCGTCTGATTGGAATGATGTTTAGTCTAGCATTCATGGCCGCCTTTTCAATGGCTGTCCGCACTTGGCTTGCCTTGCCTGCGCCAAGTCCAAGGTAGCCGTCCCTGTTTCCAACGGCAACAATAGCCTTAAACCTCGACCTTTCCCCAGCATCCGTCTGCTTTTGAACAAGGTTTATGTTTATAACTTCCTCTTGAAGGTCTGGAAGCAAAACGTCAACGATTTGAGGCTCCCTTATAGGTAAGCCTTCCGTGAAAACCTCTTCGATGCTGGTTATTTTACCCTCTTGGACGAGTTTTCCAAGACGAGTTCTGGGAACCCACTGTTCAAGACTGCTTGGTTTATCTGCCACGGCTCTTACCTCCACCCTCAAACGCGGCAATCACAGCCTTCCTAACTTCTGCGAAATGTTCTGGAAGCTGTTCCGGCTGAAGCTTGCTTTCCAAGTATTTGGAGAACGCAGCCATATACCTTTCAGTGTTAGCAGACAAGAGTTTAGCATATTGGGCTATATGCACGCCCCTGATTCTGTCCTCGTCGGGAAGCTTCTCTTCACCATGGGGAACGGATAAGCCAGCATCTAAAACTCCTTTTAAAGCGGCAAAAACCCTTGCGCCTTTCGTCGGAGAATGCAGTCCAATATCCAAAATAGCCTCGTTTATTCCTTTTGCTTTAGCCTTTAAACCGCAAAGAAGTCCCGTCAAATAGGCTGTGGGAACATTGCCCCTTGGAGCCTTCCAGCCAAACTTTTTCATAAGCTCCCTGCTATGGGCTGAAACCAAAACCTCATCGCCTAGAGGTTTGGCTGCAACTATCTGGACAATAATGTTCTTCAACGAACCGCGAACAACAAGCCTAGGCTTCCCAGAAAGTATTAACGCCTTCCGTTTCCGATAGTCAGTTTTGCCCTCCCTTCTTCGGCGGTAAGGCACACAGTAACGGGAATCCCTCGCCATCAACGTTTCCTCCACAAGTCATGCGCCTTTATATAACGCTCCATATCTGCAACAGAGGTGAACTTTCCACTTTTCGCCATCACATATAGTTTCCGATAGGTGCTTTCGGTGATCACTTTTTCAGCCTTAAGTTCGCGAAGCCTCTTCCGCAAAGCCCTAATCTTGTTCATCCAAGCTTCTTTCTTGGAAACTTTAGCCCTCGCAGCTCCGCTTTTGCTTCCAGGTCCCCGTCTCAAACCCTTCTTTTTCTTTTCATGAACCTTCCGTGCCCTCGCGCGGCTAACTCCCTTCTCTTTTAGGGGTTTGATGACGCCTTCATGTATCAGTTTTCTAATCTCTTCTCGGGTTATAGCAGCCTCCACATCCTCTATTCTGTTTGGATCTATCCAGACTCTATCCTGTCCCACCTTCAGTATCTGCGCCGCCAAACGCCGTTGGCTTCTCAAGTTTGTCACTGTTCTTGTTTCCCTCCCTCAACTTCGCTGGGTTTTTTAGTCCTCTTTCGTTCAGCCTTCGATTTCTCCTTTTCGGCAGTCTCCTCCACTTTTTCTTCCTTTCCTTCGCCCTCCTTAGCCTCTTCCTTTTCCTCTTTCTCAACCGGCGCTTTTTTAACCTCTTCTTTAACTTCGCTCAAATTTAGAATTGTTATTTTCTTTTTCTTTGCCTCTTGGATAATTTGCATCCTCTTTCTTTTACCAACAGTATGAGCTATCCGCACAGCCTGCGTTTTGGGATCCACCTTTTTAAGGTCTTCAACATTGCAAACGATGACTTCCTCATAGCCTGAGGGGTGAAGTCCTCTAGCGGCTTTGGGTCCACGATACCCAACATTTACGGTGGGCGGCCAACCCTTAATTTTTCTTCGCATCTTGTTGTCTATGCCTTTTGGCCTGCGCCAGTTCTCCTTTAAACGGTCATATCTCCAGCTTTCCTGCCTCACGAAGTCCGGCTTCTTCTTTTTTATTTTGGCCCTTAAGCGAAGAGCCTTTTCTCTTTCTAAAACGGCGGTTTTAGGCTCGCTCATCTAATCCATCCCCTCTTTACGCTCGTACAAATATATGCCGTCCAAGAAAACCCTCGGATCTTTTCGCCTTATTTTTGTTGCCTGTTCTATGTTTGCCGCTGTTTGGCTAACATCCTCAAGGTTTATCCCTTGAACAATCACATCGTCGCCTGAAACCTTAACCTTCGCGTCGCCGACTATTTTCGCTCTCCGCGGGTTTCTTTCACCAGTAAAGTTCTCGATTAAAACTGTGTCGCCCTGAACTTTAACTGAAATGGGGAAGTGGGAGAAAACTATTTTCAATTTGTAGGTGAAACCTTTCCTTACGCCTGTTATCATGTTGTTAATGTGGGCGTAAACTGTGCCTACAAGGGCGCTTTCCTTTTTACGGGGCCAGTTAGCCCATATCCTAAGGGTTTTTCCTTGAAGCTCCATTGAAATAGGAGCGTACGAAAAATCTCTTGTAAGTGTTCCAAGGGCGCCTTTAACGGTTACCCTTTTGCCCTCCAACGCGACCTCAACGTCGTCTGGAATTTGAAGAACCTTTGAAACTTCTACAGCCCGCATTGCAAAGCCCTCGCTAATACACGAACGCTAAAAGTCTCCCTCCAATCTTTTTCTCTTTAGCCTCTCTGTGGGAAAGCACGCCCTTCGATGTGGAGATTATTAGTAGTCCTACATCTCTGGATGGCAGAAACTTCTTCTCCCAATCTTCAATCTCGTCCACTGCCACGGCGAAGCGAGGTTTGATGGCGCCGCACTTATTTATTCTTCCTAGAAGTTGCACCTTGAATTTTCCAGTACGCCCGTCATCTATAAATTCGAACTCGCCGATGTAACCGTGAAGTTGCATAACCCTCAAAACTTTACCTAGAAGTTTAGAGGCTGGACTAATTACACATTCACGTTTGTTGCGCAACTCATTGTTCAATATTGTTGTCAAGCCGTTTGCCAGCACATCCATAGTCTTTTTCCTCATTCATACTTTTTGAAGCCCAGTTTTTTGGCCACTTCCCTAAAACAATGCCTACACAAATATAAATTATAACGCCTGATAATAGGCCCGTAAGACCCACATCTTATGCATGGCCTTGAACCCTTACCATACTTTCGCACTTTTTTGGGCTTCTGTTTAGCCATACCCATACACCTTTCTAAACTATTTCAACCCCCAAAGTGTCCTTAACGAAAACCATAGTTTCTTCAGGAGTTAACACATGGTTACGGCCAATTTTCGACTTGGCTCTCTGCCGGTACTTAACTCGCCAGCCGGGTCGGCTTAGCGACACGCAGACATCCATGCCGAATATGCCGATCTCCGGGTCGTATTTGACACCGGGAATCTCTATGTGCTCTTTTATGCCAAACGCGAAGTTCCCATGTTTATCGAAGCAGCTTTTGGGAAGCTTGTAATCGACAACATGTAAGACCCTTTTCAGGAACTCTATGGCTTTCTGTTTTCTAAGCGTGACTACACAGGCGATGGGTTCGCCTCTCCTTATGCCAAAGTCTCTTATTGTTTTCTTTGCTTTCCTCTTGCAGGGCGTTTGCCCAGTCAAATCTTTCAATACCTTTGAGGCTTTCTCGAGGGGCTCTCCGGATTTTCCAACGCTTATGTTTACAACAACCTTCTCTATTCTCGGTTTAAGCATTGGATTCTCCTCCCATCGCCTTCTTATTTCGTCTTCAGACATTCGGTTGAGCCTCCGGCAACGATATTAGTGGGCGTTCTTCACCCACCGCGAAGACAAATTCTAGGATGGTTTGGTAGCGGTTTCCTTTTTCGTCTTCTATGGTTACTATGGCGTCTTTGCGTTTCTTGCCTTCAGCCTTCTCAATGTCAACTATCCGTCCATACTTTCCCATGTTTTTTCCGCCTGTTATGATGGCGAAATCCTTCTCCTTCATTTTTATATGTCCAATGATCTGCCTGTCTGGAAGGCTTAACTGGACGGTGTCAAAGGTTTTGTAAACGTCTTCTTGTGGGTTTTTGGGGTCCGCTACTTTTACGAGAATATTTGAGCCGTCATGGAGGTTTAGCTGTATATGGCCATTCTTGACTGTTGTTTTGTTCTCTATTCGGCATAGCTTGAAGGTTGTTTCTTCCTTGGAGATTGGATGGAGAATTAGGCCTTTATGGGATGGCAAAACGCGGAAATGTTTGTCTATCTCTGGGAAAGAAACAACGTCCATAAGCCCAACTGGAAACTTGTCTTCGCGTCTAACCCTCCCATCAACGTAAACCTTTCCTTGAGCCGCTATAATTTTGGCTTCCCTTCTAGTCTTTGCAAACCCAAGAATTTCACGCAACACTATGGTTAGGGGCAAACACTTCTCGAGAGAATGGGGCCCTGGTGTTGGCCTCACAACCCAAACATACTCTTTTCTGTGAATTGGCCAGATTTTTGGCGCTGGCTTACGTTTTAAGGTTGTTGAACCTCCCTTTTTACCCAACCCTTGATTCCTCCGAAGCTTTCCTTCTCCTTCTGGGTTTGGCTTTAGCCTCCGCCTTCGGCTTGGCTTCCTCTTCCGCAGTTTTCTTCACAGTTTTCTTTGCCGCCCTCCTTCTTTTCGGCTTTTCCTCCTCCGCAGCGGGCGGAAGTCTTTCTGCAACAACCGCTGCCTTTTCTTCCACTGGTTTTTCTTCGACCTTCACAAGGGCTTCTGGAGGCTTCTCGACTTTTTCCTCAACTTTCTCGACGACTTCCGCCGCTTCCTTAGCCTTTCTTCGCCTTTCCAAGATTTTCCTTCGCCACTTGTCATCTAGGTTAAGCTTGGTTATCATGACTTTTGATGGATGCACGGGGACGAATACCGTTGTCCCATCAACCCTTTCTCTGGTTAACCCTTCAATGTAAATGCGGAATTTTTTCCTATCGATCCTGGAAACTTTCCCCTCAAACCCTTTACGATCACCTCGCATAACAAGGACCGTGTCCCCTGCTCTAACGGGCAAGCTTCGCGTGCCATAAGTTTTCCTTAACTCTGGCGAAAGAGGAGCCGCAAGATGCTTATAGCGTATGTGGTCTGGAGCTTGGAACAGCCTTTTCCTTTGCTTCGAGGGTTTTGACGTTTTAGCCACTACTTGCATGGCTTTATCTCACCACACTATACTATTATGCTGGCTGCACTGGCTATCCTCGGCCACCTTTCAGCAGCCTCCTTTGCAACTGGTCCACGAATTTCGGAACCCTTCATTTCGCCTTCCGGCGTTATTATTACGGCTGCGTTGTCTTCAAATTGGACCCAAACGCCGTCAGCTCTCCGGAAGGGCATTCTCTGCCTCACTATGACGGCTTGGAAGATTTTCTTGCGCATATCTGGGGTTCCACGCCTAACAGACACGGTGACACGATCTCCCACAGCGGCGGAGGGAAGTCTTCCACGCCTCCCTTTATAGCCCATAACCTGAATTAGGCGCAGTTCCCTTGCCCCAGTGTTGTCTGTACATTTCAGTATTGCGCCTGTTGGCAGTCCACGTGAAATTTTTGGTCTTTGTCCAATCACTCCTTTCGCAACTAAGCCTCTTGTTTTCGCTTTCGCAGCCATTTTACTTCGCCCCCTCCTTCTTCTCAACAACGACGAAGGAAACTGTTTTACTTATTGGTCTGCACTCGGCTATCGTTACATAGTCGCCTTCTTTAGCGTCGATACATGGCGGGTTATGAGCTGGTATCCGGCTGCGCCGCCTCTCATACCTCATAAATTTTGGAACATAATGTAAATAATCGTGCCGCACTATAACGGTTTTATCCATCTTAGCGCTGACAACAACTCCTTCCAGTATGCGTCCCCTTATTGGAAGACTTCCATGGAAGGGACAGTTTCGGTCATTGCATGTTTTCTTTGGCTTCTTAAAGGTCAGCGCCATCACCATAACCTCCTAACCCGCTTTTTCAAGCGATCTTCGGGACGCCCCAAAAGAAGTTTACCGTCAATCTCCACGACAGTTCCATCAGAAAATTTGAAATGAAAAACCGACGTGTCCTTAATAACCATTTTTCTTTCGCCGTTATGGAGTATTGTGAAAGTGTTTTTAGTTTCGTCAATAACTTTGCCGCGTATGCCCACACAGCTTGGATTTGTGCTTTTTGCAACCTTAGCCTCAGTTCCAATGAACTCGCAACGTATTATGTCAGGTGTCACTTTCACTTGTCGCTACCTCCACTTTTCCCAGACGCTTTTTGTGTTTTCTTTGCCTCAAGCTTCTGCTCGTTTTCAATGGTTAATATTCGAGCAATAGCCCTTCGTAGCTCCCTGATTCTCGCTGGGTTCTCCACAGCGCCGCCAGCCTTAACCATAGTCTTTAACCTAAGCAATTCTGTTCGAAATTCGTTAAGTTTTTTGGCTCGCTCTTCAGGGGTCATATTTCTTATCTCTTTAACTCTGATGATCGGCACTATTTGGCAGCCTCCTCTTCATCGCTTGTTCCACCAGCCTCTTCGGCTTCCTTCTCAAATTCTTTGAGTGGTGCTCCCGCAGTCTCCTTTTCTTCAGCAATGGTCTCCGTTCCCGCTGTTGCAGCCTCCACTATCTCAAGTTTGTCTGGAAACTTTGCTTCCGGAGGCATTATCCTGACTTTAACGCCGTAAATGCCAGGCTTAAGCTGTACATGAACCTCAGCTTTCCGCATGTACTTCATGGCTGGGTCGCCACACTTAGGCAGGTAGCCAGCCCTAAACTTTTCATAACGCGCCCTTTCGGTTCTCAATTTACCGCTAATAATGATTTCAACCCCTAAAGCTCCTGCCTCCATAACTTGGTTTAGAGCCCAAAAGCCTGCCCGTCTGAAGTGTACGCCTCTTTCTAGGGCTGAGGCTATCCGCGTGGCGACGATGTATGGGTTTAACTCTGGAACCTCAATTTCGGAAACCGAAATCTGCGGGTTTGAAATGCCAAATTTTTCCTCAAGGGTTTTGGCAAGCTCCCTTATGGTTTCGCCGCTTCGCCCTATCACGAGACCGGGACGCATGGCATAAATGACTATGTGAGTGCCAAGGGGAGTTTCCGCAATATTCACTCCGCCATATCCAGCTTTTTCAAGTTTTTTCTGCAAAAACTCGTCTATTTCCGCCCTTTTCTTGGATTTGGATATAAAATGCTTCACGACAGCCATTAGGCTTCCTCCACGGCGGTTTCAGGCTGCTCCTCCAGAACAAGCTCAATATGGGTTAACGTTTCAAATTTTGGAGTGGCTCTTCCAAAAGCTCTTGGCGTATAACGCTTAATCTTCATGCCTGGATAAGCCGAAGCATGAATTATTTTGAGCCTTTCAGTGTCTAAGCCCTTGTTTTCAGCGTTTGCTTCTGCACCCTCTAGAATCTTCAAGATCTGTTTTGCCGCCTTAACTGGGTAGCGTCCAGCATAAGCTTTTTCCAAACCGTGGCGATGTCCCAGCTTCTTTTTATAACGCGTAAAGGGGACAGCCTTCTTTTTGGCTATAACATCCCGCAAGAATCTTTTAGCCTCGGTTAGATTCATCCCTTTAATGGTTTTGCATATTTCGCGGGCTGATTTATGGGATACCCTAACCTCTCGCCCGCTCGCCTTAACCGTTTTTTCCGGGTCTAACGCTTCTTCGGGTATCGAGTATCCCCATTCTGGCACTTGATAGACTCTCCAACTGTGCAATTGAACAGCTACATGGCGATTTATATGGTTTTCCATCCAGTTAAAGCCGTTTCGGACTGCTTACAAACATCAAGCACTTACCTGACCAGCTAAAAGAAAAATTCTTACCAAAGACTAGAGGGGGAGGGGCACTATTGGCTGGTTTAAAGCCAAAAATTGTTGCGATTCATTTATTTTCAGCCACAGTCTAGTTATCTGGATATTGAGAAGGTGAAGCACTTTGAACGCCAGCAAGGGCGTTATAACCATGCTGCACGGCGCCGGTGGAACAGTAATGCATGAACTTGTCAAAAACTACATCGTAAAATACTTTGGTGGTTTCAGCGGTGCAGAAATCCCCTTGGAAGCCTTGGACGACGCGGCGGTTGTAGGCGACATAGTTTTGAAAAGCGATTCCCACGCCGTTAAACCCATCTTTTTTCCAGGCGGAGACATTGGACGTTTGGCTGTTTCCGGCACGGTAAACGATATCGCCGTTTTAGGGGCTGAACCATATGCTTTGACATGCGGCTTCATACTTGAGGAAGGACTTTCATTATCTGATTTTGAGAGAATCTTAGCAAGCATGAAGCAGACATGTCAAGAGGCAGGCGTGGGCATAATTACAGGCGACACTAAAGTTGTGGAGAAAGGCAATCTTGGCGGTTGTGTAGTAAACATTTCAGGAATAGGCAAGAGAACCGAAGCCCTAGAAAAAAATCTGAACGTTGTGAAACGGTTTAGGAGCGACTTTAAAGCGCGGTGGATTTTGGATTCCAACCTTAAGCCCGGAGACAAAATAGTCTTGTCTGGAACCATTGGCGACCACGGCTTGGCAGTTTTATCCGCCCAAGAGGGTCTAAGTTTCGGAAGCAGCATAAGGTCGGACGTGAAACCATTAAACCGTTTGATTCAACGCATGCTTGGCGAGGTGGGCGGCATAACAGCCATGAAAGATCCAACCCGAGGAGGTTTAGCCGACGCCCTAAACGAGTTCAGCGAAAAATCCAACGTTGGCGTTCTAATTTACGAGGACAAGATTCCGATAAGGAACGATGTTAGGGCGGCTTGCGAAATGCTCGGCATAGACCCCCTCGAAGTTGGAAACGAAGGAAAAATAGTCATAGGCGTCGTGAAAGAGAAAGCTGAAGAACTCCTAGAATTTTTGAGAACAACAGAAGAGGGAAAAGAAGCCCAAATAATAGGCGAGGCTACAAATGCGTTTACAGGCGTCGCCATGCAAACAGTCGTCGGCGGCAAAAGAATAATTCCAAGACCCGTTGGAGACCCCGTTCCAAGAATCTGCTAGAAGCAACAGGCTGGCTATTTTGATTTCCTCCACAAATCTGAAACTCTTCCAACCTTAACGAGTTTCCATCGACCGAAAAAATCCTTCCTGTAAAAGTGGAACAATCCGCAGCGGGTGCACTGCATAACTCGACGGTTCTTTTCAAAATCCATCTCATACAAAACTAAAGGCGAACCACAGTCAACACATTTACCCGAATAGGCTCTGTCACCTTCGCTGCTCATTTTAAACCGCCCCTATACATTTTGATTTTCCAATGTTTAAACTTAACCAATAACCAAAGAAACAAAAAGAATGGGTTATGGTGGAGGAGGTTGCGGTGGCTGTTGAATCGCTACTGGCTGGACTGGAGCTTGGGCAGTTTTAATGGAGAAGAAACCTACAGCCATAAGTATCCATGAAATCCAAATAATTAATACTCCCACCAAAGGTATTACAGCACCTATAAGCCAAACCAAGCCAGCGGTTCCAAAAATTTTCTCACCGGACCGTGCGGAAAGCGCATCCAAAGCCTTTCTAAACAACACTGCTGAAACAACAGCTGAAATATAAAACACTATAAGGGCTCCGATGGCAGTTCCGGCGATTTGCCAAGTAACATACATATTACCCATAAAGTATTGCTGAACTTCCATAGGGTTAGTCCAATCAATCGGTATATTGGACAGCACTTGCAGAACAAGAATCACAAATATGGCGACCGTTGCCACTAAACCAACGATTACCGTGATAAATCCATAGAGGGCGTTATTGAAAATGCCTCCATCTTGATAGTGATCCGCAAAACCTTTTAGGGATATTAGAACCAAAATGGCTCCGACAACAAGCAAAAACAAGAAGTACGCTGACCCGAGCAAACCAATGAGGCTTATAACCATTAGTAGCGCGCCGACACCGCCCAAAATCTTGTTTGATTCAAGGCTCACTTTCAAACCTCGCTTAAGCGATTCTTGGTACGTTGAATTACAATATAAAAGCTTTTACATCATGGAAGATTTTGCCCAGATTCGGCATGTTCCTTCTATGCTTACCATACATGCGCCCACTGGTTTTTGCGGCGTGCAAGCCTTCATGAAAAGCGGGCACTCCGTAGGTTTGATCTTTCCAATCATTACAAGGTGGCATTGACATCCGGGTGGCAGGTCTCGGCCTTTTGTGATGCGTATTCCATGTTTTTCTCTTGCGTCATAGATTGCAAACTCCTCTTTTAGTTTGAAGGCTGATGATGGCAGTCTGCCTAGCCCACGCCATTGGCTGTCTATAATGTCAAATGCCTTGTACATGATTTCTTGGGCTTTAATGTTGCCTTCCCAACTTACAGCCCTAACATATTCGTTTTCCAGTCGCGCCGTGCCTTCCTTTACTTGTTTTAGAATCATGTAGATGGCGAAGAGCACGTCTAAGGGTTCGAAACCGGCTACAACCGTCGGCATATGGTAGGCTTTTGGAAAAACCTCGTAGGCTTTCAAACCTATGATAGTGCTTACGTGTCCTGGAGCGATGAAGCCGTCTATGTGGAGGTCGCCTACTCCAAGCAGAAGTTCCATAGCTGGTGGAATAAGCCTATGAGAAACCAGAAAACTCAAGTTTTTTGGCGGTTTTCGCAGAACCTCTAGGGCTGTTGACGGAGCTGTGGTTTCAAAGCCTATAGCGAAAAAGGCAAACTCCTTGTTTGGCTCTCTTTCAGCCATGCGGACAGCATCCATGGCGCTGTAGACAACTCTGACATCGGCGCCTTCAGCCTTGACATCCAAAAGAGACCTTTCGGAGCCCGGAACCCGCAATACGTCCCCAAAACATGTTACGGCAATTCCTTTTAGGGCTAAGGCAACAGCCTCATCCACCTCAGAAGCAGGGGTAACACACACTGGACAGCCAGGTCCAGCTATGACTTCAACGGTTGGAGGCAGTAAGCTCCGCAAGCCATAATGGGTTATGGTCCACTCGTGGGTGCCGCAGACATGGCAGATTTTAATAGTGTCCTTTCTGGGCGCTGTTTCGCGTATCTTTTCAACTACACGTTTAGCTACAGTTGGATCTCTAAACCTTAAATTTTCAGACATTTCAATCAACAACACATATCATTTTGTTCCGTGCGAACTTTCAGCTTCTAGAAGTTCACGCCACAGCCGCAAGGTTTCTTCGGCTTCCTCTTGGCTTAATGCTTGGATGGCGTAGCCGGCGTGCACTAAAACATATTCGCCAACCTTAACTTCCACTAGGGAAATGTCAACCTCTCTTAGGACGCCTTCTCCAAAGTCCACTTGAGCTTTGCCGTCTTGTATTTTGACAACCTTTGCCGGAATTGCCAAGCACATATTTCTCCATGAAAAGAAGACGTCCCTTAATAAAATGGTTGCGTTTAAAAATGGAAAAATCCAGCATAGACGGCTTGTCCAAAAGATAAGCCGCCGTCGCCGGGCGGAACAGCCTCGTGGACGAGGAAACGTAAACCAGCAGCCTCTACAGTTTCACGCATAAGTTTGGTGAACAATTCGTTGCATGCAACCCCTCCAGAAAAACCAACAGTTTTAACGCCTTTTTCCAAGGCTTTTTCAACAGCAAGTTCAGCCAAGCCCTTAGCCAAATATGCATGGGCAGAGAAAGCCAAATCGGCTAGGGCGCACTTATCCCGTTTTTCAAATATCTCGAGCAGCATGTCTGTTGTTTCTAGAACATCACCTTCGGTTATAGGTTTTAATTGAAGAACATCTTTGCCACTTATAGCTGCGGATTCCAGCTTCATGGCTGGTTCACCCTCATAAGTGCGTTCATAGCACAAGCCAAGAACTGCCGCGGCAGCATCTAAAACTCTCCCGCAACTCGTCGTTTTAATTATACTTCGCTCTTTTCCCAACTGTTGAAGGATTAAGCAAACTTCGCTTTCGCCGTGCGGGAAAAAGCGCTTATTCTGCATAAGCCAATCCTCAACGTTTAGCCTTTTATGGAGAATCCCAGCCGCCATTCTAAGCGGGTAACGGGTCGCCAAGTCTCCGCCAACCATGGGCTGCTCTTCAAGGTGGGCGACGCGTTTTATTTCGGAGGAGCGGCGTGAAGCAAAAATTATTTCTCCGCCCCACGCTTCGCCATTGATTCCGTAACCGTAGCCGTCGCAGCATACGCCTACAATTTCGTCAACGCCGTGTTCAGCCATTAATGCGGCTACGTGGGCGAAGTGATGTTGCACTTGGATAAGTTGCCAGCCATTCTTGGTTGCCAACTCTTGAGCAAGCTTTGTCGTTGTGAATTTTGGATGCAAGTCGCATGCAACAACTTCAACTTTACTGTTTGTTAAGTGGGCCAGGTGTTCAGTAGCATTTCTGAGGAACTCGCGAGTTTCCACGTTTTCAACGTCGCCAACATGTTGGGATATGAAAGCCTTGTTACTGTTCAAAATGCATGCAGTATTGTTGAGTTCGCCGCCCAAAGCCAAAACACATTTTGAGGCTTTCTCACGCAACATAACAGGCGCCGGAGCGTAACCCCTTGAACGTCTAATGAAAACTTGTTTTTCGTCATGCACCCGCATCACTGAGTCGTCGCATCGATGAGCAATCCGCCTATTATGGAAAAGGAAGTAGTCAACTATACCGCCGAGAGTTTTCAAGGCTTCGTCGTCATCTTTAACAATAGGCTGGTTGGGCGGGTTGGCGCTGGTCATAACAAAGGCTGGATCGCTGACACTGTCGAAAAGCATGTAGTGTAAGCCCGTGTAGGGCAACATAACCCCTACATTGTGCAAGCCTGGAGCCACAAGCTCTGAAAGGTAGTAGCCAGCGCTTTTCTTTAGCAGAACTATTGGGCGCGTGTAAGAGGTTAAAAGTTCAGCTTCTTTGGGGGTTACCTCAGCAAAGGATTTAACAGCCTCTAAGCTTCGCGCCATGATAGCAAAAGGCTTCTGCCATCTATGCTTAGCCCTTCTAAGCCTTATCAAAGGCTCATCTTTTAATGTGGACGCTGCAACATGGAAGCCGCCATAGCCCTTAACGGCGACGATAAAACCTTCAGAAATCAGCCTGCCAGCCTCCCGTATTGGGTCATTGCATGAAAGTTCTTCACCAGTGTTTGTTGTCAAGTAGGCTCTGGGACCACATTTTGGACAAGCCACCGTTTGAGCGTGAAAACGCCTGTTTGATGGGTCAGCATACTCGCTTTGGCAGAAGCTGCACATGGGGAAATCTCGCATTGTCGTGTTTTCCCTGTCATAGGGAAGGCGTTCAATAACCGTGAAGCGGGGACCGCAATCAGTACACGTGATAAAAAAGTAGTCATATCTTGGATTGCGCTCGTCTCTAAGCTCCTTTAGGCATTCATTGCATATAGCCACGTCTGGAGGAATAACAGAACCGGAGAGCTCAGTCTCCTCGGAGCTTCTAACAATCCTGAAATCCGTGTATTCGTGTTCTCCCTCAAGCGTGGTTGTCAGTATTTCGTGGATCTGCGCCAAAGGCGGCTTCTCATTTTTCAAATCCCTTAGAAAATTGTTTATGGCGTCTTCCTCCCCTTCGAGAAGAATTTCTACGCCAGCATCGCCCATGTTGCGAACATAGCCTTTTAAGTCGTTTTTCAAGGCTATGCGGTAAATGAACGGGCGGAAACCCACACCTTGAATTATGCCGGTAACCCTAACCTTCACTCGCAACAGAGCCATCTCTTAACTGGGTTTTAGGAATTATTGGAACCCTTGAATTTTAAGGTTCACCCTTAGACTCTTTCCATAAATAGTTGAAGTAGTCTTTGGCAAGTCCAGCTAAGCCCGGATGGTCGGACCATATAGCTGTTATCTCGCCCTTTTCATCACTGAAAAGCAACAGCACTTCCACGCCGTCGGATATGGCGCCGCCACCGAACATTTTATCTCTTAATCTCACTTCGCCGATTCGTGAAAAAGCCTTGTAAACGTTTTCGTTAAGCCCCTTTGAAACCATGAAATGCACCTCCGCCTTCTCGCTTATTAAGGATTGAAGAAGAGGGAAAAAGTCCATTATTAGCTCCTCTTTGATTGATGGAAAAGCTACCAGTAATTCTTCCTGGCATTTTTTAACCATCTCCTTAAACTTTGAAGCAATGTTTGACAAACCTCTTAAAATCCAAATGTCATATTTCTCTTTGCTCTTAACTTTCTCGTAAAGCGGCACCAACTCGTCCGCCACAACCTTTTCAATTTGCATCCACTCGCTTTCCATGGCAGCTTTAGCCGCCTTCAACGCTGCCTCAGGAGATTTCGGAAAATATTTGCTAGGCCTTTTTCGGACAACCTCTACCCAACCCTTCTTCTCCAAACTGTTGAGAACTTGGTAAACCTTTGAAAATGGAATTTGCGCCCCATAGCTTATCTGCTTAGCTGTTAGGGCACCTTTTTCAAGAAGCGCGAGGTAAGCGTTTACTTCATAGTCTGTTAGCCCAACCTTTCGCAGCAGAGCCTTTATTTTTTCGCTCATGGAAGAAAATAATACCTTTCACCATATTAAAGTTATGGAAATTTTAATATAGTCTTCAACAGCATAGCCAAATCAACGTCCAAAACTAGGGGATGAACATGACTGAAGATCAAGAAGTGGGGAAGTTTGAACGTTATTCAACGAGCGTTTGCCCAGAATGCCTAAACCGTGTTCCCATGAAAATCTACGAAGAGAACGGCGTAATCTACCTTGAAAAAACATGTCCGGAACATGGGAAGTTTGAGGATGTTTACTGGGGAGACGCTGAACTTTTCAAATGGATTTATGGAGGCTGGTATAACGCCAAATACAGTGGAACCGGTTTGGAAAATCCTCACATGAAACCGGTTAAAGGCTGTCCATACGATTGCGGATTATGCACACAGCACAAGTCCCACACGGTTTTGGGCATAATAGATGTAACAAACAGATGTAACATGGCTTGTCCAGTTTGTTTCGCCTACGCCGGAGCGGTGAACTACGTTTACGAACCAAGCTACGAGCAAATCGTGAATATGATTAAGCTTCTTAGAAACAACAAGCCATGGGCTTGTAATGCGCTTCAATTCAGCGGCGGCGAGCCCACAATAAGAAATGACTTGCCAAACCTTGTTGCGGAAGCAAAAAAGGCAGGGATAACCCACGTGGAGGTCAACACCAATGGCCTGCGCCTTGCAGAGGACCTGGACTATTTCAAAAAGCTTTTGGACGCGGGTGTAAGCACGCTTTACCTTCAGTTTGACGGTTTAAGAGAGGAAATTTACAAGAAAACAAGGGGGAGAACAGACCTTGTCAAGGTGAAGCAGAAGGTTGTGGAAAACGCGAGAAAAGTGGGACTGGATTCCATAGTTTTAGTTGTCACATTGGCGAAGGGCATTAACGATAAGGACTTGGGCGATATAATCCGTTACGCCGTTCAAAATCATGATGTAGTTAGATGCGTCAACATTCAACCCATATCCATGGCTGGAAGGGCCCGCAAAGATGAAATGCGAAAAATGCGCATAACAGTGCCAGACGCCATCAAACTGATAGAGGAACAGACAAACGGAAAAATCACACGGTGGGACTGGCGTCCCGTCAACTGGCCTGTGCCAGTTTCTAAGGGGATGGAGATAGTTAAGAACCGTGTTTATCCCGAGTTTACGATGCATCCCATGTGTGGAGCCGCAACCTTCATAGTTGTTGAGGAGGATGGCACGTACAAGCCTATAACTCAATATGTGGACGTGGACAAGTTTGCGGAAATTTTCTGGGACATTTACTACACTGGCTTGAAAGGTAAAAGGACTATGGCGAAAATGAAGTTGTTGGAGTTTCTGCCGATGGTGAAGTCGCCGCTTGTTAGAGGCTTACTCAAAGACGTTATAACTAAGGGAAGCTACGAGGCTCTTGGAAAATTCATGCGGAGAATCGTCATGATAGGTATAATGCACTTCATGGACGTCTGGAACTTCGACCTAGACAGAGTTCAAAAATGCGTCATCCACTACGCCACGCCAGATGGTAGGATAGTGCCCTTCTGCACCTACAACAGCTTCCACAGAAGCGCCGTGGAAAAACAGTTCGCCATACCGGTTAGTGAATGGACAGCTAAAACTGGAAAACGTCTAAACGAGCCAGTCTAGCCTACAACAAAAATAAAATGGGGTCTTAAGGTTAAGCTTTAGCCGCCATCTTTTTCAGCTCTTCTTCGCGCAGAACCCTTCGAAGAACTTTGCCAACGGCGCTTAAAGGCAGCTCCTTCCTAATTTCGAGCTCCCTAATCGCCTTGTACGGGGCAACTCTCTCGTTAACAAATTTCATAAGCTCCTCTTCGGTGGCTGTCATGCCCTCCTTTAAAACCACGAAGGCCTTGGGAATTTCGCCTGCAACTGGATCGGGCTTGCCGATAACGCCGCAAAGCTTTACGGCTGGATGCTCGTACAAAACATCTTCAAGTTCTCTGGGATAGACGCTGTAACCCTTATATTTTATGAGATCTTTCTTGCGGTCCGTTATGTAGAAGTAGCCATCCTCATCCATTTTTCCAATGTCACCCGTGTAAAGCCAGCCATTTCTAAGAACTGCAGCTGTTTCTTCAGGCATTTTCCAATAACCCTTCATGACTTGAGGCCCTTTAACTATTAGTTCGCCAATTTCGCCGGGTGAAAGCTCTTTTTCACCTGTTTCTATGTCAACTATTTTTGCGTCGGTGTCAGGCCACGGTATCCCGATAGAGCCTATCTTTACCGTTTTCATGGTTTTGTCAAGCGGATTGGCATGGGTAACAGGCGAAGATTCTGTAAGTCCATATCCCTCAACCAAAACGCCGCCCGTAACCTCCATGAACCTTTTCTGTATATCCGGTGGTAGAGGAGCTGCCCCGGATATACAGAATTTTACTGAAGTTAGGTTGTATTTCTTGAGGTCTGGATGAGCTAGCAGCATGGCATACATTGTGGGTGCGCCGCAGAAGACAGTTACCCTATATTTCTGGATAGCCTGTAGAACGGCTAAGGGGTCGAACCTTGGTAAAAGAACCATTGTTCCGGCAAACAGTATTGGAGCGTTCATGCTTGTTGTCATACCGTAAATGTGGAATAGTGGAAGCACTGTTAAAACGACTTCTTCGCCTTCGTTGGCTTGCAGCCACTCCTTACACATAACGGCGTTTGAAACAAGGTTCATGTGAGTTAACATTGCCCCCTTAGAAATGCCAGTGGTTCCACCAGTGTACTGTAGGGCAGCCAAATCCTCTCTCGGGTTTATCTCAACTTTTGGCGGGTTAGCCCCATACCTTGCAATCAATTCTTTAAAGAAGTAAACGTTTGCCCTACGTTCCACACTACGTGAAGGAATCTTCCCAAGCAAAGATCCAAGAACAGCCTTGAAAGTCGGCATATAGTCCTTTAAGCCTCCAACAATAACGTTTCGAAGTTTTGTTTTTTCCCAAACCTTCTCAACAATCGGGTACAGCAGGTCAAGCACAACTATGGTTTCAGCTTCCGAGTCGTTTAGCTGGTGTTCAACCTCCCGCTCTTTGTAAAGGGGACTTATAGCTGTGACAACAGCGCCAGCCTTTAATATACCGTAATAGGAGATCACAAACAGAGGAGTGTTTGGCAAAAATATGGCAACTCTGTCTCCCTTCTTAACTCCAAGATCCGCTAAGGCTGTTGCAAATTTGTCTGTGAGAACATCCAGCTCCTTATAAGTCATTCTTCCATCAAAGTAAATTAAAGCCGTTTTGTCTGGATACTTCTGTGCTGAGGTTCTTAAAAACTCGTGAAGGGGCACTTCTGGATAGTCTATGTGTTTTCTGACACCGGGGAGATAAAACTTGTACCATGGTTTTTCCGCGGGCTTTTCTCCTTCCTCCTCAATTTTCTTTCTCTTTTTAGATGGCATAATAAACCCTACTAATTAGTAAACACGGTTGGACGGTAATAATACTTTCCATGAGTGAAAACGCACGGTGTTCTCGGCTATTCTAGCCGTGTGAATTCATAGGTTAGGTTTCCTTCTGGAGTTATTTTTGCCACAAGCTTGGCCTTCATGCCCACCTTGACCTCTGAAAGTTTAAAGCCCGTTAACCATGCGAGCACCCGCACGCCCTCCTTCAGTCTACCAATAGCCACAGTGTAAGGCTTCTCATGCTGGAAGGTTGTTGGTCTAACAACAACATGCGTGAAGGTTTCAATAGTTGCCTCGCCGCTGAGTTCAACCCACTCCATGTCAGAAGCTAAACATTGCGAGCAGTCTGCAACTGGCGGAAAATACAGTTTCCCGCACTTTTTACATTTTGTAGCTAAGACCTTTCCTTGTTTGAGGCCTTCCCAGAATGGCAAGGTCTTGCTAATAGGTATGTCCTGCACAATTTTTATTTCCCTCGATTTTAGGGAAGGCATGGCTGCCATATGGCTACCTCCTCAAAATCGTCACATAACAATAGTGGCCTGTTCCGCCGACGTTATGAGCTAGCGCTATATAATTTTTCATAGGTGCCTGCCGCCCTTTTTCAACGGCTTCCTCCCTCAACTGTTTTGTCAACTCATATATCATGGAGCAGCCTGTTGCGCCTATGGGGTGGCCTTTCGCTTTCAAACCGCCGTCAACGTTCACTGGAATTTTTCCACCTATCTCGGTTTGTCCCTCTCGGATTAGTTTGGCGCCTTCGCCCTTCTTGCAGAATCCAAGGTCTTCATACGCCATTATTTCGGCAATTGTAAAGCAGTCGTGAACCACTGCCACGTCAAGCTGGTCTGGCGAAATTTTAGCCATTTTATAAGCCATTTGGGAAGCTGAAACTGTCGCTTCCAGCCCCACGTAGTCAAGTCTTTTGCTCAAATTTGCCGTTCCAGAAGCATAACCTATCCCTGCAACCCATACAGGCGTGTCAATTTTAAGCTCCTTCACTTTCTCTTCTGACGCCAGAATTAGGGAGGCTGCACCGTCGGTTACTGGACAGCAGTCAAAAAGCTTCAAGGGCGCGGCAATAACCATTGAAGACAAAACATCGTCAACGGTTATCCTGTTCTGAAGGTGGGCTATCGGGTTCATTGAAGCGTACTTGTGGTTTTTAACAGCCACTAAAGCCAAATCCTCCTCCGTTGTTCCGAATTTTGCCATGTGAGCCGTTGCATATAGGGCGTAATAAGCGGGGAAAGTAACGCCGAAATTGTGAAACTCCCACAAGTAGTAGCCAGCCCTTCCAATCCATTCCATCATGGTTGGCGTGTCAATCTCCCTCATCTTTTCAACCCCCAAAGCTAGGGCAATTTCCGCTTGTCCACTTGCCACAGCCCAGTAAGCCGTTGTAAAGGCGGCGCTTCCACTAGCGCAGGCAGCTTCGCAGCGCACAAGTCCAGCGCCCGTTAAACCGCAATATTCAGCTGAAACCACGGCGGGAAGAAGTTCCTCGTACCATGCTCCTGCTCCGGTGGAGCCTACGGCTACAAACTCTATGTCCTTCGGCGATATTCCAGCGTCTTCGACTGATGGTTTGAAGGCTTCGAATGCCAGTTCCGCTACGTTCACGTCGTTTCTAACGCCGAATTTTGAGCTTCCAACACCTATGACTGCAACTTTTCTCATCGCATCACTTCCATTCAACAGTTAGGAACTAGAAAGAAAGAAGGGTGTGTCAGAGGTTTACTTCCCCTTAAATTCGGGTTTTCGTCTTGACATGAAAGCCTCTACGCCTTCTTTCAAATCTTCGGTGGAGAATGTTAATGCCATAAGCCCAGACTCTATGCGCAGCCCAGCGTCTAGGGGCACTTGACTTCCAAAGTTTAAGGCGAATTTTGCATATTTTAGAGCTATCGGCGGGCCTTCGCTTAGTTTTTTGGCGAGTTCCCGAACCTCATCCCTAAGTTTTTCGTAATGCACAACCTTGTGGACCAGGCCTATCTTAAGCGCTTCTTCAGCTTTAAGGCGTGTTCCCAGCATAACCATCTCTTTGGCCTTTGCCAAACCAACAATCCTAACAAGCCTCTGGGTTCCACCCCATCCTGGTATGAGGCCCAAGTTTATTTCGGGGCTGCCAAGTTCTGCGTGTTCTGCAGCTATTCTGAAGTCGCATGCCAACGCAAGTTCTAGGCCTCCTCCCAAGGCGAAGCCGTTTATGGCGGCTATGACGGGCTTTGACATTTCCTCTATCTTGCTGAAAACCTTCTGCCCAAGCCTAGAGAATTCCTCAGCTTTGACTGGTGTAGCCTTTGGAAACATGGTTACGTCGGCGCCGGCGCTGAAGGCTCTATCTCCTTCACCTGTTATCACCACACACCTTACAGAGGGGTCTTTCTCAGCGGTGTCCAAGGCGTCTGCAAGCTCTTCCATTAACACGTCGTTAAATGCGTTGAGCCTATGAGGACGGTTGAGGATCAGCCACAGAATACTGTCCTCTCTTTCCACTTTCAAGGTTTCATACGCTTTACTCATAATATTTTCACCGAACCATGTTTTTGGTCAAACCCTATATTACTCTTTGGAGACTTTCAGAACTTTCTTAGGAGATACTTGAGCACCGTTAACTTCTGGATCTCGCTTGTTCCCTCATATATTTCGGTTATTTTTGCATCTCTGTGGTATCTTTCAACGCGGTACTCGCCCAAATAGCCGTATCCGCCAAGTGTTTGAATGGCGAAGTCTGTGGCTTCCATTGCCACACGGCTTGCAAACTGTTTAGCCATAGCCGTTGCCATGGGATCCATCTTTCCAACGTCTATTAGCCAAGCAGCCTTGTAGGTCAAAAGCCTCGCCGCCTCTATTTTTGTGGCTAGTTCAGCCAAAGTGCAGCCTATGGCTTCATGCTGTATTATGGGCTGTCCAAAGGCTTCCCGCTGTTTTGCGTATTTGAAGGCTATTTCCCACGCGCCTTGAGCCATGCCGACGGCTTGGGCCGCCACGCCAACCCTTGTTTTGTCGAAGAACTCCATGGAATGGTAGAAGCCTCTGTTAAGCTCGCCTACAATATGCCAGTCTGTGACTTTAACGTTGTCAAATCGCACTTCACCGGTTACAGAGCACCTTATACCCATTTTGTTGTGAAGCTTTGTTGTTTCAAGCCCAGGTGTGCCCTTGTCAACCACAAACAACGTTTCGCCCCTATAGGTGGGTCTAACTTTCGTGTCTGTCTGCGTTAAAACAATTATGAAGTCGGCTATTGTGGCGTTTGTTATGAACGTTTTTGTTCCGTTTATCCACCATTCATTCCCATATTTTGTGGCTGTTGTCTCCATGCGGGTTATGTCGCTTCCACTCACGTTTGGTTCCGTGAAGGCGGCTGCAGAAATATAGTCGCCTTTGCAAATTGGAGGTAAATACTTCTCCTTCTGTTCTTTACTGCCATAAGCGAGGATAAGTTCGCTGCCAAAGTTTCCACTTGAAATTGCCACACCAAGAGACGAGTCTGCCCTACACATTTCCTCTATTACAAGGCATGTTTCGAGAAGCCCGTAACCTTGCCCACCATACTCCTGAGGGAAGAACATGCTTGTAAATCCAAGCTTTGCAGCCTTTCGGTAAAGTTCTAATGGAAATTCTTCTTTGCGGTCCAGTTCCAAGGCGAGTTCGGGTTTAAACTCTTTTTCGCAGAACTCTCTGACAGCGTTTTTAATTCCCACCTGTTCTTCGGTTAGTTCAAACTTCATTTAGTAGAACCCCCTTCCACTCTTTTTTCCAAGCCAACCCTTGCTGACGTACTCCTCCAACAACGGGCATGGCCTATACATCTCCATATTGTATTTGGCGTGAAGCTCCTTCAACTTTTTGACGATCACGTCTATGCCTGTTCTGTCCGCGTATTCGCATGGGCCAGATGGCCAGTATGTGCCAAGCTTCATTCCAGTGTCTATGTCCACCGGGGCTGCTGCGTCTTCATGTATTAACCATGCAGCCTCGTTCACGGCTACAGCCCAAGACCTTTCTACGTCGTATTCTTCCATAAGGTTGAAGGGGATTCTTGGACGCCCCTTAGTCCAGTCGTAGAAGCCCATCCCCGTTTTTTGTCCAAGTTTTCCCGCCTTGACCAGCGGTTCTATTACTTCTGCACATGGTTTGAAACGTTCGCCGTAAGCCTCGTAAAGAATTTTTCCAACCTCGTAGGCAATATCCAACCCCACGAAGTCTGCTAGCTCAAACCAGCCCATGGGAAAGCCTCCGCCATATTTAACTGAGGCGTCTATCCCCTCTTTTGACGCTTCCCCGCGATGGTAAGCCCAGAAAGCTTCGTTGAAAACCGCGCCTAGAACACGGTTCACTATGAAGCCCCGCACATCCTTCTTTACGACCACAGGGGTTTTTCCAAGCTTTTTGGCCAATTCCACAAGAGTGTCTACTGTTTCTTGACTAGTTTTTTCGCCTTTGATCACCTCCACCAGCGCCATTAACTGCGGTGGATTGAAAAAGTGCATTCCAGCCACTTTGTCGGGTCTGTTTGTGGCGTTTCCCATTTCGGTTATGCTTAATGTTGAAGTGTTAGATGCTAGTATCGCGTGGGGCGGTGCTATGCTGTCGAGTTTGGCGAAAACCTTCTTTTTAAGTTCAAGGTTTTCGGGGACAGCTTCAATGGCTATGTCTATGTCCTTGGCGGCTTCCTCATAGCTTGTTGTTGTTTTTATCCTTGCAAGCGCAGCGTCTGCATCTTCTTGCCTTATGCGCCTCTTCTCCACAAACTTGCCAAGGCTCCACTTGATTTTCTCCATAGCTTTTTGGAGAAGCTCGTCGCTGATGTCCACCATGGTTACCTCAAAACCGCTTGTCGCCAAAAGCTGTGTTATGCCATGTCCCATGGCTCCAGAACCAATGACAGTTGCCTTTTTCAATTTCTCTGTCAAACAACATTCCTCCAGAATCAGACTTATGGCTATTCAAAATGTATAAAACTTTTCAGTGAAAACGTAAAATTGAAGCTCCCGCTTAAAAATAGGGAGAAAGAATTATGACTGCTTTTGTAGGAAATTCACTATCGTCAGCTTTTGGATTTCGCTTGTTCCCTCATATATTTCGGTTATTTTTGCACATCGGTGGAAACGTTCCACATGGTAATCAGCCAAGTACCCGTATCCGCCGAAAATCTGTATAGCCTCGTCGGTCACCTCCATGGCAACGCGACTTGCATAGGCCTTCGCCATTGAGGTAGCGGCGGGGCTAGGCTTTTCATGGTCATATATCCAAGCTGCTTTATATGTTAGTAGGCGGGCGGCTTCAATTTTCATCGCCATTTCAGCCAGTTTGAAGGATATTCCCTGAAAGTTGATTATGGGTTGTCCGAACTGTTTTCGGGTTTTGGCGTAAGCCAGCGCCTTTTCGAAGGCTCCTTGGGCTATGCCGACGGCTTGAGCTGCAACGGTTATTCGTGTTCCGTCAAAAAGCTCGAGAGCGTAATAGAAGCCCTTGTTAAGCTCGCCGACAAGGTTCTCTTCTGGAACATGGAGGTCGCTCAGCGCTAGGGAACCCGTAACACATGGTCTTATTCCCATCTTGCCCTGAAGCTTCGTTGCCTCTAACCCCGGCATGCCTTTCTCCGCAAGGAAGAGACTTTGCCCTCGATGAGGCGGCGTAGCATTTGGGTCTGTTTGACACAAAATTATGAAAGTGTCGGCTATTGGAGCGTTTGTTATAAACTGTTTAGAGCCGTTTATGACCCACTCGTTTCCAACCTTCACAGCTGTTGTGTCAAGTTTTGTTATGTCGCTTCCATGCTCGGGTTCCGTGAAAGCCGCCGCAGCGATTTTTTCACCCTTCGCCAATGGCGGGATATACTTTTCTCTCTGTTTTTCACTGCCGTGCTTAAGTAGGACATCTGGAACCATCAAGTTTCCAAGGGAAACAGCTACCCCTAGCCCGGGATCAACGCGACAGAACTCCTCGACTACGAGGCATTCCTCTAGAACACCGTAACCTTGCCCGCCATATTCTTCGGGTATACGCATGCTCGTGAAGCCTAGTTTCGCGGCTTTTCTGTAGAGTTCAAAGGGGAACTCCTCTTTACGGTCATATTCCAAGGCAAGTTCTGGCGTGAACTCTTTTTCCGCAAACTCACGGGCAGCCCGTTTTATCTCCATCTGCTCCTCTGTCAACTTGAACTGCATAAAACCCACCAAGATAGTTATGAGGATTTTTGAGCTTTTAACTCGTTAATCTTGTTTTTCAGGACGGGCACGATTTTGAAGAGATCCTCCACCACACCGTAGTCTGAGAAGCTAAATATTGGAGCCTTCGGGTCTTTGTTCACTGCTATTATTAGGTCTGAGTTTTTCATTCCAAGAACATGTTGGAACGCTCCGCTTATTCCCAGCGCCAAGTAAAGTTTTGGTTTAACGGTTTTGCCGGAAGTGCCCACTTGCCTGTCGCTTGGAAGCCAACCCTTATCCACGATGGGACGGGAGCACGCCAAAACTCCGCCCAAAGACTTTGCCAGTTCCTCCACCATCGGTATGTTGCTTTGGTCCTTTATGCCTCTTCCGATGCCAACTAGAACATCGGCGGCTGTTATGTCCACGCCTCCGGGCGGCGGCAAAACATATTCCAAGAAACGCTTGCTTGTTATTTCCTCGGTTAGCGGCGATGGAATTTCCTCTATTTGACCGTTTATTGGGACTGAGGGTTTTTGGGCTTGGAAGGCAGCTTGGCGCACAGTAACCATGTAGCTTTCAGACTTGCGGAGAACAGCCTTCGCATTCACCTTTCCACCATACATCTGCCTCGTGACAGTGAACGCTTCGCCCTCAAAGCCAAAGTCTATGCAGTCGGTTGCCAACGGAACGTTTAGGGCGGCTGCCAACCTTGGAGCAAGCTCAACACCGTAGGAAGTGTGTCCAATAATCGTTAGAACGGGTTTACGTTGTGTGATTAAGTGCGAAAGGACTTTCTGATATGCTTCAGAGTTAAAGTTTTCAAGCTTACCGTCCTCTACAAGTAAAACCTTTGGCGAATACTCTGCCAATGTTTTTGCAAGTTCTCTAACGTTTTTGCCCAACAGAACCGTTGTTAAACCGGCGTTTGTTTTTTCGGCTATTTCTCTTGCCTTGGTTAACATTTCAAAGGTTATGTCCCTCAACTGTCCTTGCCTGTGCTCGGCTAGCACAAATATTTCAGCCATGCTATATCAGCCCCTTAGACTTCAAAATCTCCACAATTTTAGATGCTATCTCGTCTGGGCTTCCTGTTAGAAATTCGGCTTGTTTCTCAACGGGTGGAACGTAAAGTCGCTCTATCGTAAGCCATGAACCCGCCTCGCCAACTTCGTTTTCGCCTAAGCCTATATCCGCCAGCCCCATAACTTTGATCTCTTTCTGCATTGCTTTGCGGATCCCCATGATTGAAACGTAACGAGGCTCGTTAATCCCAGTTTGAATAGTGAAGAGCGCTGGGAGCTTGACTTCTAACCGCTCCTCCAAACCTCCTTCAAGTTCACGGTTGACTATTGCTTTACCGTCGGCAAACTCGATTTTTTTAACCATCGTTGCATGGGGAATCTTGAGAAACTCCGCCAAAACTGGACCTACCACGGCGCTTCCGTCGTCGCCAGCCTGCGCACCAGTTAAAATTATGTCGAAGCGCATGTTTTTAATGGCATTGTAAAGTATTTTAGCTGTAGCATAAGCGTCTGAACCAGCAAACTTCGGATCCGTCAACCGTATAGCCTTGTCTGCGCCTCGTGCCAAACATTTCCGTAACGTGCTGTCAGAATCCTCTGAACCCACCGTTATGGCTGTAACGGTTCCACCGAACTTTTCCTTGATCCGCACAGCCTCCTCTAGGGCGTAATCATCCCATTCGTTTATGTCAAAGACTAACCCAGATTTTTCTATGCCCTTACCAGTCGCATCTATCTTCAGTTCCGCTTCAGCTGTTTCTGGAACATGCTTAACACAAACAATAATGTCCAAACTGCTCCCCCACTTTGGAGAAACTGTTTCACACTTCATTTTCATATAATTTTTGCTGTGAAACAAGCCTTTCAAACGTCGGTTTAACTGAGAAAAACAAATCCAAAAAGAAACTATCGACTCGACGAGACTTATTTATGTTCGAGTTGCTTTTCCAGAACCTCCTCAGCTTTTTTAACGGCTTCCAACAGTTTTTCTTTTAAGGGTCCTCCACCTTGGGCAAAGTTTTTTCTCCCTCCGCCTCCGCCGCCCATTATTTTCGAGGCTTCTTTGGCTATTTCGCTGGCGTCCACGCCCTTTTCAACAGCTTTTTGTCCAGCCATAACCATTATTCTTGCGGTGTTCTCGTCTGCTCCATAGAAAATGGTGACTATTAAGTCATCTTTTTTTATTAACTCGTTTGCCGTTTGCACCATGCGGTTAACTTCCACGTCCTCTCCGAAATCTCGTAAAATAAGCTTAACACCACTAACTTCACGAACAGTGGCGGCTTCTGCTTTTTCACTCATGCCGAGACTTTCAAGCCTCGCTATTTCCTTTATCAACCTTCTTCTTTCAGCGTTCGCTTCTTTCAAATCCCTAACTATTTTTTCGGCTGTTTTGTCCAATTTTTCTAACGGCGAGTTTAAAATTTCTGAAACCCGCCAGAGAAGATCCTCGTTTCGCTGAACGGCTTTTAAGGCGTTTATTCCAACTGAGTATTCGAGGCGCTCCACACCGTCCTGAATCCTTTCCGAGTGGATTATTTTGATGAAGCCTATTTCTCCAGTGTTCCGCACATGGGTTCCAGCACAGGCTTCAACTTCCCAGTCTCCAATTTTGACCACTCGAATCTCTTTTCCGGGAACAGCGCCGCCTTGGTAAAGCCTAAACCCGTAAAGGTTTTCGGCTTCAGTTCGCGGCATCCATGAAATCTCCACTGAAATGTTGCGGAAAACAGCCTCGTTAGCTAAAAGCTCAATTTTTTGCATTTCTTCCCGTGTGAGGCGACGATAATGGGAAATATCCAGCCTAGAACTGTCAACGCCTTTTTGGGTGCCGAACTGCCAAACGTGCTGTCCAAGAACACGCCGTGCCGCAGCGTTAACGATATGGGTTGCAGTGTGGCTTTTCATCAAAGTGTACCGTCTATCCCAGTCTATAAAGCCCTTTACAACGCTTCCTTCCGAGGGGGGACTTTCCCCTTTAATCTCGTGAACTATTACCTTGCCGATTTTTTGCACATCAACAACTTCAACTTTTCTTCCATCAAACATTAAAAAGCCTGTGTCAGCAGGTTGCCCTCCACCTTCCGGATAGAAGCATGTTCTATCAAGAACCACATATTTGTTCTTGAAGGTTTTGAGAACTTTTGCCTCAAAACTTGTCATGTATTGGTCCTTGTAGTAGAGTTCCTCCGTTGCTGGAAGACCAGCCACCTCGTCTTCGATCCATTTTTCGTGTTCGGCTTCCTCTGTGGCTTTTCGGGTTTGCATGTGTTTTTCGGCGACGAGGCTGTAGAAGTTTTCTGGGACATCAACTGTTAAGCCTTCAGCCTCCGCTGTTTCCTTAACAATTTCTGGCGGGAGGCCATGCGAGTCGTAAAGTTCGATTAGAGTTTCAACAGGAACCTTTTTGAAGCCCTTAGACTTTAACTCCTCGGTTATGCGTTTCACGAGGCTGCTTCCCTTGGATATGGTTTCCTTGAATTTCTCCTCTTCTATATGGAGCATTTCCATTATTTCGTCTTGCATTTCTCGAAGATGGGGATAATCCTGAGACCAGCAGCGGATTTGCATGTCAAAAATGTCATAGAGCCTATTGGTAATCCCCAGCAGTCTCAACAGTCGGTAGATTCTTCTAAACAGCAGTCTAGCCAGATACCCCTCTTGAATATTTGATGGAACAACGCCCTCGGCGAGGATAAAGCTTAAACATTTCGTGTGGTCTGCAACCGCAAAAGCGTTTTCTATGGGCGACAAAACCTTTTCAAGCATGTCAGCTTCAACGCCTAAGATTTTGGCTATTTTACGCCTCGCCTCCATTAAACCGGCAGCCTTTTCCAAACTTACAAGGGCTGAAACTTTTGCAACGCTTGCCAACAAATCCGGGTCCACATGGGTTATTCCAGCCATTTCAAAGATCTTGTCGAGAATTTCACCGTAAATTGCATGGAAGGCGCTGGGAACTCCTTGCGAAAGCCAAGCGTAGCGCTCTATGCCATAACCTGTGTCAACAGTTTTAATTGGGAGTTTGACGAACTGGTTGCCAACAACTTTGTATTGCATGAAAACAAGCGTTGCAACCTCCAAGCCCCTAACTATGCATTCAAGGCATGGTCCAGCATTACCGCCGCCAGACCATATTTCCTCCTTGTAGGTTATCTCTTCGGGTTTTATGCCAAGCTCTTCGGTGGCAAAAACGTGGTGGAACCTAACCGTTTGATCTTTCCAGTAAACCTCCTTATCTGGATAGTTAAACGCGTGGTGCCCGCCCATCTCGAAGATTGTCAGATACTTGCCAAATGTTGGACCAGTATTAGCTATATCAACTAGGCGAATGCAAGGCTGAACTATAACCAGAGGATTTGCAGGCGGAGGCGCAATCCCCTCAGTTACGTAAGGTTGAAAATCTATTATGCTGGCATGCGTCAGGTAAATGTCGTCACGCCACCTCGCAACAACAGGATAAGGTTTGATACGCGTGTGGCCGTGCCTTTCAAAAAAGGATAGAAAAGCTTCACGCATCTCACGCAAACTAAAGCTTTTCCTAGTTGGCGGATTGCCGATAAAAGTGTAGGTTGCACATCCCTCAGCCCTTGCCTCACCGCATGTCTCCTGTTCCGGGTTTAAAGTCCAAAAGTATGTTCCGCACTTTGGGCAGAGCTTTCTAACATAACCGTGTTCCCTGAAAAAGGGAAGCGCGTATTCCTCTGCCGGAAACTTTTCCAACACCTCAACGCTCCTAGATTGTGAAGATCGTCGTCTTTTCAATGGATAGATGACTCTCCAACATTTAAACCATTACTATCCAAGTTTAAGACCTAAAAGAAAACCCGCTACAAAGCTTGCAGCGAAGGGCAGCAAAGCTATCGTGTGAACAAGCCAAGAGAATGCGCTGCCAGCTGTTCCTAAAAGTTCGCTTATAAAACTGAAAAGAGCTTCATAGTTTAAGCTTAAAACGCCTTTAATGTTGAGGTAGACAAGGAAAACTATGAACAAGCCTAGCAGAAAAAGTATGAGTTTGCTTAATTTTTTAATGGTAAACCCTATTATGAAGCCGCCTAGACCCCCAAGTCCAAGTTCGTAGATGATTGGCGGTAAAACATCACTCATCCTATTGATCCTCACATATCAAGAAACTTACATTCTTTAAAGGTTTATTGACCTCAGTTTAAATAGTGAAAGATATGGAGGTGGAAGACTGGACCTTATTGATATCTACCTACTAAATCTAGCCCTAACCATAGGCATGTTTATCGTTTTGATTTTCAGAGCTTGGATTGAGCTGAAAAACTACAAAATGATGTGGAAAGAGCTGGAATGGAGACAGACATACCAAGCTGTTGGGCGGATACTCAGGGCTGAAAAAGACTTATTCTGCAAAGTTGAAGGAGGCGACGAGCTTTACCGACTGCTATGCGAAATATTCAAGGTGAAGGAAGGCGAATAATAGACGCGTTACGGAAAGTGCCACCCTTCAATCAGTTTAATCTCCGAGCCCCGCCGTTTTTCCATTCCGTAACGCACAAGAGGTTTCGTGAGATGCCTCTGAGATCGGGGTGAAGTAATATACAAACCTCTTTTCAAATCGCGTTTAACGTGAACTGCGACTTTGGAAAGGTTGGGGAAACGTAAACCACATTTTTCACATCGGAAGCCCTTACCCGCACCCATGGACTTTAAACGTTTGCCGCACTGTGGACAGAAAGGGTTACGGTAAACCACTTGAGGAGCAAGTTTCAACACATGCAGTTTCTCAAGGTTAATGGTTATTGGATGGTTTTTAGCAGAAGGGCGGACTCCACCATAAACCTCTACATAGTCGCCGACGATGAGTTTACTCGCCGCCTTCCTTAAAGCACCCGTAGGCGCGTAAGCTGCACAGTCAACGCGGGCACTGCCATCCTCAATTGTAAAGATGACGTGTCTTCTTGGAACTATTTTGGGATTTGTAGCCACAACTCCCTTGGCGATCACGGGGTGGTAAGGCTTTATTCGGCTCAGTTGTTTGACGCGTTTCAAGTGAGCGTCTGTACCGTGGTTTGTTCGAAAAATAACCCACCGTTCCACGGGTTCGAGGGGCTTAACTATTTCAAAGGCTTTCTTAACAATCTCGGGAGTTTCACCTCTTATGCCGAAAAGTATTGGATCTGGTCCGCGAGGGGTTATTAGGATTCTGCCTGTTTCTGGATCAAGATTGTTAAAAGTGTATGGCGTCGTTGTACGGTCCATCTCTATTACAGATTGTTCATCTATTCTTCTTTTCGTGCCACAGTTTTCTGGAGTGCGGTAGGCGATTATTTCAAAAGTGTGGTCGCCCCTTAATGTTTCGCCGACAGCCGCTAAGCCGCCTATTATTCCACGTCCACTTTTAAAGCCTAAAGCTTCAGCCTTGAATCGTTTCAAAAGTTTCAGGGCTGTTTTCATACTGACGATTCCAGTGATGGCATTTTTAGCGAAAGCCTGAATCTCCCTTGGAACTCTGGCTCTTGGAAGAAAGACTATACCGGGGTCCGTGCCTTTGTACGCTAGGTCAGAATTTTCTTCCACAATGTCCATGACTGTTTCCTTAACTTTGTCTGCAATGTTTTCGTTACATTTTATTCTCAGGCATAGGGCTCCGTTTCCACGGGTTTTCCAAGGAACGTTTGGATTTAGCCTAACAAGGTTTGGGTAGTCTGTAAACTCGACTCCGATTTTTTCCAGTTTTTCCACTAAAAGAGCCGCAATATAAGTCGTGCATCCTCTCCGTGGAGAGTCGGTATCATCGAAGCCTATATGCATGTGCTGCAGAGCCATTCGCCACAGCCTAAAGATGCATTAGCCCATCTTAGAGATAAAATGAAGTTAGAAAGAGGTTGATTTTGGAAATAAATGAGATGATTGCTATTTCGGTGACTCTTCAACTATTATCATTGTGAGGGTTGACCTAACCTTGTCAAGCCTTCTTATACGCCAAGTAACGATCTCCTTAAGCTTGTCCATGGATTCCGCGCCCACTCTGCAGATTATATCGTATACTCCGTAAACGGCGTAGGCTTCTTCAACGCCTTCAATCTTTCTTAAATCTTTTAGAACGTCGGCCTCTGAGCCTATTTCTGTGTTGATTAACACGAAAGCTTTTGGCATATAAACCTCCTCGTAAGTACTGTCTACATTAATGCATTAAAATATTTTGTGTTACCTCGAGGATGAAAATTTGGAAATATTCTTATGCGGAGCCACGGTATTTAGGTGTTAGGTCTAGAACATGCTGAATGAGAGCGCTATTAAAGGGGCTATTACAAGCCGTGAAATGCGAGCCTTAGAGTTAAACGCTGAATATTTTGGGGTTTCCCAGCTCCAGCTCATGGAAAACGCTGGGCGAATCGTAGCTCAAGAAATAGCCTCAAGATTTACATCGGATAAAAAAGTTGCAGTTTTTTGTGGTTTAGGCGGAAATGGTGGAGACGGTTTTGTGGCAGCAAGGCATTTAGCGTCCATGGGCTTTAAAGTCGTTGTTATTCTTGCGGGAAAGGCAAGTGAAATCTCCCACAAAGCAGCCTTGGAAAACTGGAGAGTATTGCAGTTTCTAAGGGAAAGCATAACGATCCATGAAGTTTATGATAGCTCGCTCATACCGGACATAGACGCAGATATAGCCGTGGACGCTCTTCTAGGTATTGGCACCAAGGGCAGGCTTAAACCGCCAATAAAACAGCTTGTTGAAAAAATTAATTCGCTAAACGCCTTCAAATTGGCTGTTGACGTGCCCACCGGCATAGACTCCGACACAGGCGAAGTTTTAGGAACCGCTGTAAAAGCCAACTTGACAATAACATTCTATAAAACAAAAAGGGGACTTGAGGTAGCGAAAGAATATACTGGCGAGTTAAAAGTTAAGGATATTGGACTGCCACAGGAACTTGAAAACTACGCCGGACCGGGAGACGTCAAACTTGTAGTGAAAGCCCGTGTTCCAGAATCCCACAAGGGAGACTATGGACGACTACTTGTGATCGGTGGAAGCGAAACCTTCTCTGGCGCTCCAGCTTTGGTGGCGCTTGCCGCGCTGAGAACAGGCGTTGATTTAGCCTACATCGCAGCGCCACAGAAAACGGCTTATGCGATTTCAGCCATGTCGCCAGATCTAATAACCATAAAGCTTGATGGGGAACATTTGAACGTTGGCAACGTTCCAACCCTAAAAACGTATGTTGAAAAGTCAGACGCAGTGGTTCTTGGTCCGGGACTTGGGCTTCACATGGAAACCAGAGATGCCGTAAAAGCCTTAATCGACGTTGTGGAGGGGGCAGGCAAACCGCTTTTGTTAGACGCTGACGGCTTAAAGGCTTTTGCAGAATTTAAGAGAAAACTGAACACACCAGTGGTTTTGACGCCGCATGCTGGCGAATACGCTATACTAACTGGGAAAACGTTACCGGAAAACATTAGAGAAAAAGCCTTGGAAACTCAGAAGACGGCTGCTGAGCTGGGCGCCGTAATACTTCTCAAAGGACCAGTTGACATAATCGCCGACGAGAAAAAATTTAAACTTAATTTTACAGGGAACCCGGGTATGACTGTTGGCGGAACTGGCGACGTGCTTTCCGGAATTGTGGGAGCGTTCTTGGCGCAAAGCGCTGATCCATTTGAGGCTGCTGTTGCTGGAGCCTTTGTGAATGGCGCCGCTGGAGACTTTGCCTTTGCAGAGAAAGGCTACCACATGATGGCTTCTGACCTTCTAGAATGGATTCCAAAAGTTTTAGATGACCCCATGAGCCATTTAAAGGTGCAGAAAACTGGCGGAGCAAAAACCGCTTAAAATTGTTGTTTACCATGCTGGGCAGTGCGACCCCAAAAAGTGCACAGCCCTAAAACTTAAACGTCACGGTCTTGTCCGCCTGGTGCGGCAAATCAAGCTTTTGCCAAAAGGCGCAGTAATTCTAAACCCCTATTCAAAAATCGCCTTTTCACCCGCCGACAGAGAACGCATAGAAAAGCATGGGTTAGCAGCCCTGGACTTCAGCTGGGAACACGCCGAAAAACCACTAATGAAAAACGTTAGAGGCGCGTCAAGGTGTCTACCCTATTTAGTGGCAGGAAACCCCGTTAACTTCGCATGTCCAACAAAACTAAGCACCGCTGAGGCTTTAGCTGCAGCCCTTTACATTGCCGGATTCAAAGAAGAGGCGTTAAAACTGCTGTCCATATTTAAATGGGGACACACGTTTATAGAACTAAATAAGGAAAGGCTTGAAGAATACGCAAAAGCTAGGAATAGCAGTGAAGTTATAGAATTACAAAGACAATTTCTGAAAAACGTTCAAGGTTAGGCTTGAATTTTTCCACACAGTTCCCCGCAATACATGAAAACGTCTATAAGAGAACGTACAGATGAAGCCTCTTTCAAATCGCCTATCAAGTAAAGCCTTGAATCCTTTTCGCTCAAGGATAAACGCTTGATGAACGCCTTCATTTCTAAAATGCGCTTCTGTAAGCGACGATCTGACAAAAACTTGTCTGCAAGCTCATGGTTTGAAGCTAAAACCGCAAAGGATTCGTAAAACTCGCCGTTGGAAATCACGCGGGTAAGCCCTCTTTCGTGTGCCACCTTTGAGCACAATTTTTCATCCTTTATTGGAAGAATCTCCATGCTAAACGGAATTGGGTTCTTAAAGAAGCCCCAACATGCAAGGCGATCCTTATCTTTCGTAAGTATAGATAGCGGATAGTGCATAAGGTTTTCACGGTCTACCAGGCTTACAGCCATTTCAACTTCAGTGAAAGGCTCCTTCTCTTTAAGCTTGCAAAGGACTCTGAAGCCGCCGCGGCTATAGGGGCGGAAACCAACAAAGGTGCTTCGTTTGGACATATGCTCTTTAACTGTTCTTGCATAGTTAACAGCGATTTTTCGGTTACGGTACATCCCAACAAAATAGACAATTAAAAATAGGAAGGCTAAAGCAAAGATTATGGTTATCTCGTACATGCCACTGCTCCTTCCACAATGAAGTTCTATCGCAAGTCTTATATTAAGATGCCCAACAAACCATAAAGTCTGAGGGACCGTATTGCTCTCAATAATAGTGATTCTGACAGGGATAATTCTCTATGCCATTGCCTACTGGGGCTATGTCAAATGGTTTGACAAAAACGTTATAATGTCAGATCCAAAACGCGAAACACCAGCCCACACATACATGGACGGAGTAGAATTTTTCCCAACAAACAAATACATCCTCTTCGGATTCCAATGGAAAAGCATAGCAGCCCTAGGCCCAGTGCTAGGCCCAATAATTGCCCTTCAATGGGGATGGCTTCCCGCCTTTCTATGGATAGTATTTGGAACCATATTTATTGGATGGATACACGACTACGGAAGCCTTATGGTTTCCGTCAGATCCGAGGGAGCATCATTCGGACCAATAACATATGAGTTAATTTCTCCAAGGGCAAGAACAATACTGCTTTGGTACATTCTTTGGTATATCATCCTAATTCTATCCAGTTTTACAAATCAGGTTGCAAGGTTATTCCAAAGGTTTCCAGTGAGCCCTATACCCGTACTTATCGTGGCTATAATTGGAGTGATAGTAGGATTCCTGACATACAGGTTTAAGGTTAACATAGTGTACACAACAGTAATCGCGGTGATTATAATATTCCTCGGTATATGGGCAGGCATCGCCATGCCTTACACTGCCCCACTGGAGCCCGTGCCCGCCACAGGCCCAGTCCCACCGTTTCCAAACGCTTTAGACTTTTGGATGTTCATAACCTTGCTATTCTGCTTTTTAGGTGCAGTGTTGCCCATATGGGTCTTCATACAACCAATCAACTACCTCTCATTCTACTTAGTTTATGCGGGCGTTATAGGTGTAATTATCGGAGCTTTAATTGGAGCCCCCAACTATCAATACTCGATGACTACAACATTCTTTGACTCAGCGCTAAAAGTAACACCATCTGGTCCTCTATGGCCTATGATGTTCGTAACAGTTGCTTGCGGTGCAATATCCGGATGGCACAGCTTAATAGGCTCATCAGTTTCCTCAAAACAGTTGGACACAGAACCAGACGCCCACTTTGTAGGCGGCGGGGCAATGCTCGCAGAAGGGATAATGGCCCTCGTAGCTCTAACATCCGTTGCGATTTTGAATCCGGCTACAACCAAAAACGTAAGCGACCCTGCAGGATCGTTCGTAACGGGGGCACGAACTTTATTTGAGAATCTAGGGATACCAAGCAATGTAGGAGAAGGCCTAGCATCAGTCATGCTAATCATACTTGCAATAACAATAATGCATATAGGGTTAAGAATTACCCGTTTAGTTCTAGCAGACTTAGCTGGCCCCAAAGCAGGTGGAATCTTCAAAAACAAGTACTTCAGTGCTATCGTAGTGTGCATAATAGTCTACATAGTAACAAGTCCACACATAGGGGCTGCGTTCCAGTATATTTGGGGCACTTTTGGTGGTGCTAACCAACTCATGGCCGGACTAGCACTAATGATTGTCTCGCTGTGGCTGACAAAAGAGAAGCGTCCTAGGGTTTATACAATGATCCCGATGCTGTTCATGTTGGTGACAACATTATCAGCATTAACATACCTAATTTATATTGGAATCTTTGGACCAACTGGTTACTTGGCGGACCCCACAAGATGGGGCGCGCTTGTAGCTGTAGGTGTTAACATCTTCTTACTAATTCTTGGACTTTTCATGTGCTATGAGGGGGCCAAAGCCTTTAAACGGTTAAGGGCTGCAGCAAAGACTGCCTAAACATTTCCCATTTTTATTTTTTGGCTAAGGCTTCTGCGACCCGTGCGATCATTTCTAGGCCCGTTACTTCTGTCTCGAACAGTGGCACGTATGCGCGGACCATTCCTGGAAACTTTTCATGTATAATTTTTAAGTATCCTTCCTGTTCTTTAATTTTGTTGACTATGTAGGATGAAGCGTTTTTTAGGTCGAATTCCTCTTTCGGCAAAACTTCATTCACTATTACTCCGCCTGTGGGGATATCGAATGCTTGAACCCAGCCGATGAAGCGTTCGATGACGGCTATTGGAAGCGAAAGGGGCAAAGTTACAAAGAAGAAGGCTGTTTTGTCTTTATCTGTTAAAAGCATGCGGCCTCTCTCAGTTTTCTCCCTCGTGGCTAATAGACTCGCAAGAAGTGGGTCCTTCTTGATTTCTTCCAATATCTTGTCCTTGCGGAAAGAAAGTTTAACACGTAGTGATAAGGCCTCTTCTCTGCTTTTAATCATTTTGTGCAGCCAAAGATCGTAAACTTTCGACATGCCCAAAAGACGGTAAGTGTGGGCTACAGGGGCTGTGTCAAACACATAAGCGTCAAACTCGCCCTTCAATATTAGGCTGATCATGTCGTCAAACATGGCTGACTCTTCAAAGGCGGGATTAGTTGTGGCAATGTCCACGAAAGGTTCAGGGTCTAATGGTATGTCAGCATACTTTAGGAAAGTGTAAATTTTCTCTCTAATCTCATCCTTGTATCGTTCAATAGTTTTTGATATGTCAATTTCAATAGCATAAAGGTTCTTTGTACCCTCAACCTTTTGGATCCCCTTACCCCAGAGGTCTTGACCGAAAGCGCTTGAGAGGCTGTGGACAGGGTTTGTAGACGAGATTAATGTTTTCTTGCCAAGTTTTTCAGCCAGATAGTAGGCTGTTCCAGCGGCTACTACAGTTTTGCCGACTCCGCCTTTTCCTCCAAAAAACAGATATTTCAGACTCGGTTTGGATGCAATGTAGTCGCTGAAACTTAGATCAGCACTCATGTTTATTCCTCTCCAAACAAGGCTTTAGCCACTTCCGGAATCATTTTAAGCCCTTTAGGTTCACGGTCAAACATTGGAACAATCCCGCGGATAAGCGGGCCAAACTCTTGCTGGATAGTTTTCATATGTTTTTGCTGCATAAGTATCTTATTTTTCAAAAACTCTGGGACGTTTTTCTGCTTTAAAAGTTCAACTGGGTAGACTTGGTTCACTATGACCCCGCTTAAGGGAATGTTAAACTGCCTAAACATTTCCAAGGCCTTTTTTGTGTCCAGTATTGGCATAAGCTCTGGGATGAGAACATAAAAGAAGGCTGTGTGCTCCTCATCCCGCATCATGTTGCTCACGAAGCTCAGCCTTGAACGGATAAAGTCTAACTCTTCGAGGATTTTATCCTCTTGAGCTAGACTGCCTTTACCACTCAGTACAGCGGCTACGTCGCCGTATTCGGCGGCTTTCTTCCTCGTTTCAACTATTTTGTTCACCCACGCGTCAAGGATTTCCGACATTCCGAGGAATCGAACGGCATGTCCATGGGGCATCATGTCAAAAATGTAATAGTCGTAGGCTCCGCTTGTCATAAGCTCAACCATAGCGTCAAAAGTGGCGGATTCAGCCATGGCGGGTTCAGCAGCAGAAGACTTGATGTAATCGTCCACTTCTTTAGGGACTTCGCCGTACATTTTGATTATTTTCTGTCGAATTTCCTCTTGATAGTCGGCTATGCGCTTGTCTGCGTCTATTTCCAGAGCGAAAAGATTGGGGGCTATTTCGACTTCTCCTTTGCCGAAAATGTTTCTTTCAAAAATGTCTGTAAGGCTTGCCTGTGGATCTGTAGAGAAAACCACAACTTTCTTGCCTCTTTTGGAAAGCCAATAAGCAGTGGCGGCGGAAAGGGTTGTTTTGCCTAAGCCTCCTTTACCACCAAAAAGAATGTACTTTATGTTGGGATGACTTGCAAAATACTCTTTAACCGAAAGGGCTTTTGACAAACTTTATCCTCCTTTTAGGCGAAAACAGAATCCGTAACATCTCGTTCTCTAAGCAGAGTGCGTTTCCAAGTTTTTATGTGTGGAACACAGTAGGGCAAAAGTCTAAGACAATAGTACGGTGGCAGAACCGGAACACCCAACATATCACCCATCGTGATCAACATGAAAAGATTTTCTAGGTACATTCTTGTTTTTAGGGCATAACTAACCATGCCATGCATAGCCATACCGTAAACTAAGCCTTTGATGGCTTTTTTCACTTCACTTTCCTTTTTCTCTTCGCCAGCTTCATTCTTAGTCACAGCTTTTTCACCACAAGGAATATAGAAAGACTATTGGGATAAAAAGATTGTTATACCATTTGTTTCTCTCATAGTTTCTCCGTTACGTCCCTCTCTCTAAGTAGGAAAGTTTTCCATTCGTTAAATCTGGGAAGCCAGTATGGAAGAAGCCTCAAACGATAATAGTTGGGAAGCGGGAAACCAAGCATGTCGCCGAGCACAACGAGCATCAACCCGTACTCAACCAATAACCGCCTCTCCTCAAGGTCTCTTACAACACTATAAACGGTTGCGCCAATTAGGAAATCTTTAAGCTTCCGCAGAAACCCAAACTTGGCTCCAATTTTATTCGACAAATCTAGTCTTCCAATTAAACTTAAATCCAAAATACAGATATAACCTTAACCTCAACGGTTGGTGTGGTAATGTTTGAAAGAGAGCTTCTCATGATCCCCGGTCCAACAAATGTTGATCCAAGAGTTTTGCGTGCCATGTGCAAGCCCCCATTATCCCACACGAGTCTGGAGTTTGCCAGTATATTTAAAGAAGCTCTAGACAACTTGAAAAAAGTCTTCATGACAAGGGACGAAGTTTTCGTGGTGGCTGGTTCCGGTACACTAGCTTTAGAGATGGCAATAGCCAACATAGTAGAGCCCGGCGACAAAGTGCTCAACACAGTTTCTGGATATTTTGGGCAGTATTTCGTTGAAATATCAAAAGTTTACGGGGCAAAACCACGCGTCCTAGAAGTGCCATGGGGAAAACCCGTCAAACCAGAACTTGTCAAGGAAGCCTTGAAAGAGGATGATTACAAGGCGGTAACCGTTACCCATGTAGAAACCTCAACTGGATTGGTCAACCCTATTAAGGAGATAGGCGAGGTTGTTAGGAAAAACAGCAACGCCTTCTACATAGTTGACACTGTCTGCTCGCTGGGTGGAATGGAGGTTCGCGTTGACGACTGGCACATAGACATCTGCGTGTCTGGATCCCAGAAGTGCCTTGGCGTCCCGCCGGGTTTGGCGCTGGTTGCAGCAAATTCCAGAGCACTGGAACACGTTGAAAAGCGTAAAGCGTCCGTTGGTTCATGGTACGGAAGCTTCAAAAATTGGCTTCCAGTGATGCGTGACCCAACAAAATACTTTGCTACGCCGGCGGTCAACATGATTTACGCGCTTAATGAAGCCTTAAAACTTGTCCTCGAAGAGGGACTGGAGAACAGGTTTAGGAGACATTTTATTCTAGCCGAAGCCTTTAGAACGGCTATGGAAGCTTTAAACCTAAAACTTGTAGCTGAAAGAGAAAGTGCCGCCAACACCGTTTCCGCCATCTACTACCCTGAAGGGGTGGATGACAACCAGTTCAGAAACAAAATGAAAGAACATGGAATAGTTGTCGCTGGAACACTTGGTCCGTTGAAGGGCAAAGGCTTCCGTGTAGGCCACATGGGGAACGTGAACCAAAACGACATTTTCGCCACGATAGCTGCCATAGAAAGCACTCTTAAACGGTTAGGATGCAAGGTGGAGATTGGAAAGGGAGTGGCAGCCGCCCAAGAAAAACTGCTCTCACTAACGAAGTAACGATAAGCACAAAAGTGCAAAGGAATGGAACCAATAAACGATTTACCATTGTTTCTGGCTTCCGTAGCCCTAATCTCCCTATCCGGAGTTATGGCGCCCGGGCCTGTTTTTGCAGTGACCGTCGCAAAGGGGTATGAGGATAAAAAGGCTGGTGTTCTAATAGCCATCGGTCATGGTGCAATAGAGATTCCCTTAATATTCCTTTTATTTTTGGGGCTTTCAGAGTTTTTTCGTTCCATACTTGCTCAGAAAATTGTTGGTTTTCTTGGAGGCATAATCCTTGTTTACATGGGTTTTGGAATGCTTAGGAAACGTGAAGTGAAAAGCATAGAACCACAACGTTTGAGGAGCACCTCCTTTGTTAGCGGTTTTATAGCAACAGCCGCAAACCCCTACTTCTTCCTCTGGTGGGCAACCGTAGGCGCAGCTCTCATTCTCAACGCTTCTTTATTTGGCTACGTAGGGCTCATACTATTTACGGCTGTTCACTGGTCCTGTGACCTAGCTTGGGACACCTTTGTGGCTGTAGCTGTTTTTAAGTCGAGGCGCTTTTGGACTCAAAAAGTGTTCAACATAGTGTTTACTTTTTGTTTTGCCGTTTTGACTGCTTTTGGCTTATGGTTTATTGTTTCAGCCGTGCTGTGGTAGGCTGCTCACTTTTTTAAGCCTATAACGCTCATAGAACAGATCGACACCATCTTTTTCCACTATGAACTCGACGGGGATCTTGCCGCCTGATTGAAGCGCGTAAAACCTCTTCACGTTGCCTTCAAGGTTTTCCGGAATCAGTGGGACCACCAAGTCCACATACTTGTCGCTGATTTCTATTTGAAGGATGCC
>JAGTQG010000038.1 GCA_018396875.1 Candidatus Bathyarchaeota archaeon
GGTGAAGCTCTCCGGTGTGTTTGGCTATTTTCTGCAGCAACTCCTCAGTTAGGGGTTGGGTTCCAAATTCCCGGATTAAACGCTCATAGTCTACTCTGCCCCTAACCTCCCATGGAGTGACAACCATTTCGTTTCTTTCTTCGCCTGTCAAATTGCGCCCTCTTTGAGGCGTTTCTGGCTTTAAATACATTCCAGCCACATGTATTAAGCTTTGTGAAATGTGGTTCTGGAATAACCTATAAATACGTGGTTCACGTTTCCATATACATTGTTGCCGGGTGAAGGGATGTCCCGCCAATTTCCGTGAAAAACTGCACCATTTCGGTTTTTGACGGGCATAGCTTAAAAAGTCTTAGAGGCTTTTTATGTAAGCATCCCCGCGGGGGCAAATTATCAGAATTGGGTGTTTAGAATGACTGGTTTGAGGCTTCATGAAAAAAAGACATTAATGGCTCTGAGAATGCTTAACGGAAGGGCTTCTGTTGACGATGTGGTTGAAAGAAGTGGTTTAGCCCATGCCGCCGTTATGAGGGCTGCTCTAACGCTTTCAGAAAGGAACCTCGTTAAAATTCACGAGCAGAAATGGAGGGTTGCTATTCTAAACGAGGAGGGTGAACATTACGCCCAATACGGGTTGCCGGAGCGTCGTTTGCTCCGTGCTTTGCTGAGGCTTGGCGGCGAGGCGGTGGTGGATGAAGCGGCCCAAGAGGCTGGTTTAAATGCTGGAATGGTTCCATTAGCCTTGGGATGGCTTAGACGCAAAAACTGGGGCGTCATCAAAGGAAAAAAGTGCATGTTAACGGTGGGCACAGAGCCGTCCATAGGAGTTGACGAGAAACTTTTAGCCACAATTTTCGAGAAACGCTCTGTAAAAGTTGAAGACTTAGACGAAGACCTCAAGCGGGCTTTGGAAACTCTTAGAAAACGCAACTTGGTTGAAATCGAGGAGAAAGTTTACCGTGAGCTGGAATTAACTGAGGAAGGCTGGCGGATAGCCAAAAAAGGCTTGGAGATAACCGAAGAGGTCACACAACTCACTCCTGAACTTATTGTTTCTGGCCGCTGGCGAAACGTTAAGCTTACAAAGTTCGACGTGACCGCACCAGTCTCCGCCATTTATCCGGGTAAAATGCATCCGCTACAGCAGATTATACAACGCGCCCGTGAAATCTTCTTGGAGATGGGCTTCACTGAAATTCGCGGCCCACTTGTGGAGACAGCCTTTTGGAACTTCGACGCTTTGTTCCAACCTCAAGACCACCCAGCCCGCGAAATGATGGACACGTTTTATTTGGCGTATCCGCAGACTGGACGTTTGCCTTCTAAAAGACTTGTGGAAGCTGTGGCGAAAACCCATGAGGATGGGTGGGTTACGGGTTCGAAGGGTTGGCGTTACAAGTGGAGCGGCGAAGAAGCCAAAAAGCTTGTTCTGAGAACGCATACGACGGCTGAAACCATAAAGTATTTGGCAACTCATCGGAAGCCGCCGATAAAAGTGTTCTCCGTGGATAGGGTTTACAGAAATGAGCAAGTTACATACAAGCACTTGGCCGAGTTCCATCAGATTGAAGGCATAATCATGGATAAACGGGTAACCCTGCGGGATTTGATGGGCACGCTGAAAACTTTCTACACCAAGTTCGGCATAGAGAAAATCGAGTTTTGGCCAAGCTATTTTCCCTACACGGAGCCTTCAGCCCAAGCGGTGGCTTACCACCCCAAGCTTAAACGTTGGATAGAATTGTGCGGCATGGGAATGTTCCGCCCAGAGGTTTTGGCGCCCATGGGCATCAAGTATCCAGTGCTGGCTTGGGGTGGAGGCTTGGAGCGTCTAGCCATGATTGAGTTAGGCTTGGACGATATTCGCATGTTGTACGCGAACAATGTTGGATGGCTTAGGAGGACACCATTATGCCAGTGATAAACCTTCGCGTGGAAAAGCTGGCGAAGTTTCTAGGCAAACCGTTAACCGTCGAGGAGTTAGCAAAGTGGCTGCCTTGGCTTGGCTTCGACTTGGAAGAGGTTGGCGAAGACTATGTCAAGGCGGAGTACAACCCAAACCGTATAGACTTTTGCAGTTACGCTGGTGTCGCCCGCGCCCTAAAAGGTTTCCTGGAACTGGAGACAGGATTGCCAAAATATTATGCTGAACCGCCAAAAATAACATTAAACATTGACAGCGCGGTTTCCAATGTTAGACCCTACATGCTTGCAGCTGTTGTCCGCGACGTTAAGCTGGACGAGGACGCTGTTGTGGAGCTTATGGAGATGCAGGAGGACCTCCACTGGGGTGTTGGCAGAAACCGCAAAAAGGCGTCTATTGGCATCCACAACTTGGATGCTGTGGAGCCGCCTTTCACCTACACAGCCGTAGAGCCTACAAGCGTAAAATTTGTGCCGCTTGGCAAGACGGAGGAGATGACTCCCAAAGAGATTTTGGAGAAACACGAGAAGGGCGTAGCTTATCGCCACCTCATTAACTGGGCGCCCAAATATCCGCTCTTGATCGACAAGCGTGGACGGGTTTTGTCCATGCCTCCCATTATAAACGGCGAACTCACAAGGGTAGACGGGAACACGCGGAATCTTTTCTTGGATGTTACTGGACCGAGCTTTGAGGCTGTGGAGAAAAGCCTAAAAGTTTTGGCGACGGCGCTGGCGGACATGGGTGGCAAACTGGAGAAGGTTACGGTGCATTATCCAGACCGGACACTGGTTTCGCCGAACCTTGAACCGGAGAAAATGAGGCTTAGGCTGAGTTACGCCAACAAGATGCTTGGTTTGAGGCTTTCCATGGATGAAGCTGTCCACTGTCTGCGGAAGTGTCGACTTGATGCAGAAGCTGTTGATAAAGACGTTTTGGAGGTGGCTGTTCCACCCTACCGCGTAGACATCCTACACGAAATAGACCTTGCAGAGGAGGTTGCCATAGGCTACGGCTACTATAGGCTTGAGCCGACAACACCAGCCACGGTGACGGTGGGCGAAAAGCATCCAGCCAACAAGATGGCGGAAATAGTGCGCCAAATCATGATAGGCTTAGGCTATTTGGAGGTTATGAACTTTACATTAACCAACGAGAGAGTTCACTACGAGTTCATGAGGCTGAAACCAAAAAATCCAGTGCGCATAGCTAATCCGGTATCCACAGAATACACTATCATGCGAGAAATGCTTCTGCCCGGGCTTTTGAAGAACTTAGCCGAAAACAAGCATGAAAGCTACCCGCAAAAACTTTTCGAGGTGTCGGATGTCGCAAAAATAAACCGCCGCCAAGAAACCATGTGCGAAAGACGCTTACACTTGGCGGCTGTAACATGCCACTCCACAGCCAACTACACAGAAATAAGAGCTGTCTGCGAGGCACTCCTAGCCAACATGGGCTTAACGAACTGGCAAATAAGGGAAGCTAAGCATCCAAGCTTCTTGACTGGGAGAACAGCCGCCCTTTACGTTGGCAACAAGCAAGTCGGCGTTTTAGGCGAGGTTCACCCGCAAGTCTTAAACAACTTTGAAATCGAAAACCCGACAGCAGCCCTCGAAATAGACCTAGAAATGCTGCTGTTAAGATAGCGAAATAACTCAGCAACTGATTTATAGGTTTAATTCAGGATTACTAGGATTTCTTAGAATTCTTTATATGTAATCGTTCGACGGAACCTTTTTAATATATTTTTTCGTAATACATACGATAAACAGGTGAAAAAATGCTAAAAAATAAAATTTTATCCATCGCCACAATAGCAACGATTCTAGCT
>JAGTQG010000039.1 GCA_018396875.1 Candidatus Bathyarchaeota archaeon
AAGCATGGAGAAGGATTTAGCTGTTTTCCACGAAATTTTCACTAACCCTGCCTACAAACCGGACATGATCAAGATTTACCCGTGCCTTGTCTTGAAGGGCACTAAAGCCTACGAGTGGTACATGCAAGGCGAATACAGACCCTACACAACCGAGGAGGCGGCTAGGCTTATCGTTGAAGTCAAGAAGATGATTCCGCCATGGGTTCGCATAATGCGCGTCCAACGCGATATACCAGCACCACTCATAGTGGCCGGTGTGAAAATGAGTAATCTCCGCCAGCTAGTCCAGCAAAAGCTAAAAGAGCAGGGACTGCGATGCCGATGTATAAGATGCCGGGAAGTTGGACACCGTCTTTTGGCGGATGGTGTAAAACCAAACCCGGAGAAAGTGGAGATTCTAACAACGCGTTACAAGGCGTCCGAAGGCGAAGAAATCTTCATCTCAGCGGAAGACACGGAAAACGACGTCTTGATAGGCTATTTGAGGCTGAGGATACCATCCGAAAAAGCGCACAGACCGGAAATAAGAGCGGAGTCATGCAGCATAATCCGTGAACTCCACGTATACGGACCAGTCGTGCCAGTGGGCAAACGCCTAGCCAAGGCATGGCAACACAAAGGCTACGGTGCAATTCTGCTAGCTGAAGCAGAGCGTGTAACTCGTCAAGAATACGGCTTCAAAAAGATACTTGTTATAAGCGCCTTAGGAACAAAACAATACTATAAAAAGTTTGGATACACGTACGACGGACCATACATGTCAAAAAGGTTGGAGATTTGAAGATGAGCCTGGAAGAAAATCTTTCAGGATATAAAGGTTTAGCTCTTCAAGTCCTCCAGAGCATTGGAGCCGAGATTGGTGATTTAATTCGCATTGTTAAGGGCGGTCGGGTTTTTGAGGGCATTCTCATTCCTCGTTCCGAATATGGCGATGACAAGCATATTGTGATTAAGTTGCGGAGCGGCTACAACATTGGTGTTCGCCTAACCCCCGACGCTAAGGTGGAAAAGATTGGGCGGGGTGAGAAGCCGGCTTTTGTTGCTCCGCCCCTGCCAGAGCAGAATCCAGCCTTGCCAAAGGTCGCCATCATCAGCACTGGTGGCACTATTGCGAGTCGTGTTGATTATCGGACGGGTGCTGTTCGTCCTGCTTTAACAGCAAGCGATTTGTATAGTGTTGTGCCAGAGCTGGCGGATATCGCCCGCATTGACGCCCAGATATTGTTTAGCCTTTACAGCGAGAACATTACACCAGCTCATTGGACGATAATGGCGAAAACGGTGGCTGAAAAGATTGCTGAAGGCGTGGACGGCGTTGTAATTGCTCATGGCACTGACACGATGGGGTATTCGGCTGCTGCCCTAAGTTTCGCCCTCCAAAACTTGCCGGTTCCAGTAGTTTTTGTTGGTTCTCAGCGTTCTGCCGACCGCCCCAGCTCAGACGCTGCCACAAACTTGACTGGTGCAGTTTTAGCCGCTGCAAAAGCACCGTTCGCCGAGGTTGCCGTAGCCATGCATGAAACCATATCTGACACAAGCATAGTGCTTCACCGCGGCACCAAAGTTCGAAAATGCCACACAAGCCGCCGAGACGCTTTCAAATCCGTAAACGCTCAGCCCCTAGCAAGGATAAAGGAAAACCACATAACGATGCTTACTGAAGACTATCAAAGGCGAGATCCGTCACGGCGACTTGTTGTTAAGCCAAACTTCAGTGATAAAGTTGCCTTGGTCAAGTTTTATCCCGGCATGGACCCAACCATAATAGACTGGTATGTGGAGAAAGGTTATAGGGCGATTGTGCTTGAAGGCACTGGGCTTGGGCATGTTTCAAACCGCCTTTTCCAGTCGATAAAGCGGGCTGTGGAAAAGGATGTTTTGGTGGCTATGGCTTCTCAGTGCATATGGGGACGCGTGAACATGAACGTTTACGACACTGGACGCGACTTGCTGGCGCTGGGCGTAATACCGTTAGAGGACATGCTGGCAGAAACAGCCACAGTCAAACTTATGTGGATTTACGGGCAAACAGACAACCCAGAAGAAGCCAAGCAGCTTTTGAAAACAAACATCGCCGGGGAATATTCCACACGCTCACTCTACACAGTGGAGGAAAACAAGCCATGAGCGAAAAAATAGACTACACGCAACTAGGCTTAAGAGTAGGCTTGGAAGTCCACCAGCAGCTAGACACAGCCACCAAGCTCTTCTGCCACTGCAAACCAGAACTCTTCAAAGAAGAACCAGAAATCACATTCTTAAGGCGTTTAAGGCCAACTCAAAGCGAGCTGGGCCAAATAGACCCAGCCGCCTATTTCGAATTCCAAAAAGGCGTAAAAATTCTCTACGAGGCAGACAGCCAAACCGCCTGCTTAGTGGAAATGGACGAAGAGCCACCCCACCCACTTAACATGGAGGCTGTCGAAATCGCCTTAACAGCCGCTTTAATGATGAACGCCACTCCCATAGACGAAATCCATGTTATGCGTAAAACAGTGATAGACGGATCCAACACAACAGGCTTCCAACGAACATGCGTCATAGCTTTAAACGGCACAATAAAAGTTGGCGAAAAAACTGTGCCCATCCAACACATAAGCCTAGAGGAGGACGCTGCCCGCAAAACCGGTGAAGAAGGCACAACAATACGCTACCGTATAGACAGGCTTGGCATACCCCTCATCGAAGTGGCAACCGCTCCAGTCATAAACACGCCGAAGGAAGCCGGCGAAGTAGCTCTAGCCATAGGCAAGATTCTCCGCGCCACTGGAAAAGTCAAGCGTGGATTAGGCACGATACGCCAAGACCTAAACATCTCCATAAAAGACGGAGCCCTAGTAGAGATAAAGGGCGTTCAAGAGCTTGAACTCATACCTCTAGTTGTTGAATACGAGGTTCAAAGACAACTCAACCTAATAAAAATCAGCCAAGAACTAGCCAAAACCGGAAAACGCCCAGAAAACCTAAAAGAAGAATTTTTCGACGTAACAGAGGTTTTCCAACAAACCAACTGCAAAGTCCTAAGAAAAGCAATAGAAAAAGGCCAACGCGTCCTAGCCGTAAAACTTCCAGGGTTTGCAGGCTTCCTAAAACGGGAGCTCATGCCCGGCGTCCGCCTTGGAACAGAGATGGCTGACCGAGCCCGCTTCTGGGGACGAGTTGGCGGAATATTCCACACGGATGAGCTTCCAGCCTACGGCATAACAGTCCAAGAAGTCGAAGCATTAAAAAAAGCAGTGAACGCCCAGCCAAACGACGCCGTAGTCTTCGTTGCAGACAAGCCAGAAAACGCCAGAGACGCCTTGAAGGCCGTCTTGGAAAGAGCCCGCGAAGCCTTTAAAGGCGTTCCAGAAGAAACACGAGCCGCAAACCCAGACGGCACAACCCGCTATATGAGGCCTAGGCCCGGAGCCGCCCGCATGTACCCGGAAACCGACATACCACCCATCCAATTAACTGAAGAGCACATAAACAAGATTCGCCAAAACCTACCGGAACTGCCAGAACGAAAACTTCAAAGACTAATGCGAGAATACAACCTAAACCAGAAACTAGCCCAACAATTAATAGATACAGAAAACACGGAACTCTTCGAAACAATAGTAAAAGGATGTCAGGTCTCACCCACAACAGTTGCCGCCTTCTTGACGGAGACACTAAAAGCCCTAAAACGTGAGGGCACGCCCGTCGAAAACCTTTCGGAACATAAAATCATTGACATGTTTAAGGCCCTCGG
>JAGTQG010000040.1 GCA_018396875.1 Candidatus Bathyarchaeota archaeon
TGGGTGGACGATGAAAGGTTCCACGGCTAACTGCACAAGTCCATAGACGGCTGCTGCGAACAAGCCGATTTTCGGCCCCCTGCGCAGCGCAAGCCAAAGGATTGGCACCATGGAGCCGGCTGTCACAGATCCACCTTGAGGAAGACTGAAGACCTTGATGTAGCTGAGGGCTGTTGCAAGCGCCACAAATGTGACAACTTCAGCAATTATCTTGGTTGGAGAACTAATTTTAGGCTCTAACTTTTTCTCATTCAAGGTCTTTCCCTCCGCCGGCATTACCCGGATCAGGTTCTAGGGGTCGACCGCGCTCAGCGGTCCTCTCAGCCGGGTCACCGCCCAGCTCCCCCAGACCCTTGAGCGGAGTAATTGTTATGTACTTGTATATTTATTTTTCCTAAGCTGAAGTTTGTTAGGATGTCTGGTATGAAGCCTTTGCCTAAAGAGTTTGACATATTAGCCATAGAACATAAGTGGCAGCGGCTTTGGGAAGAGTGGGGCATATACCGCTTTGATTGGAACGATTATTCGCGGCCAACTTTCAGCATTGACACGCCTCCGCCCTACCCGTCCGGCGAGTTTCACATGGGCAACGTCCTAAACTGGACTTACTTTGACATTGTGGCTCGCTATAAGCGTATGCGGGGCTTTAACGTGTTTTTTCCGCAGGGTTGGGACTGTCATGGGCTTGGCATAGAGGTTCAAGTGGAGAGGGAGCATAACATTCGCAAGCGCGACTTGCCTCCCGACAAGTTTCGCAGTTTGTGCATGCGGCTTGTGGAGAAATACATTGCCATGATGAAGGAGGGCATCATGCGCCTTGGCTGTAGTGTTGACTGGACAACCGAATATCGCACCATGGACCCGGATTATTGGAGGCGCACCCAGCTAAGCTTCATAATCCTCTACAAGAGGGGCTACATCTATCAGGGCACGCATCCCGTGAACTGGTGTCCAAGATGTGAAACCGCCATTGCAGACGCTGAAGTGGAATACGAGGAGCGGGAAGGACGACTTCACTACATCCGTTTTCCGTTAGCCGACGGCGCTGGACATTTGACGATAGCCACAACTCGTCCAGAGTTCATACCCGCATGTGTGGCTGTAGCCGTAAACCCAATGGATGCCCGCTACAACAAGTATATTGGAAAACGCATTACAGTGCCCATTGTAAACCGCACTGTGGAAATTATTTCAGACGACGCTGTAGACCCGTCCTTTGGCACGGGAGTCGTCATGATTTGCACTTACGGCGACAAAGAAGATGTCCGCACGGTTAAGAGGCACAATTTGCCCGTAATCACTATTCTGACGGAGAACGGTCTGATAAACGAGAATGGCGGAAAATATAAGGGCTTGACGGTTGAAGAGGCTAGAAAAGCCATTGTTGAAGACTTGAAGGCTGAAGGGCTGCTGGAGAAAATTGAACCGGTAAAGCAGGAGATTGGCTTGTGCCAGCGATGCGACACGCCCATCGAGATTTTGGAGCGTAAACAGTGGTTTATGAAAACCCGCATCCTAACAGACCGTGTGGAGAAGGCAGCCCACGAAGTAGTTTGGTATCCGGACTACATGAAGTACCGTCTCATAGATTGGGCGCGTTCATTGGATTGGGATTGGGTGATAAGTCGTCAACGGATTTTCGCCACTCCAATTCCAATATGGTATTGCAAAAGCTGTGGCGAAACCATTCTGGCCGATGAAAGCTGGGTTCCCATAGACCCCAAGCTTGAAAAGCCACGCATAGACGCTTGCCCAAAATGTGGGTGCCGCGAGTTTATTCCGGAAACCGACGTGTTGGACACTTGGATGGATTCGTCCATAACGTGTGCGGTGCACGCTGGTTGGCCTGACCGACCTGACTGGCGGAGGCTTTTCCCAGCGGATTTGCATCCTTCAGGCGTGGACATTATTCGCACTTGGGCCTATTACCTTATGGTTAGGCATTTAGCCCTCTTCGACGAGAAGCCCTACAAAAGCTGTCTCATAAACGGCATGGTGCTCGGCTTCGACGGCAGAAAAATGAGTAAATCCCTCAAAAACTATGTGGCAACTCCAGAAGTCCTAAACAAGTATGGCGCGGACGCCGCTAGACAATGGGCGGCAGCGGGTGGAGCCACAGGCTCGGACATACCGTTCCGCTGGCCAGACGTGGAGTACGGCAGGCGCTTTCTAACCAAGCTTTGGAACGCCGCCCGCTTCGTGAGCAGTCAACTCGCCGACTTTAAGCCCGACAGCAGCGGCTACGAGCTTCAGTTGCTGGACAAGTGGATTCTAAGCAAGATGGAGCGGCTTACCCAACGAGTTACGGAGGCCCTTGAAAAATGCCAGTTTAACATAGCCGTCGAAGAGGTTCGCAACTTCACTTGGCATGTTTTCTGCGACCAGTACATTGAGGCTGTTAAAGACCGCCTATACAAGCCTGAAATCTACGGCGAAGCCAAGCGAAAAGCAGCCCAATACACGCTTTACACGGTTTTGTACCGCATAATCCAGCTGCTGGCGCCCATAACGCCCCACATAACAGAGGAAATCTACCAGCACATGTACGCCGAACACACAGGCGCAAAAAGCATACACTTAACCCGTTGGCCAGAAGCCGACCCAAGCCGCATAGACGAGAAAGCCGAAAAAGAAGGCGACTTAATAATGGCGCTTATAACCGAGATTAGGCGGGATAAGGCTGAAAGGCGCAAGCCTCTAAACACGCCCATAAAGTTTGTTAAAGTTTACGCTGGAAACAACGAAAACGCCAAAATCGTCGAGGAAAACAGGGATGATGTGGCTGGCACATGTAAAATCGTGAAGCTTGAGGTTCAGCCCCAAAAAGGCGAAGGCAGACAAGTACCTCAGTACCCAGAGCTAAGCTTTACAAGCGAATACGACTGAAAAACACTTTTGTCCTAGATCAATTTTGTGGCTGTCTTTCCTCAACAAAATTGATACCTCCTCTCTAGATTTTGCTATGACGAAAATAGGCTGTTTTCAGAAGCCATTTTCGCCTCCCCCCTCTAGTTTTCCAGCGACTTGAGGGGTTGTACGTGTATGGGATTGTGGGGCTTGGGTTGTGGGGTAAACTTTTATGTCAAACGAGAAGGGGTCTGCGGTTCTCATTTTTAATAGTGAATACCCTCACTTAGGCACTT
>JAGTQG010000041.1 GCA_018396875.1 Candidatus Bathyarchaeota archaeon
GCATCAAATGATAGACAATTTTGAGTCCAGCGTCCTTCAAGATGCGGGTAGCCTCAACCACGTCTTGAACTGTGTGTTTTCTCCCGACCAGTCGGTAAATCTCATTGTCTGGGTTTTGGACGCCAAGCTCGACGCGTGTAACGCCCATTTCCAACATTTTGTCCACATGCTTCTCTTTAGCCCAGTCTGGACGGGTTTCCACAGTTATGCCCACATTGCGGATGGGGCTTGTCTCCGCCAAGCGTTTGGCTTCGTTCAGGCTCTGCGAATCCACATTGTTCAAAGCGTCTAAACAACGCTTAACAAACCATGTTTGGTAGTCGTCTGGCATGGCTGGAAAAGTCCCACCCATAACGATAAGCTCAACCTTGTCCACCTTGTGGCCTATAGCCTTAAGCTGTTCAATGCGGCTTTTCACCTGCAAATACGGGTCAAAAGCGTGCTGCAAACCCCTCAAGGCTGCAGGCTCATGTCCAGTGTAGCTTTGAGGCACTCCATAAGGCGGGCCGCCTGGACAGTAAGCGCAAGGTTCAGGTTGAGGACACGGGTAGGGCTGAGTCATAACAGCCACAACAGTTACGCCTGAAATGGTTCGCGTGGCTTTCCTTCGCAAAACATCTAAAAGCTTAGCTTTCTCTTCCGCGGTTTTTAAAGCGGCTATTATTTCTGGGTTTGATGGAATCTTTTCAAGCTTGTATTTGGCGGCAACCCGCATCTTAACACGGTTAACATCATCAGGGCTAGGCGAGGGAATGTGCATTAAAGCTTCTATGATTTCTCTGACAGCATCTTCCATCATTAGGCAGCTTCAACCAAAATATTCTCTAAGTGGGCTAGTAGATAAACATAAACGCGTTTACACTTTATGCTTTCTCTCGTAAACAATCCTCCCGCCGACGATGGTCATCTCAACCCTAATGTCGCGGATCTTCTCTGGCGGAACCTTAAATGGATCTTCAGAAAGCACCGTGAAATCTGCAAACTTTCCAACTTCAACAGTGCCCCTTTTGTCCTCATCGAAGGAGGCATAAGCCGCATTAACAGTGTAAGTCTTCAAGGCTTCCTCCATTGTTAGGCTTTCCTCTTTAAAGGTGGACCGTGTCACAGCAGCCCAAATGCCGAGAAGTGGGCTTATAGGCTCCACTGGGCAGTCTGACCCGGACGCTACGATGATGCCTTCCCTCATTAAGGTTTTAAAGGGGTAGACCCAGCGGGCTCTTTTGACGCCAACTCGTTCCTCAATCCAAAAATCGGAGACAATAAAGTGGGGTTGGACGGAGGCTATTATGCCAAACTTTTTCATTAGCCGGATAAGTTTTGGATCGAGCACTGAGCAGTGTTCAATTCTATGCCTACGATTTTTGCTTGGATGTTTCTTAAATGCTTTTGAAAAGGCTTTTAAAACGGATTCTATGGCTTTGTCGCCTATGGCGTGGACAGCCAACTGCCATCCAGCTCGGTGTGCCTTCAAAACAATGCTGTTAAGTTTTCTCTGAGAAAGCAACAGCATTCCGCTTGTTTCTGGCTTGTCGGAATAGGGCTCTTTCAAGGCAGCAGTTCTGGCTCCCAGCGAGCCGTCAGCGAAAACCTTTACAAAACCAAGCTTTACCATGTCGCCTCCAAAGCCAGTAGACAATCCAAGTTTAACAGCTTCATCTAAAAGCTTGGCTGGAACGCCAACGTAAACCCTTAATGGAAGTTTTCCTTCTTTACAGAGCTTTTGTATTACGTGTAGTTCTTCGCCGGAATCAACAATCCAGTGGACGCCTGTAAGCCCCTCTTCTACAGCCTTTTGACAAGCCTTAACACAGGCCTCCTCCAGTTCTGCAGCAGTTGGTTTCGGCACCACTTGCCAAACAAGTTCCATGGCGTTTTCCCTCAAAACACCGTTAGGTTCACCGCTCGCCTCGTCCAAATCCACCTTACCGCCGGAAATCACGGTGCCCTTTGTTATTCCAGCAAGCTCCAAGGCCTTTGAGTTTGCAACTCCTACGTGGCCGCAAACCCGCACTAGGAAAACGGGCTTGTCGGAAACAGCCACGTCTAAATCCCAACGGGTTGGAAAACGTTTTTCCACAAACTTTTCATGGTCCCATCTTCCACCCAAAATCCACTTTTTCTCCGAATTCCTCTCGGCGTACTCGCGGAGCTTAGCTTTCATTTCACATATTGATCTAACATCCCGAAGGTCCAGCGCTTGGAGCTGCTGTCCGAAACTTGTCATGTGAACGTGGCAGTCCACAAAGCCCGGCACAACAGTTTTACCCCTCAAGTCCACTATTTTGGTCTCGCTGTTAACGCACCTACCGACTTCACTGTTAGAACCTACAGCAACTATTCTGTCGCCCTTCACAGCCAGAGCTTGAGCCCTAGGCTGTCTGGAGTTCAACGTAACAACGTTAGCGTTCAAAATTACGAGATCCGCTATCGGCATGCATCAAGAATAAGCTAGTTAGAGGATAAAAGGTTTAAACCCAGTTCTGCCCGGGTTTCCTCTGCAACATAACCCGCTTTTCATAGTTCCGCCTATTCCTAAACCGGGGCGAGGGACTCTTCTTTGGCAAAGGTTGAATCTTAGGCGTCTGAGACCTAACCTTCCCAGCCTTCGAAAGCGAACCATGCGTAGGCAAACATCAAACCCTCCAAAAGCATAAACAACAGAGCAACTCTTAAACCTTTCCAAACAAAATAAAATCAAGACAAGCGCAGGGGTAGCCAAGCCTGGTTAAAGGCGCAGGCTTCAGGAGCCTGTCCCGTAGGGGTTCGTGGGTTCAAATCCCACCCCCTGCACTATATAGGAATCCCCTGTATGCATTGACATGTTTCCAAACACCTCTGTCACATCATTTTCGTTTTCTAAATAGCATAACGCCATCTGGAGCCGTGCACACGTATTCGAAACCTGCCTCAATGAGCGATATCGCTTCAATAGAGTCTTTTACAGCCCTGCATACGTATTCCTCTTCTTTGAAATTGACGAGCTGAGTGTAGATAAGCGTGTTGTGAATGTTTTTGTGG
>JAGTQG010000005.1:0-47530 GCA_018396875.1 Candidatus Bathyarchaeota archaeon
TTTCCGTGGTTTTCACGCCGAATGAAGAGCACACAGCCATGTTCTTGTACGCACTAGCCAAAAAACTGCAGGAAGAGGAGGGACGAAAACTTGTGGTGAAACATAAACCCAAAATGTACACGCTTAGGCAGAGGCAACTTCTGGCAGTGCAAAGCCTGCCAAAGGTGGGTCCAGAAAGAGCGGAAGCCCTTCTAAAACGTTTTGGAAGCGTTAGACGGGTCTTCCAAGCCACGAAAAGGGAGCTTTTATCCGTCAAAGGTTTAGGCGAAAAGACCGCTCAAGCCATAACTGAGTTTTTGGACACAAAATATCCTGGACTTGAAGAACTGTAGCACCATTTTTCGCTCTGTTTTTTGAACACGTTTTTAAGTGGGTAAGCAGTCTTTAGCATGGAGAAGCTCATGGCTTTAGAGAGGCTTGGCGCTTCGCTTCATGAAGCTTTACGGAAGCTTTTCAAAGCTGCGGTTGTTGATGAGGCCGTCGTTAAAGAGCTAATCCGCGACGTCCAACGTGCCTTATTGCAGGCAGACGTGAACGTTCAGCTTGTTTTGGACATCTCTAAACGCATTGAAGAAAGAGCCTTAAAGGAGAAGGTTCCACCTGGCATTTCTCGCCGCGAACATGTCATAAAAGTTGTTTATGAAGAGTTAACGCGTTTCTTAGGCGAGAAACCAGTTCCGTTAAAGGTGGAGCCCGGCAAAAGGAAGGTTTTAATGCTTGTTGGCATTCAAGGTTCCGGAAAAACCACAGCTGCGGCTAAGCTTGCCAGATACTTCCAGAAAAGGGGCTTAAAACCAGCCTTAATATGTGCCGACACGTATCGTCCAGGCGCTTTTGACCAGCTTCAGCAGCTAGCCAGCAGAATAAACGTGCCCGTTTATGGCGATCCAAAGGGTAAAGACCCTGTGAAAATCGCCCTTGAAGGCTTGAGGCTTTTCAACGACAAAGACATTGTGATTGTTGACACTGCGGGACGCCACAAAGAAGAACAAGCGCTCATCAAGGAAATGAAAATGCTTGAGGAAAAAATAAAACCCGACGAGGTTATGCTGGTTATCGATGGCACCATTGGACAGCAAGCCCTTGTTCAGGCTAAAGCCTTCAATGAGGCAACATCCATAGGCTCCATACTACTAACAAAGCTGGACGGTTCAGCGCGGGGCGGCGGCGCCTTATCTGCTGTTGTGGCTACTGGTGCACCAATCAAATTCATTAGTACCGGTGAAAAAATTGAGGATATTGAGCCTTTTGTTCCGTCCCGTTTTGTTGGCAGACTCCTCGGCATGGGAGACATCGAAACCCTCATTGAAAAGGTGCGGGAAGCCGAGGTTAAGGTTCCAGAAAAGAAGGCAAAAGCCATCTTAAGCGGCAAATTCACGTTAACCGACATGTATGAGCAGTTTGAAGCCATGCGGAAAATGGGGCCTTTCCAGAAGATTTTGAAAATGTTGCCGGGCATGTCCTACAATGTTCCAGAGGAAATGCTTGAACAAGCCGAAGATAAATTGGAAAAGTGGCGCGTCATAATTCAGTCCATGACTCCCGAGGAAAGGGAAAACCCGAAAATTCTTAACGCTTCACGCATTCGACGGGTGGCAAGGGGCTCTGGAACCAGCGAAAAGGATGTTAAGGAGCTTTTAAAGCAGTACGTTATGATGCGGAAAATGCTGAAAACTCTGCGGAGAAAGAAACGTTTGCCTTTCCTTGGTAAGGGCTTACCCTTTGATGTTGGATAACTAAAAGCCAAGTTTATGGACGGCGAGCTCCGTGAGTGTTCTAGAAAAAGCCCTTAAAATGCTTGAACGCCATCCGCTTTGCGACCATTGTCTCGGCAGACAGTTCGCTTTCCTAGCGCATGAGATAGAAAACGAGGAGAAGGGAAAAACCCTAAAAACCATGCTTTTAATGGAGGCGCAAGCGTTAGCTTCAGCGAAAAAGGCGGAAGGCATCCACATCCTTAAAACTCTTGCATCCAACGGCTTTTTCAAACCAGCTGAAGAAGCCCTGCGCAAAATGCGAAGACGCCCACCCAAAAAAGCTGCCCAAGTTTGCTTCTTGTGTGAAAACCGCTTCGAAACAGTTGATGGCTTAGCTAGGAAGGCTGTTGAAAGACTGGGCGAATACGAGTTTAACACTTTCATGGTTGGTGTTGAATTGCCCGTCGACGTGGAGGAGCGTGAAGACGAGTTTAAGGCAAGGTTTAATGTGGATTATGGCGAAAATATCCGACTGGAGTTCGGAAGACTTTTAGCTAGAAGAATCGCCCAATACAGCGGCAAAAAGTTGGACTACCGCAAACCCGACATTGTCGTGCTGCTAAACCCGGTGGATGAAGAGGTCCGCATTCAAGTTAACCCTCTCTACATTGCTGGACGCTACAAAAAACTTGTGAGGGGGATACCGCAGTCAAAATGGACCTGCACACGATGCAAGGGCAAAGGCTGCGAAAAATGCAATTGGACTGGAAAAATGTATCCAGAATCGGTGGAAGAACTAATAAGCCCACCCTTTTTGGAGGCAACGGGTGGCATAAAGGCATCGTTTCACGCGTCTGGAAGGGAGGACGTGGACGCCCGCATGCTGGGCAAGGGCAGACCCTTCGTCATAGAAATTTCGCAGCCCAAAAAGCGCTTTCTAGACCTCAAAAAACTTGAGGAGGCTGTTAACGCCTATGCTAGGGGCAAGGTGGAAGTTTCCAGTCTGCAGATTGTTGACAAAGATTTTATAAGGAAAGTTAAGAAGGGGGAGGCTGCCCAAAAAGAGTACCGCGTCATAGTGGAGTTTGAAAAAGAGGTGTCCGACGAAGATCTAAAATTGCTGGAGCAAAAGTTGACTGGCATAATCGTAAAACAAAGAACTCCGCTTCGCGTTTTGCATAGGCGGGCGGATTTAACTCGGGAAAAGTACATATATGAGGTGAAAGTAAAGAGATTGTCGCCTAACAAAGCTGAAATGAGGGTTCGCTGTCAAGGAGGACTATACGTAAAAGAGTTGGTGTCCGGAGATGAAGGCCGCACAACGCCGAGTGTTTCAGAAATTCTCGGCCAGAAAGCGAAGCCTATAAAACTTGATGTTTTAAACGTTATTATATAGGTTGGAGGAAAAAACGTGAGAAAGTCAAAGGGGTATCGGGCGAAAACACGGAAACTTCTCAGAAAAAAGCCTAGGGAACGCGGGAAAATAAAAATCAGTAGGCTGCTTCGCAACTACCAGCCCGGTGACAATGTCGTAATCAAGATAGACCCAAGTGTTCAAAAGGGCATGCCTCACAGACGTTACCATGGGCGAGTTGGAACCGTCATTGGTAAAAGGGGACGGAGCTATATAGTAAGTGTCACACAGGGCGGTGCGGTTAAGGAAATTGTCGTTAGACCAGAACATTTAGAGCCTTACGGAGGCAGCTAGGTTTTGGAGAAAACTGAAAAGGAAACCGTTAAAGAAAAATATTTAACGATTCCGCAGGTTAAGAAAATCCTGGAAAATATTGGAGAAGAGAATCTCGATCAGTTTCAGAGAAGAGTTTTTGATTATACCGCTAAGTTCTCTAAGGTGAATGCTGAAGCCGCTGAAATGCTTGTCGAAAAGCTTGTTGGCGAATTTGGTTTAGACGAGTTTGAAGCTGTTCAAATCGTAAATTGCATGCCAACCAGCGTTGAAGAGCTTAGGGTTTTCTTGGGGGGCGGGCGTAAAATAGTCGAGGCTTCCAAGTTAGAAGCCATGATTAAACTTTTAAACGAACATAGATTGAAATAGTTTTTCAGCCTTTTGGTTTCAATTTAAAGTGAAAATTTATGAAAAGGGCAGATGAGATGGAGAAGCGGTACGAAGAGTATGCTTATGTATTGGACTTTCTCCCCCACGGGCGGCCAGGGGTTAGGATTACTGGAAGGGCTGGTTATAGGGCCGGGGCTCTTGTTCAGCTTGTGGGTGAGGATTTTTTCACACTTTTAGAAGCCTTAGTTAAGGAGGGTGTAACCCTAAAGCCTCATGACCGCGTTTATGTTGGGAAAGAGGCTCGTGAAGAAATCACCTACATTATTGGGCGTATAGGTTATGATGAGTTAACAGCTGCGGCTAAAGCTGAACTTCCAGCCGTCATCAGTCGCATAGTGTTGAATCGTGAGAAATGGTTTGTTAACTTCTTCAACACCGCTCAAGCCATCACGCCTAGAATGCATGCCTTAGAGCTTATTCCGGGTATCGGCAAAAAGTACATGTGGCAGGTTATTCGTGAACGTGAAAAGAAGCCCTTTGAAAGTTTTGAGGACCTTCAAAGGCGTACTCAGATACCGAACCCAGTTAAGCTTTTGACTAAGAGGATTCTAGAGGAGCTTGCCGGAGAAAGTAAATACCGCCTCTTCACAAGGGCCCGTTGAAATGAGCCTTCTAGGGGAAACGAAGTTTCTCCTTCGAAAGTATCGAATATTCCCGAAGAGGCGTTTAAGCCAACATTTCACAGTTGACCCTTCAATTTTTCAACTGATGGCTGAGTATGCAGACCTTAATGATGACGACGTAGTCCTCGATATAGGGGCTGGCTTTGGTTTTCTAACTCGGTTCTTGGCTGGGAAATGTCGAAAGGTTTTAGCTGTTGAACTGGATTCAAAGGTGGCAATTGCTTTGCGGGATTTGCTTAGAGATTTGCCAAATGTTGTTGTGGTTGAGGGCGACGTGTTGAGGGTTCAACTCCCCACTTTTAACAAAGTTGTCGCCATCCCTCCTTACAGTATTTCTTCCAATCTCATCCGGTGGCTTTTCGACAAACCCATCATTTGCGCCGTTCTCGTGCTGCAAAAGGAGTTTGCCAACAAGCTTGTGGCACCCATTGGAAGCAATGATTATAGCTGGCTGACAGTTTTGGCATACTATCACTTTGATATTGAGCTTTTAGACGAAGTTCCTAGACAGGCGTTTTACCCACAACCAGAAGTCGATTCCGTCATCGTTTTGTTTAAGCCCAAACATCCAAGACCCTTCCATGTGAAAAATGAAGATAGGTTCAAACGGTTTGTGCAAGTTATGTTCACCCAGCGGAACAAAAAGGTGAAAAACGCGGTTCAAGCTTTTATTAAAAAGGAGCATGTCACTGCTGAAAGAAGCATGCAGCACGGTGGTTCGATTCCGTTTCAAGATAGACGGGTCAGAGAACTAGCCCCAGAAGATTTCGGGGTTCTTGCAAATGTCTTCACAAGCTAAAAAGGTGTTTTTCGCCAACTATACCTTCTATGTAGAGCCCGACGTTTACGAACCAGCGGAAGACTCGTTCCTTTTCGCAGAAAATCTTACGGTTGAACATGGTGAGCATGTTTTGGACATGGGCACTGGATGCGGCATTCTCGGCGTAATCGCGGCGGAAAATGCCTCCAGTGTTGTTGCTGTGGACATAAACCCTAATGCGGTGCGGTGTGCAAAAGAAAATGCGCGGCTTAACGGAGTGATTAACAAGATGTCTTTTGTTCGGGGAGACTTGTTCGCCCCATTTAAGGTTGGCGAGCATTTTGATCTAATCCTTTTTAACGCGCCATACCTGCCCTCTGAACCTTGGGAAGGTACCATGTGGATTGAACGTGCGTGGGCTGGCGGGGCTGATGGAAGGGCGGTGCTGGATAGGTTCCTGCAAACTTTCCCTTGGTATTTAAAGGCTGAGGGGCGTGTTTTGTTGATGCAGTCCACTCTCGCTGATTTAGAAAAAACATTCCAAGTATTAGAGGCTCAGGGTTTCAAAGCGGAAGTCATTGCAGAGCGCAGTTTCCCCCTTTTTGAAACTGTGGTGCTTATTGAGGCAAGGCGGCGAACTTTACAAAACCCTCGGAGTGCTCAGTTTTTCCTTGATGTAATCTAGTTGAAAAAGTATATAACTTGAAGCTTTTACTATTGCAGAAAGCAGTTCGGTTGCCCGGGTGCATTTGAAATGTGCATTATTGGAAAGGACAAGTTAAAGGAGCTTATAGAAAACTACAAGTGCATATACCCCTACGACTACAACCTGTTGGATGGAGACGGCTACATCCTAACAGTTAAAGACGAAACGACTTTGCATTATCTTGAGCATAAAAACCTAATATCTTATGAAATAGTGTTCACGCCGCCAGACTTTGTGGCTCATTTAACCGCAAAAAGCAAGTACGGTCGGATGGGTTTGTCTTTCCTAAACGCAGCAAAGGTTCACAGCGGATTCGTTGGTAGACTCGCCCTTGAAGTTGTAAATCTAAGTAACGATCGCCACCCAATAACCATCAAGCGGGGAGACCCATTCATGCATATTGAATTCATAAAAAGGGAAGGCGAACCATCACCCTACATAGGCGAGTACCAGTTCCAATACCTTACAGACGAGGAAATAAAGATGTACATTCCAGTTTTAAAGCGGGTTTTCCCCAATTATGACGAGCTCGCGAAAATTTGGTTTAAAAATAGACCTGTGCCCCCATAACCCTTTTATCTTAGCCCCAATCCATATCGTTGAAAATGATTTGGGATTCATAACTTTAATCAATAATAACTGCTAATTCAACAAAGTGTTTAAATAAGCTGTTTGTATGTGGTATCTGAGAGGAATGTTTGATGCGCGCGCGCAACTACAGAGAGGTCAAGGGACAACCTTACACTAGACGAGAGTTTGTTAAGGGTTTCCCACAACCGAAGATAACCAAATTCACTATGGGAGACCCCAATGCCAAATTCGAATATGAAGCTAGGCTTATAGCCCTTGAAAGAGCACAGATTAGGCATAACGCCCTAGAAGCCGCCCGTGTAGCCACAAACCGCCTTTTAATGGATAAGCTTTCGAACAACTATTTCTTGCAAGTTCACCCCTATCCCCACGTGATTCTTAGGGAGAATAAGATGATTTTCGGAGCGCACGCAGATCGTCTGCAGGATGGCATGCGGAAAGCCTTTGGAAAACCTATTGGCACGGCTGCGCGAGTAGAACCCAACCAAACAATTATGACGGTTAGGGTGAACGCTAACGGCATCGAAGTTGCAAAGGAAGCCTTGAAGCGGGGAGCAGCCAAACTTCCAATACCTTGTAGGGTAGTTATTGAAAAAATAGCGGAAATCAAGGAAGCGAAAGCTCAATGAATGCAAAAGCAGAGTTGGTTGTTTGGTTTGAAAACCTCAGAAGAACAGATATACCTTTGGTCGGCGGGAAAAACGCGAACTTAGGCGAAATGCTAAGTGTGGGGATTCCGGTTCCACAAGGGTTTGCTGTCACAGCTTATGCCTACAGAAAATTCATAGAGGAAACGGGTATTGCCAGCGAGATTTACAAAATAATCCAAGAGTCTGTTAAGGATTTAAATGACCCTAAGCAGTATGAAGAGGCTTCAAGGAGAATTCGTGCTTTAATCGAGTCCACACCAATGCCCAAGGAGATTGAAGATGCCATAAGAGAGGCTTACCGCGAACTTTGCAGAAGATTGAACATGGCAGATGTTCCGGTAGCTGTTAGGTCAAGCGCCACTGCCGAAGACTTGCCGGATGCCTCCTTCGCTGGTCAACAGGAGACATACCTAAATGTGGCTGGCGAAAACGAGGTTATTGAGAAAACCATTAAGTGTTGGTCAAGCCTTTTCACACCACGAGCCATATTCTACAGAACCCAGAAAGGTTTTGCCCACGAAAAAGTCCTCATAAGTGTTGGAATCCAGAAGATGGTGAACGCCAAAGCAGCCGGCGTCATGTTCTCAATAAACCCGGTGACGGGCGATCCAAACCAGATTGTTATTGAGGGCAACTTTGGTTTAGGCGAATCCGTTGTCTCTGGCGCGGTGACTCCAGACGAGTATATTGTGGATAAGCGAACCATGAAAATCGTTGAGAAACGTATTGCCACAAAAAAGGTTATGTACGCTCGAGACCCTGTTACGGGGAAAACAGTTCACTTCGAGGTTCCAGCTGAAAAACAGAATCAGCCTTGCCTGTCAGACGAGGAGGTTCTAAAACTTGCCGAGTTAGCTGTAAAAATTGAAAAGCATTATGGTAAGCCTCAAGACATTGAGTGGGCTATTGACAGCGACTTGAGCTTTCCAAACAACATTTTCATTGTGCAGTCAAGACCAGAAACCGTTTGGAGTCAAAAGGCGGCTGAGCTTCCAGAGAAGGCTGAGGCTGGCTTAGCTAAACCAGTTGAAGAGTTAAAGGTTGTTGTTAAGGGCATACCTGCTGGCAAGAGGGGCATAGGCTTCGGTGTTGCAAAGGTTGTTTTGAACCCGCAGGAAGCTGCGAAGATCATGCAGAAAGGCGACGTTCTTGTGACCGACATGACTAACCCAGACTACGTGCCGTTCATGAAGCTTGCAAGCGCCATAGTAACCGACAAGGGGGGCATCACGTGTCACGCTGCCATCGTAAGCCGTGAGCTAGGCATACCATGTGTTGTTGGAACCGAGAACGCCACGAAACTTATGGTTACTGGAAAAGAATATACGGTTGACGCCAGAAGCGGCGTCGTTTATGAAGGCATGATTCCAGCTCTGACTGAACCAACACCCACAGTACAAGCGAGCGGCTTTGCCTCTTCTGGGGCTGGTGGCGTATCCCTCCAGTATGTGCCAGTTACCGCCACCAAAATCTACATGAACCTGGGGGTTCCCGAGAAAATTGAAGAGTATAAGCACTTGCCCTTTGAGGGCATTGGGCTTATGCGCATCGAGTTCATTCTTGCCAGCTATATCGGGGAGCATCCGCTATATCTCATAGAAATTGGGCAAAGCCAGAAGTTTGTTGACAAGCTTGCCGAGGGCGTAGCTACCGTTGCTAGGGCTATACAGCCCCGTCCTGTTGTTGTGCGTTTCAGCGACTTCAAAACCAACGAGTACCGCGAGCTGAAGGGCGGCGAAAAATACGAAATTTTCGAGGCAAATCCGATGCTTGGTTGGCGCGGCTGCAGCCGCTACATAAGCCCATGGTACGAGAAAGCGTTCCGCCTAGAATGCCAAGCAATCCGCAAATGCCGCGAAGAATGGGGTCTCAAAAACGTTTGGGTTATGCTGCCGGTGGTGCGAACACTATGGGAAGCCAGAAAAGTCCTAGAAATCATGCGTGAGGAAGGACTGGAAAGGTCAAAAGACTTCAAGGTTTGGTTCATGGCTGAAACACCATCAATAGTTATACTTGCCGACGAGTTTTCAAAGCTCTGTGACGGCTTCTCCATAGGCTCCAACGACTTGACTCAAGGCATACTAATGATCGACAGGGACTCTGAACGTCTCGGACAAATGGGATACTTCGACGAACGGGACCCAGCCGTAAAACGCATAATCGCCCACCTCATCCGCGTGGCACACGAAAACGGCTGCACAGTCTCCATTTGTGGCGAGGCACCATCAAACCTTCCAGATTTCACGGAGTTTCTCGTTAGAGCTGGCATAGACAGCATCTCAGTGAACCCAGACGCCGTGGTCGCGACAAAACAGCTTGTGGCAAGCATAGAACAGAAAATAATCCTTGAAAAACTTGCAGAGCAACGTGAACGGACATATGGGCGGCCAGTTAAGAAGCCGAAAAGCGACTGGGAATGGACACCTCAATGGGATGAATTCGCAGAGTAGAAAGTCCCCGTCTAAACCTTCCTTACTGGCCTTGTTGATCATGCTGGTGGGAAAATGTTTTTGAAGCTATTTGATTTTGAAGAGGAAAGACTGAAGCAAGAAATTGCGAAATATGAGGCAAAACGTGTTCTCATACAGCTTCCAGACGGCTTGAAAAGCGAGGGACCGAGGCTTGCAAAGATTGTGGAGAAGGCTGGAGCCTTACCCATTGTCTCTGCAGACCCTTGTTATGGTGCCTGCGACTTGGCAACAGCGGAGGCTGAATCTCTAAGCGTGGATTTAATCGTCCACTATGGGCATTCAAAGCTTCTGAAGTATGAGAAGGTTCCAACGGTTTACATCGAGGCACGGGCAACTTTAGGCGTAGCCGAAGTTGTTGAGCAAGCTTTCCCACTAATTGAGGCGTGGCGTAAAGTTGGATTAGCCACAACGGTTCAGCATGTGCAAACATTGGATGAGGCGAAAGAGGTTCTTGTACGTGCAGGTAAAACTGTTATGGTCGGCGATTCTGGACGCTTGAGCTATCCGGGACAAGTGGTGGGCTGCGACTATAGTAATGCTAAGTCAATCGCGGAAGATGTTGACGGTTTCCTGTTCATAGGCGGCGGACGTTTCCATGCTTTGGGTCTCGCTCTTTCAACTTCTAAGCCAGTCATAGTTGCCGACCCCTTCGAGAAGAGGGCTCACTCTGTCAGCGACGAGGTTGAGCGTGTCGTGAAGCAGCGGTGGGCTTGTATTCAAGAGGCTCAGAAGGCGAAAACCTTTGCGGTGCTTGTAGGACTTAAGCCGGGACAGAAAAAGCTTGATGAGGCTCTTGCCATCAAGGATAAGCTTGAAAAAAGTGGAAAGGAAGCAATCCTTTTTGCTGTTAGAGAGATAACCCCTGAAACACTCATGAACTTTCAAACAGTGGACGCCTATGTCAATACAGCTTGTCCCCGTGTTTCACTTGATTTTCCAGCCAAATTCAGCAAGCCCATTCTTACAGTGAATGAGGCGCTTGTGGTGGTCGGAGAACTTTCATGGAACGATCTTTGCAAAAAGGGCTTCATCTGAAAACTTTCCCAGCAACTGGTGTTTGGAAAGATTTATTGACCCGTTATCTGTTCATAAGTTTGCAGTCGGTGTTTCAATGGACCTACAGTTCCAGAAGCGCGACAGCGGTCAAATAGTGCTGCCGGGTGAACCTCTAGGCGTTATTGAAGAGTTTATTCCAGATGCTGGCACATACGTTAAAGACGGCGTCATCTATTCGAAGGTTGTTGGAAGAACCCTTATAGACTATCTTAACAGGCGAGTCTCCGTTTTCCCAATCACTCGCGGAGCTAAGGTGCCAAAGGTTGGAAGCATTGTGGTTGGGCAAGTTTCGAGTGTTCAAACGCAATTGGCAACTGTGCGCATTTTCAAAATTGGCAAGCACATGCTTTCCGGCTTCTTTACTGGTGTACTTCACGTTGCAGATGCACAGCTACGGTTTACGGAATCAATGTTTGATGTGTGTAAGCCCGGCGACATAATTAGAGCCAAGGTTATAAGTGAAAAAAATAGAATGTATCATTTAACCACCAAGGATAAAAGTCTAGGCGTCGTCTATGCCTTCTGCTCTAAATGTGGAGATGTGTTACAGCAGAGGGGACGTAGAGGTCTGCAGTGCTCCAGATGTGGAAACATTGAAAAGCGCAAGACGGCAATAGACTACGGTAAAGGAATAATTTGAGGTGTCGAAGTTGAAAGTTAACGTGTTAAAAAGGACAAAAAATGAACTTAAAATCGAAGTTGAAGGGGTGGGGCACACGCTTTGCAACATTTTGCAGAGAAAGCTCTTGGAAGATGAAAACGTTGACGTGGCTGGCTACGATATTCCTCATCCCTTGGCGTCTAACCCCGTAATTTACGTGAGGACAAAGGGCAACATAACTCCAGAAGAAGCCTTACTCAAGGCTGTTGATAAACTTCTTGAAGTCAGCGAGGAATTTAGCAAAGCGTTAGAGAAAGCCCTTAAAACGTAACTCTGTCCTTGATTTTTGAAAGCAGTTCCGTGAAGCCTTCCACGGAACTTTCAGCTTTGCAGAGAACTGCCACACATTCCTCCAATGTTATGTGTTTTTGAAGCCAAGCGTAAACTATGAGGGCTTCCGCTGCGTCAGCCATCATGTGGCTCGAAATCCTGGACGGCATGTGTTCCCTCAATCTTGCCTTTCGAACAGCCTTCGCGAGGACAGCGCCCCTAACTTTTGCGCCTGAAGGTTGCCCTCTTTTTGTTGATATTGCCAGCGAGTAGGCAAAGTTTATGAAAGCGTCACCTAGAGCCGCCAGCCTATGATCTGTCAAAATCTCAGTTAAGCTGTTGTAAGCCTTTACGAAGGTGAAGAGGTCTCTGCAATCTTTCATAAATTTTCCCTATTTTTGCGTCTTGCGTTCACCGTTTTAATTTATATTCTTGTGAAGACTTCTTATGCATGTCGGATGTGTGTTTAAATGGTTGGTGAATCCAAAAGCTCTGCGGGTTTAACTTTTTCAATTGAAGCTTTGAGACAATATCTCTCCAGCGTTTATGGCGGTGATGTGGAAATCCTCGGTGTTTGGAGACTTGGATGTGAAAAAGCTGAAGCTCTAAAGGACTTGAAAGGTTTCGGTTACGGCATTCCATACGTTATCGAATTTAGGCTTAAGGGCGAAACTAAACGGGTTGTTTTGGAAACCATGCGCCCCGAAGGTTTTGGACACGATTTTGCTTCGGATAGGGCGGCGATTCTGCTTTGGCAACATTCAGCCTTCAACAAGCTCCCGCGACACGTGCGCAGTGTAGATGTGGGCGCCTTCACTGTTGATGGTAAAGACTTGAAGTCTCTTGGAGACTGCGGCGAGTTTTTCCTTCTAACCGAATATGTAGATGGAACCCTTTATCATGTGGACTTGGATCGTATCAAGGTGACTGGAGAGTTAACCCCACTTGACGAGAAGCGTTGTTTGGCGCTTTCAGATTATCTTGTCCAAATTCACGGCGTGAAAAAGGAGGCTCCTTGGCTTTATGTGCGGAGAGCCCGAGAACTTGTTGGACACGGCGAATGTATAATGGGGCTTTTGGACAGCTATCCCCCCGAACTTGATTTTATACGGGAATGCGACTTAATTGAAATCGAGCGGGACTGTGTTGTTTGGCGGTGGCGGCTAAAACGTAAAGCCCATAGGCTAAGCCAAGTGCACGGCGACTTCCACCCGTGGAACATAATGTTCCATGAAGGCACAGACTTTACGGTTTTGGACCGCAGCAGAGGCGAGTGGGGTGAACCCGCCGATGACGTGACAGCCATTACAATCAACTACATTTTCTACTCGCTACAGAAGTACGGCGAGTTGGCTGGCGTTTTCGAGAGGCTCTTTAGGCTTTTCTGGGAAAACTATCTGCTCAAAACCAGCGACTGGGAAATTTTGGAGGTTGTGCAGCCCTTCTATGCATGGCGAGGACTGGTGGTGGCTTCTCCCATATGGTACCCAAACCTAAGCCTTGACGTAAGAATGAAACTGTTAAACTTTGTGCACAATGTGTTGCACTACGAAAGGTTCGACTTGGAAGCTGTAAACACTTATATACGGTCAGCGGATTAAACTGCGCAAATTGCGGTGTTCGTTTGAGTGGAAAAGTGTCTCTTAAGAAAATGCTTATTGCTATGGGTTATTCTGAAAAAGCCGTTGAGGAAATTTTGAAATGGTATGTTGATGAAGGCGCTGAGGGGCATTTACATCCTAGCCGTTCTAGTAGGTCGAGAAAGAACCGTTAAGGTTGGCTCGCTGGGAACAATTCAATTCAAAAATGGTTTATATGCTTACGTGGGTTCCGCCCAAAACAATTTGGAAAAACGTTTGGAAAGACATTTCAAGAAAATGGCGAAGCGAAGGTTTTGGCACATTGACTACCTCCTAGCCGAAGATGATGTAAGCGTGGTGAAAGCCTTCTTTAAAGAGGCTGGAAAGCCGGAAGAATGCGTAACAGCGCAAAGCCTAGCCAAATTTGGTTTTCCGGTGAAGGGTTTCGGCTGTTCAGACTGCAAGTGTGAGAGTCACCTTTTCATGCTTGAAAACCAAAGCCAATTGGAGAATATTTGTTTCAAACTTGGTTTTAAGCCCTTTACCCTATCTCGCCAGTGAATCGCTGCATTGGGAGATGTCCGTCGACTGGAGGATTTCCCGCCTCTTGACAACTTCTTCGAAGCTTATGTAGTCTCCGCCCACAATCTTCAACTTCGCCTCAACCTTTTTGTCCTTCACTTCTATGACGTTGTATGAGTTTAGGAAGAAGCCTCGCAGCCTCTCGCATGAAACGCTTCCAGCGTGAACAACTTGCATATCTTCAACGCGCCACCTCCATGGTCTGTGACGGTGCCCACACAAAACTAGGTCCGCCCTACCCTTCACGAGACTTCTGAGGACGTCGCCTGCATCCACTATTGTGATCTGGTCTGCACCGGTGTCTGGCACTGGTATTATGTGGTGGTGTATAGCCACAATTTTCAAGCGGTCTTTGTAGTTTTCCAGCGTGTTCTCAAGCCAAAGGTTTTGTCTGTGTCCAACTTCACCGTCGTCCCTGTCTGGGCGGGCGCTGCTCAACACGATTATGACGGCGTTGTCTATTTCGGTAACTTGGTTGAATGGGAAAAACTGTTTGAAGAGCAAGTAGCCCGTAGACTTGTAGTCATGGTTTCCGCTGATGTAAATGACGTTTTTGGCTTTCAACCGCTTAAACTCGTCGGCAGCCATCTTAAACTCGGAAAGAATGCCGTTCTCGGTTATGTCGCCAGTCACCACCACGACATCCGGCGACAAAGCGTTGATTTCATCCATGGCGGTGCGGAAGCTCCCATAGTTAAACATGGGTCCACAGTGTATGTCTGAAATTTGAACAATAAGCATGGCAACCACTTAAGGCTCAAAATGGAGCCACTATTAATAAAAGTTATCTTGACAAGTGATTCTACACTTTGCAGCAGACAAGTCTCGCTGGAAGCGGCTTAAATTGCGTGATGGCTGGTGTGTTTGGATTACGGGGCTGCCTGGAAGCGGCAAATCCACCGTAGCGGAAACTCTAATTAAGTTTCTGCTTCAGAGGGGAATACGCGCCCAACTCTTGTCCTCTGACGAGCTGCGTAAGGTTTTAACTCCAAAGCCGACATATTCGCTGGAGGAACGCGACATAGTTTATGCTACACTGGTTTACATTGCGAAACTGCTAACTAAAAACGACGTAAACGTGGTGATCGACGCCACTGGCAATCTAAGACGTTACAGAGACCACGCCAGAAGCCAAATCCCAAAATTCATGGAAGCCTACCTTGAATGCCCAATTGAAATATGCATTGAACGCGAATCAAGAAGGGTGGACACTCGCCAAGCACCCCAACAAATATACAAAAAAGCCCTAGAAGGCAAAGCGCCCACGGTTCCCGGCATAGGACAACCCTACGAGCCTCCTCTAAACCCGGAAATCGCCATAAACACTGCAGAGTGCACGCCGGAGCAAGCAGCCCAAAAAATCATAGAAGTCATACTCGAAAAGTGGTATGCGAAAATCTAAAGAGACTAGCCACTATTGGCTTGTGAGAAAGCCAAAAAATGTTAAAATCTATAGAGGTTATCAATTTTGTGCTTACACGCCAACCACAAAATTGACATAGCCCTTAACGGTAACGTTTATAACCTTAATGTTTATTTCCTAGAAGACGCGAAGCGGAGAAGCAAATGGTCAAAGAACACGCCCCAAAACATGGTTCACTCGCATACTTGCCTAGAAAACGTGCTAAAAGCATACTTGCCCGAGTAAGGTATTGGCCAGAAATTAAAGCCGACACGCCTAGACTCTTAGGCTTCATCGGCTACAAGGCAGGAATGACCCACACTGTTGTAATAGAAGATCGGAAACGTTCTCCAAACTTTGGAAAGGAAGTTGTCCGCGCCGCAACGGTCATTGAGACTCCTCCCCTCCTAATTTGTGGGATAAGAGCCTATGTCAAAACACCTTATGGTCTGCAAACATTTACGGAAGCATGGATGGAAAACCCGCCTAAAGACCTTGAGAGGGTTCTAACTATACCAGAAAAGTTTAACACCGCTGAAAACTTGAAAAAAATAGAGGAAAACCTCGACAAAATCGCAAAAATCCGAGTCATCGCCGCGACTCAGCCGAGATTAACGGGCTTACCAAAGAAAAAGCCAGACGTAGCCGAAATAGAAATCGGCGGAGGAACAATCCAGCAACAGTTTGAATACGCCAAAAGCCTTCTTGGAAAAACAGTGTCACCAGCGGAGATTTTCAAGGAAGGACAATACGTGGACATAATAGCTGTAACAACTGGAAAAGGCATCCAAGGGCCAGTGAAACGCTGGGGAATAAAAATCCTCCAACACAAAAGTAGAAAAGCAAAGCGGAAACCTGGAACGCTTGGACCATGGAACCCCCACCGTGTGCTTTACTCCGTTCCACGTGCAGGACAAATGGGCTTCCACCAAAGAACAGAATACAATAAGCGTATCCTCAAAATAGGCATGGACGGCAAAGAAATCACGCCAAAAGGGGGCTTCATAAGATATGGCATAGTCCGCGGACCCTACATGCTCATAGAGGGAAGTGTACCTGGACCCGAAAAACGCCCAATAAAACTGCGTTATCCAGCGCGACCACCCAAAGAGACTCCGGAAGCACCGCCACAAATCACATACATATCGCTGGAATCCCCGCAAGGTAAATAGCGAGTGGTGAACATTCATGGCTAAAACAGTGAAAGTCTTCGACCTCGACGGGAAACCCGTCGAAAAAATGACACTTCCACCAATTTTTGAAACGCCCATAAGGCCCGACGTAATTAAAAGGGCTGTGCTGGCAATTCAATCCAACCGCTTCCAACCCAAAGGCAGAGATCCCATGGCTGGAAAAAGAACAACAGCAGAATCGAGAGGAGTAGGCCTAGGCCTAGCCAGAATCCCCCGCGTCAAAGGCCCCACCGCTAGGGCCGCCTTTGCCCCTGGAACTGTTGGCGGAAGACTTGCCCACCCGCCTACGCCAGAAAAAAAGATTGTCAAGAAGATTCCGAAGAAAGAGAAGCGTTTAGCCCTCTTCTCAGCCATAGCTGCCACAGCCTCAAAGGAGACGGTGGCTTCCCGAGGCCACGTCGTTGAGGGCGTTCCCCAAATCCCCCTAGTAGTTGTGGACGAGCTTGAAGGCTTAAAGAAAACAAAGGATGTGGAGGAAACCCTAATAAAGCTCGGGGTCTTAGGCGACCTTTACAGGGTTAGAGAAAGCACAAAAGTCAGAGCTGGAAAAGGAAAACTTCGCGGAAGAAGAATAAAACAGGCAGTTGGACCGTTAATTGTAGTAGCTGAAGACCGGGGCATAGGAGAAGCCGCAAGGAACATACCGGGCGTAGACGTTGTTCCAGTTAAAGAATTAAACGCTGAAATTTTGGCGCCCGGCACGCATCCAGGCAGATTAACAATATGGACGAAGGGCGCCATTGAAGCCTTAGATAAAATGTACTGTAAAGGTGAAGCAGCCTAATGGACCCTTATGAAGTTATCCTTTATCCCTTAATGACGGAATCCGCAAGCCTCATGGTTGAAAAAGAAAACAAGCTGGTCTTCATTGTGAACCTTAAAGCCACGAAAGCCGACGTGAAAAGAGCCGTTGAACAACTTTACGAAGTTAAAGTGGAAAAAGTAAACATTATGATAACCCCGGATGGGCGGAAAAAAGCCTTTGTCAAATTAAACCCAGAATATAGGGCTTCAGATGTAGCCATTAAACTGGGCATACTATAACCATTAAAGGTGATTGAAATGGGAAAGAGGATACGTGTCCAACGGCGTGGGCGCGGCGGACCAACCTTTAGGGCGGCTACTCACAAAAGGGTAGCTCCTGCACGTTATCCGCCACCACCAAAAAACATCTATGAATCAGTTGTAAAAGGAGTCGTGGAAGAAATCCTCCATGAACCAGGTAGGGGTGCACCCCTAGCCTTAATACGTTTTGAAAATGGCGAAGAGTGTTACGTTGTTGCGCCTGAAGGCATTTACACTGGGCAGCAAGTGGAGATGGGTGGAAACGCCCACGTTGATGTTGGAAACATAATGCCGGTAGGCAAAATCCCGGAAGGCACTTTGGTATGCAATATTGAGCTTAAGCCCGGCGACGGCGGAAAAATAGCGAAATCTTCCGGAGCCTATGCCACTATTATAGCGCATACTCCTCAAGGCACTATGATAAAGCTGCCCTCAGGGAAGACGAAATATGTAAGCGACCAATGTTTCGCCACAATAGGTGTCGTTTCAGGCGGTGGCAGAACAGAAAAGCCTTTCCTCAAAGCCGGAGCCAAATTCCACTTGATGCGAGCAAGAGGCCGCAAATATCCGCGGACAAGGGGTAGAGCCATGGTTGCAGCTGTCCATCCATATGGAAGCAGCAAAAGAAGCGCGAGAAAAGTCACCACAGTTTCACGGAATGCGCCGCCCGGGCAAAAAGTTGGGCTCATCGCAGCTCGAGGTACAGGCCGTCGAAAGAAGCGTCTGAAAGAAAGCGAGTAGCTCCAGAAAGTTTATAGCTTCTCCATCCAATTAAGGGTTGGGAAAAACGTATGCCAAGGGAATTCACTTACCGCGGTTTCACCCTTGATCAATTGCAAGAAATGTCTATGGACGAGTTCATAATGCTACTTCCAGCTAGGCAAAGGAGAAGCCTAGTAAGGGGACTGTCTCCAGAACAGCGAACCCTCCTAGCAAAAGTAAGGAAAGCAAAAGAAGCAATGCGCAAGGGACAAACCATCACGATAAAAACACATGCCCGTGACATGGTTATTTTGCCGGAAATGGTTGGCTTGACGATCCACGTGCACAACGGTAAAGAATTCGTCCCAGTGGAGATAAAACCAGAGATGATTGGGCACTATTTGGGCGAGTTCGCTATAACCAACAAGCCAGTCAAACATGGCACACCAGGCATAGGTGCGTCCCGCTCCTCAATGTATGTACCCCTCAAATAGTAGCTTTTTGTTCTAAAACCTAGATTTAAATTAGACAAATCCCCTTACAGATGGTTAGAAACGGTGGAGTAGATAAGTGCGTAGAACATATGCTTTATTAATTGCCGTTGTGCTGTCAACAGCGGCAACCACCGTCTTGGTGTTACATGCTTTGGGGATAACAAACACTGGGGTTCGCTTAGAATTTCAAACAATAAGTAAAGGCGCTTGGTCCGGTCACACAAGCCATGCATACTATGTGATTCAAGATATGGAGGACTGGTGGTGCATTTGGAGGCAGCATCAACAAATCTTTGTTCCACCGCGTCCCCCTCCAGAAATAGATTTTTCGACTGCAACGGTCATAGCTGTTTTTATGGGGCAATGTCCCACAACGGGCTATAGCATAGAAGTGGAGGAGATAATAGACACTGGGTTAACAGTTGTTGTCAAAGTGGAGAAGGTTTATCCCGGCAAGAACTGTGTGGTTGGGGAAGCTTTAACCTACCCGTACCATATTGTTAAAACAAGCAAGATAAACAAGCAAGTAATCTTTCAAACTTTTGAAAGAACCGTGAATTGTAGCTGAAAATTTTAGGCTGTGTAGTCCACTCCTGAAGGCTTCTTTTCAGCTGATTCTTTAACTGGCGGAATCTGCGGCAACGGAATAGGCGGCGGAACATTTAACGTTCTTGAAATGATAACGCTTTCCACAAAAACTACATTCGAAATAGACTGGATGAGCATGGGCGGCGGAGGCTTCTTCTCCTTGTACTCGTCATAAATTTTCCCTATTTCATCTTTAGTGCCTGTTACGTAGGCCCTCCCTTTAAGGCTTATTTGGGCTACTGAAGGGTTATAGTTAACTGTCAAAACGAAGGGAACTTCAAGCATTTCATCCGACTTCTTCTCTATCTCCACAAGATTGAGATTGGTGTTTATCTGGATTGGTGGAATAGGTTTGCGGATATCCCAGAAACGCTCTCCAGAAACTTGGGTTATTAACACGTTAACTCTAATCATTTAAACCATCACAGTTTAGAAGTGCAAACTGTGATTTAAGCGTGTTTATACCGCGTGAACCCGCAGTGCCCGCAGGTGTATCTATCACCATGGTCTGCCATGAAATATCCTGGACCGCAGCGTTCACACGTGGGACGCAATCTGACAATTTTATCCTTCTCAACCTTGTAGAGAGTGTAAACGCCCTTCTCTTTCTTCTTTTTCTCAGCTTTTTCCTTTTTTGGAGTAGCCGTTTCCCCTTTTTCTGACATTTTATTCTTTCCCTTCCTCTTTAGGTTTTTCTGGCGGAATGTTCCTATCCACAATATATTTGGGTTCAATAAGCCTTGCCTGCTCAATGGAATCGTAGACGTTAGCTACCCCAATGGCTGTGTGGGTTCCAGTTTTAGTCTCCAACTTCTTGATAAAAACTAGGTTTGCATCTTTTCTCAGTAGCTTGGCAAGAGCATTCTTAACCTCAAGTCTCGGCGGAGTGCTACCCGTCTGGTTATGGTCTACTTGGAAGACTACTTCCTTGCGTTTTAACAATACGTTATCATTTTCCGCCAGTATTCTGATCTCCATTAAGTTTCCCTGTAGCGTTTGACTTGATACTATATTCCCTTTATTTAGTCTTTCGCAACGGGAAGCATTTCTTCCAAGATTTCGGCAACTTCAGCCTTTTTCTGCAGTGTAACTCTAACCACAACTAAGCCTTCATGGGGTTGCCCATAAATGACCAAAGCATTTTCCGGTGCGTGCTGAATGGCTGGCAGAGCCAAAAGGTCTTCCTCACCATCAACAACTATCTTCACCGTATGCGTCGTCTTGAAGGCTTCTTGTATTGCGTTTAAGGCTTCAAACGTTATAGTTCCAGGCGGGTTCTTAACGTGTTTCTCTTCGTCAGCATCAAGTTTGGCTGGCTCTACATTTGACCGCATAACTCTGTTGTCAACGATTAGAAGCTTTGGGCGAAAGTTTTCCTTAACAAGATTTCTTGAGACAACATCTCCAACAGAAACTATGCATGGAGGTTTTTCCCTTTCCACCAAAAGCTTCAATTTCCCCATAGTCTCCTCGTAGGAGCCGCGAATTAACTCGCCCAGAGGCTTTTTGAGTTTCCTGCGAAGTCTTGTGGGCAAGGAGTATGCTACGCTCAACTTATCTGACCTTTAACGCGTAGCGTCCCTTCTCCTTAATATTCATTGCTTTGGCTATGGCTGAACCTTCCGGATCAAATATAATTACGAGTCCGCTGAAGTCTTCGCTGAGGCTTGAAGTTTTACATTTTGGGCAAACGTTCCCAGTTGTTATCACATGACATGTCGTGCAGGCTTTTTCGCTCATTTTTCATCAACCTTCTTCTCTTCTTTTTCCTTCTTTTTTGTAGCAGCTGGTTCCTTTAGCTTCTTTAAATCCTCCTCTATCCACTCAAGCTTGCCCAAAAATGGCTGTCTAGCCGTAACACCTATCTTAGCTGAGCCTCCAGCCCTTGCCAGAGAAACAGCCGTTATCCGAACACGAACATGGTCTCCCGTTGTAAGTTTTCTATTCGTCTCCTTTCCAATAAGCACGCCTTGCTTCTCGTCGTAAGATATGAAGTCGTCCATCAACTGTGAAACATGAAGCAATGCGTCGACAGGTCCTATACGCACAAACGCTCCGAAATCGGCTATTTCAACAACCTCTCCCTCAATCACTTCTTGAAGGACTGGATAAAATGTTAAAAGTGAAAATGTCACCTTGTGGTAAGCTGCTCCGTCACCCGGTATTATTTTGCCGATGGGGCTAACTTTCACATTTATTGCCGCAATAACATATCCCAGATTTTCATCAACAACACCCTCATATTTTGCCTTAACCTGCTGGTAGCCAACAGCGTCTAAGGGTTTTCCGAAAGTGTTTGGAGGTATACGAATCGTATCTTCCATCTCTATTAGTTTGAACAAGGTTCACGATCTCCCGTCAATTTCTAACCGCGACTTTTGTCTCACATAAATAACTGGCACATTTATATCTCTTAACCTCTTCCGAAGCTTCCTATCATTGGTGAAAACTGGGCATTTCCATTCACCAGCCACCTTCACGATGGCTTCATCTGGAGAATCGCTTAACTCTTCATCTAGATCAATAATCGTGCATTTCTCAGCTAACTTCAAGGCGTAAGATGCTGCCTTCCGAATTTTGGGAGTCCCTTCCTCCGCCAACTTTTTCAATTCCCTTTTGACTGGTGAAAGCAAAACAGGCTCAAAGTTTCTATTTAGAAGCGCCTTTAACGCTTCAAAAATGTCAATCCTAAACTGTAGAGGAACAAAAAGCGCGTTTGAATCAATTATAACCTTTATCTTTTCTCTTTTCGATGGCTCCGTCGTCGACGCTCACCTGATCATTCCATACCCTATAAGTCTCCACCGTCCTGCTATTTTTCTGCTTATGGCGACCCTCGACCCAGTCAAAGCGCAGACGGGTCTTGTAAGCTTAAGCGTTGTCATTTCGTTTTTCACTGAAACAACCTTGCCTACAGTTATTGCGGCGCCTACGTGAAGCAGTAAAGTTTCATCCTTAGTTATGTTCTCAACCCTAGCTAGTTCTTTTGTTCCTACAGCTCTCTCTAGAATATATGTTTCAAGATTCAGCTCTGTCAAGACTGGTGGAAGCTGTCCAACTTTTCCGACAATGTTCCCAGTTAAACCATCCGCCTTAGAAAGAGATGGGTCCAAAAGTGTACCAACTCCAACAAGTCCCCCGCAACGGGCTTCTTTAACTTGTTTTCCGCCCGCATGTAAGCTGACTATTTGAGTGGTAAGTGGCTTGTAAACGGTTCTTCCCTCTTCTTCGACACTTATCCCGGGGCGAAGTTCAATTTCATCATTCACAGCAAATTTTCCTTGTAGAATTGTGCCGCCGAGAACTCCCCCTTCCAACTGTTCAATGGGTGTGCCCGGCTTGTTGACATCGAAAGATCGGACAACGTACATTAATGGCTGTTTTGTCTCGTCCCTTTTCGGGGTTGGAATAAACTCTTCCATGGCTTGGATTAAGGTATCTATGTTTACGGAATGCTGAGCTGAAACCGGTATTATCGGCGCATTCTCGGCGATAGTGCCCCGCACAAAATTCTTGATTTCCTCGTAGCTTTTCCGCGCTCTTTCCTCGCTAACTATGTCAATCTTGTTCTGGGCTATTATGATGTTTTTTATTCCAATTATTTCAGCAGCAGCCAAATGTTCCCTTGTTTGCGGTTGAGGGCAAGGCTCATCGGCCGCTATTACAAGGATGGCTCCATCCATTATGGCAGCGCCCGAAAGCATCGTCGCCATTAAAGCTTCATGTCCTGGGGCATCTACAAAGCTAACTGCTCTCAAAAACGTTGTTTCTGAACCACAGTGGGGGCAAACAGGCATTCTTGAGTAGCATTTTGGCGGCTCACATTTTGGACACTTATACACCGGCATGTCGGCGTACCCAAGCTTTATTGTTATGCCCCGCTTTAGCTCTTCGCTGTGTCTGGCCGCCCAAATTCCAGTCAATGCTTGCACTAAGGTTGTCTTACCATGATCTACGTGTCCAATGGTGCCAATGTTTACTTCTGGTTGTTGCGGCAGTGCTACAGTTGTCCCTTCGCTCATTCTCTCATTTTCCTTTACAACTCAATTGTTATTGAAGGATGTCTCCGAGCCGATTAATAAACGTTAAGCGCACAACTCCAAAGGCTTAAAAGAATTTCCACAGAAAATTGCAATGGGCGTTTAAATGGGCTACGTATACCTTTACACAGGGACCGGAGGCGGAAAAACAACAAACGCCCTTGGACTAGCTTTACGTTCCGTTGGACACAAACGAAAAGTGGTGATAATCCAGTTTTTAAAATGGTGGAAAAACACTGGCGAATACAAGATACGAAAACTTCTAGCGCCGTACTACGAGATTTACCAGTTTGGCAGAAAAGGATGGCACGGTCTCAGTAATTTAGGCGAGGAGGACAAAGAACTTGCTAAAAAAGCTTTAAAATTCGCAGAAAAAATTGTTAAAGAAAAGAAACCTCATCTGCTGGTTTTAGATGAAATCAACCTAGCACTTCACTGCAAACTTTTAGATGTGGAGGAAGTCTTAAAATTCCTAGATGAAATCCCTAAAAAGACAGACGTCGTATTAACTGGCCGATTCGCCCCAAAAGAGCTTATTGACCGGGCAGATTTTGTGAACGAAATAATTGACGTTAAACATCCCGAGAAAATGGTTACAACAAAAGGCATACAGTACTAGCTAGCTTACTGGGCTTCAGCTTTTTCAGCCTTTTTAGCCTTTGGCTTCTCGATGATCTTCATATTTATCTGAACAATTTCATCAGTTATAACGTTTCCACGAACCATTTTTCTGCGACGTTCGCCTTCCTTTCTTGGATTGAATCCCACACCGCCGCTTAAAACAACGTTTCTACGCACTCCGCCGTGAACATCGGTTCTCATTGGAAAACCATCTTTGTCCGAGCCGCCAGTTATCTGCACCTTGTATCCAGCCAGCCCCAAAATTGCCCCGTCGATAACGTCGCCTATTTTCTTCCCGATTAATGGAACAGCGCGTGCGTCCTCTAATTCCACGGTCTTTGAAGTTCCATCTTCGGGGTCTGAAACTATAACCTTGAATTTAGCCATGCCGTGACTCTCCGATGGCAATATGAATGAAAGTTTAACATCTAACTATTAAGGGTTATGAAAGCCTTTGTGGGAGCTTGAGTATTTTACTCCACATGGACTCTGTAGACATCAATGTCCTCCCGCATTTCCGGCGTTAGCTCAAGAAATTCTCGCACCGCCCGTTCAACGTCCCTTGACTGTGTGACATAACGTCCAACAACAATTATGTCTGCGCCTTTTTCAAGAGCTTCCTTTGCCGTTTCTGGAATTATGCCTCCAGCCACGGCTATGAGGAACTTCTTATCCTTGAAGGCTTGTCGAAGCTCTTGAATAAGCTCTAAACCTATCGTTCTGCCTGTTTCCTGATCTATTCCTCGATGGATTATAACGATGTCTGGGAGTTCTTTGAGTGCTTTCAGTTTCTTAATAGGGTCTTCAACGTTAAGCATGTCTACAGCGGCATAAATCCCAAGCCTCTTAGCCTCATAGATGAAGGCGTCAAGAGTTTCTATGGGCGCTAACCCAGCGGCTATCACACCATCTGCGGTCTCTTCGTAAGCTATGTCCACCTCAACCTTTCCAACGTCAAGGGTCTTTAGATCTGCAATGATAAATATGTCCTTGGCTACTTCTCGGAGGTCACTTATAACTTTAGTTCCATAACGCTTAATGAGCGGAGTGCCAGCCTCCAATATGATTCTGTCACTTCTTGGAATCTGCATTATAACCTTCTTTGTTCTTTCCAGGTCTGGAATATCCAAAGAGATTTGCAGGTACGGTGGTCTCCAGAGACGTGGCACCCTGTAGCCCAACATTGGATGTTTGGCTCTATCCTTGTCAAAGAACACTTTTTCAAGCGGGGGGTACTTTGCTAGGGCTCTTTTCAAAGCCAACTTCGTTGCACTGTAATTATAGTGGTATATTTTCCTATAGTCGCTTGCTTTTGGATGGACAAAAACACTGCAAACCACAACCCAATCGTCAACCTTATCCTTCGGAATAATACCTTCCTCCACAGCGTCAGCAATGGCTTTGGCAACAGCCGCCTGCGCTGGACCAAAAACCTTGTTTGCATCCTCCATATTTCTCACGGTAACTTTCGGCACAAGCAACGTGTGGGGCTTAGGTGGAAGATTGGGCCTAATGACCGCCAAAAGCGGCGTATGCCCCATGGAAAGATGTGCTAAACCATTTGCAAAAGCTTCTCCAACAGGGCCATCCTTGTCGCCTATAAGCAAATCTATATGTGCAACTTCATTTCCTTCTCCGACAAGAGCTTCGCCAATAAGATACGTATATCCTTTGGAAGGCTGTCGAGCTTCCGACACTGGCGCTGCAAAAATGCCCTCAGTAACCTTCTCAAAATTGACATCAAACTCTTTAAGCCAAGAATAAAGAGTATCCCTATGCACCCCTAAAACTTTGGCAGTGCCTGAAACCGTCGGCTTAGCAGGCTTACCCGACAAGATGCTGCGGGCTTCAACTTCCTTTTTAGCAGCTTCCGTCAACATTCTAAGAAATTCTTCCCTAGACTCCGGCTTTTTAATGTCTTTACCCGACATTTTCACACACTCAACGAGAGTCTTCTGTTCGGAGAGCTATTTAAATTTGTCGGATAAATCCCCATTTAGTGAAAGAGAACTCTAACTTTATCGACAATTTCCCGACAGAAAAATGCATCTTAAGAGCTAAGATCGGCTTTCTACTATTTTTGGATGTACAAGTTGTCGACAGTGTGGACAATGTACTAGTGCTTTGTCTCCGACAGCTTTCCATTTTTTCCTACAAAATGGGCATTCATACCACGTAGTTTTTCCGGGCACGGTAAACCATTGTCGGCTTAAGAGCCATAAAACGAATCCTAAAACGAGGGCAATGTCGCCGAAAATCACTAGGTATATGAGCTTGAATGTGATTAAGTTAAGTACGTTTATGTTCTCTTCCCAAAGAAGCGACAAAAAGGTCGAGAGTGGGTTTTGGCTTACCGAAAGCCCAGGGTAAGTTTTCCATAAAACCGACGCCAGCGCCACCATTCCAACTAGAATCAGAAATAGGCTGAAAGCGTAAATGGACCTCTGTTTTCTGAGAATTTTCTTCATTTACTATCCTACCATGCCTATAATGTTTCGGTAATCCGCATTTCCAGCTCTGAATAGCGTCTTCGCACTTCACTTTTCAAGTTATCTATTTCTAGGCGTAGTCTGCTTTTTGACTCCGGAGCTAAATCCTTTGATTTCGCTATCTCTTCTTCTATCTTTACTATTTCACGTTCAGTGTCATGCTTCATCTCCTTAGTCTTTTTCAGCAAATCCACCTTCGCCTTCTCGAGCTTCTCAAACTCGCCCTTAATATCCTTAGCCTTCTTTTCCAGCTTCTGTTTCAACTTATCCAACTTTTCCCGGTAATCCCTTTCAGAAGGCCCTCCCATAACATGACACCGCAAATAACATCACCAGTCACAACCCTCTAATAAAACTTGTTAACTTAAAATAAACAATCATGGAGATAGTGCTCCGGCCGGGATTTGAACCCGGGTCCGCGGCTCGAGAGGCCGCTATACTTGACCGGACTATACTACCGGAGCATGGCTGTTTGCATCTTATTTTCAACAATGGCTTCTATTAATCTGTTTTGTGCGGTTTTTGATGCGGCCGCCGGGATTTGAACCCGGGTCGCCGGCTCGGGAGGCCGATGTCCTGCCAGGCTAGACTACGGCCGCGAGAGGCAAAAGGAAGATAACAAGCTTAAACTTTTAATCATTACTCCCTTAAACTGTTGTTGTGAGAGGCGTAGCTAATGGGAATTGTTAAATCTGGTGTCTACTTTTGGCAGGGAAATGAGGCGTGTGCTGAAGCGGCTATCGTGGTGGGTTGCCGGTTTTTTGCCGGCTACCCTATAACACCAGCTTCTGAAATCGCTGAGCATTTGGCATGGCGTCTCCCTCAAGTGGGCGGTATAGCCATTCAGATGGAGGATGAAATCGCCTCTATTGGGGCTGTTATAGGCGCAAGTTGGGCTGGCGCGAAGGCTATGACAGCGACTTCTGGACCCGGCTTTAGCTTAATGCAGGAAAGCATTGGGTATGCGTTTATGACTGAAACTCCATGTGTCATAGTTAATGTGCAGAGAGCTGGGCCAAGCACTGGGCAAGCTACGAAGTGTGCACAGGGCGATGTTATGCAGTCTCGTTGGGGGACGCATGGCGATTACTCGGCTATTGTGCTTTCGCCGAACTCGGTGCAAGAAATGTTCACTTTAACTATAAGAGCCTTTAATCTTGCCGAAAAGTACCGTACACCAGTTGTGCTTCTGTCTGACGAGGTTGTCGCTCATATGCGTGAAAAAGTTGTAGTGCCTCCCATAGAAACCCTAGAGATGGTTAACAGAAAAAAGCCGAAACCCGGAGATAAAGCCTTTTTTGGTCTTGAAGAGGTCCCACCAATGCCTGCCGTCGGCGAGGGATTTAATGTTGCCGTTACGGGATCAACTCACGATGAATATGGAATAAGGTTTACGGCGGATCCGCTTGTACACAGGCGGCTTGTGGAAAGGCTTAACGGGAAAATCCAAAACCATGCCGACGAAATTGTAGATGTTGAATGCTGCAACATTGAAGGATGCGATGTGGGAATAGTGGCGTTTGGATGCACATCGCGCGCTGTATACGATGTGGTTGAAGAAGCCAAAGCAAATGGCATAACCGTGGGATACGTGAGGCTCAAGACGTTATGGCCTTTCCCAGACGAAATTGTTAGAAAGCTTGCGGAGGCAGCCGGTAAAATAATTGTTCCGGAAATGAATCTTCGGCAAGTCTACTATGAAGTGAAAAGAGCTGCCGGAGACGTGGCAAAAGTTGTTCCTTTTAACAAGATTGGAGGAGGAGAGCTCATCACTCCGGAAGAGCTTCTTAAAAAGATTCTTGAGGTGGTTAGAGGTCGTGACTGAAGCCTTTTCTATCAAAAAGTATCTTAGAGACTTGAAGTTGCCCTTCTGTCCAGGCTGCGGTGCCTTCACGGTGATGAACGCCTTTCTAAGGGCGGTTCACGAGCTTGGTTATGAAGATTTAAGCAGTTTTGTCTTTTGCAGCGGGATTGGCTGTTCCTCATGGATTCCCTCGCCATATTTCTTGGCAGATTCTATCCACACTCTTCACGGGAGAAGCATCCCTGTGGCAACTGGCGTGAAACTGATGCGCCCGGATCTTAACGTGGTTGTTTTCGGCGGTGACGGCGACATAGCTGGCATAGGATTAAGCCACTTTGTGCATGCGGCAAGACGCAACCTCGATATTCTTGTAATAATGGTTAACAACATGGTTTACGGGATGACAGGTGGACAAGTGGCGCCGACAACCCCTTTAAAGGCGAAGACGACTACAACCCCCTATGGCTGTTTTGAGTACCCTTTGGATGCTGTCAAGCTGGCGGTTGTCGCTGGAGCAAACTATGCGGCACGTTGGACAACAGCCCATTCAAATGAGCTTAAAGAGGCTATCAAAAAGGCTTTGCGGCTCAAAGGTTTTCGCTTTGTGGAAGTTGTAAGCCAGTGCCCCACAGCTTTTGGGAGGCGTATTGGCTTCAAAAGCGCTGCGGAGATGATTAAATGGTTTAGGGAAAATTCGACAACCCTAGAGCAAGCTAAAAAGTTTAGCGAGGAAGATTTAACCACGAAAATTATCATCGGTGAGTTTATCGAGAGGCATAGGCCGACTTTAACAGAAAACATTTACGCCGCAATAAAGGAGGCGCAGAAAATTGGGCAGAACTGAAATAAGGATATGTGGGCTGGGCGGGCAAGGCGTAGTATTAGCTGGGCAAATTCTTGGCAGGGCGGCGGTTTACGACGGCTGGAACGTTGTGCAAACCCAAAGCTATGGGGCTGAAGCCAGAGGCACTACAGCCAAAAGTGAGGTAATAATCTCCGAAAGCCCAATAGGTTTCCCGATGATAAGAAAATGCGACATACTGGTTGTCATGAGCCAGGAAGCCCTAGACGTGAACGTCAAAGACCTAAAAAGGGGTGGACTCCTCCTGATTGATGAAGGAATTGTTAAGGATGTACCCAAAGTAAATGCGAAAGTTTACGTTGTACCCGCAACCAAAACTGCAGAAGAAACCCTTGGAGAACGGTTGTATGCAAACATGGTTTTTTTGGGCGTCTTAAATAAGCTGGCTAATCTAGTCCGAGACGAATCAATGGAAAAAGCGATAGCAGACACCGTGCCAAAAAACGCTGTTGCTTCTAACTTGCTAGCCTACAGAAAGGGAAGAATGCTTGAAACTTTCACCTTATTACATGAATTCTTTGGATCTCGGTCATATGTAGGAAACGAACACCTTTCTCCGTTATGATGTAGGTCTCTTTTTCGGTTACAGCCAAATAGCCATAGTTGACTAGGTAATTGAGGTACTTCTTTGTTTGGGTATAATTTAATCTGGCGAGTTCCATGATCTGAGTCTTTTTTGCCTCCCTTTTTGTTTTAACAGCCCTTAAAATTTCGCTCATTATTGTTGTGCGGTCTCTGTATTTAAACATCGACATTCTTAGGGGCGATGTTTGCAGAAAATTTGCGCAGAACATGAGCCTTCCCCAAGTAGTTTACTGCGGTTAAGCCCATATTTGCTTTTCTGTTTGAGAAATTGTTATCTTCTGAATTGTTATTGCTATAGCCTAGAGGAATTAATTTGAAGCGTCAGGTAACTTATGCCGCTGCTGGTGTTGATAGAAAGCTGAGGGCTAAGGCGAAGAGGGCTTTGCGTCTTCTAAGGAGCACTTACCGCTTAAGCCGTTATGGGGAAATCGTTCAGCTTCCATTTGGTAACGTTTTTCCATTTCGCGGTGATTGCTATTTGGATCTTGTTATTGAGGGTGTTGGCACAAAGGTTCTTGTTGCCCAGCTGGCTGGCAAATATGACACTATTGGCGTTGATGGTGTGGCGGTGGCTGTTAACGATGTTATTCGCTCTGGTGCGCGACCATTAGCCGTTGCGGACAATATTCATGCTCAAGTTTCTGATCCAGAGCTTGTTAAGGACTGGATGAAGGGAATTGCTAGAGGAGCCGCTGAAGCTGGGTGTGTGGTGCCAAGTGGCGAGATAGGCGATGTGGCGGAGTTGATTAAGGGTTTAGTGGAGGGGAAGGGCTTTGACATGGTTTTCGCGGCGATAGGCGAAGTTTCAAAAGACAAAATTATCACTGGCAAAGATTTGAAGCCCGGCGACGTGATTATTGGTTTGCGGAGTTCTGGTATCCACAGCAACGGCGTGACACTGGCTAGAAAAGTTCTGTTTAAGCAGTGGGGAGGCATGTATGAACCCTTTGATGCTCCAGAGCCCTTAGATCGTGAACTTGTCTACGAAGTTTTGGAACCAACAAGAATTTATGTTAAACCGGTTCTGAACGTTGCTGAACACGTGAAAGTTAAGGCGGCAGTGCACATAACTGGGGACGCGTATTTAAAGTTTAAGCGCTTAACCTTATTTTCAAAGGGCATAGGCTTCGAGTTTAACAATTTCAAGCCTCAACCAATCTTTGACCTTATTCAGAAAACAGCTTCTGAGCTTGGCGGCGAATTGTCTGACGAGGAAATGTTCAAAACCTTTAACATGGGGTGGGGCTTCGCAATAATAGTTGATAAGACGGATGCCGACAAGGCTCTCGATGTTTTGGGAAAAGCGGGGGTGCATGCAGAGGAAATAGGTTGTGTAACAAAAACGAGGGGCATCCGAATTCTGTACAAGGGCAAACGGATCATTTTAAGATAGCGTGATTTTGCATTGCTTGTTGTGAAAGTGTTTAAATCTTTTTGGGTCGGAGATTAGCCTATGAAGTTTCGGTTGAAAGTTGAAGTTGGCTTAAAGCCGGGGCACAGCGACCCAGAAGGCGAAACTACAGCCCGCTTGTTAAGAGAGCTTGGCTATAGGGTTGAGCGGGTTAATGTTAGCAAAGTGTACACGGTTTTTCTTGAGGCGAATTCTAGGGATGAAGCACTTGCGAAGGCTAATGAGATGTGTAGGCGGCTTTTGGCTAATCCTACAAAGGATAATTATACGATTATTGTTGAGGAGGAGAAATGATCTCAAGTCTCTACATTCGCAGGGATACACCTTTCCTGCTTTACGAAATAAATCTCTTGGAAGCTTCGGATCAACAACTTCTCGACGTTAGTCAGGAGCTTGGTTTAGGCTTAAACCTTCAGGAAATGAAAGCTTTGCAGCAGTATTTTAGGCGGAAGGGCAGAAACCCCACGGACGTGGAGCTTCAAACCTTTGGGCAAACATGGTCTGAACACTGTTTTCATAAAACTTTCAAGGGCGTAATAAAGTTCAACAGTAAAGAAATTGACAGCCTTTTCAAAACCTACATTATGAAAGCGACGAGGGAAATAAATGCCAAATGGTGTTTCTCAGTTTTCGAGGACAATGCTGGCATAATACGCTTCAACAAAGATTGGGGAATAGCCGTTAAAGTTGAAACCCACAACCACCCATCTGCCATAGAACCCTTCGGCGGGGCAGCCACAGGTGTGGGCGGCGTAATCCGCGACATTTTAGGAGTCTGGGCTGACCCCATTGCTTGCACGGATGTTTTGGGTTTCGGTCCGCTAGATTATCCGTATGAGAGGCTTCCGGCGGGTGTGAAGCACCCGAAATATATTTTCATGGGTGTTGTGGCTGGCATTGGGCATTATGGCAATAATATGGGTATCCCAACGGTGAACGGTGCCATATACTTTGACGAAAGCTATGTTGGGAACGTTGTTGTTTATTGTGGCTGTGTTGGGCTTTTGCCGCTGAAAAAGTTTAAGCGAAACGCTAAGCCCGGCGACACGATCGTTTTGGCTGGTGGAAAAACTGGGAGGGATGGAATTCACGGCGTCACTTTCGCATCTGCTGAACTCACGGAAAAGTCAGAGGAAGTCTCAAGACCAGCGGTGCAGATTGCCAACCCCATCGAAGAAGAGAAGCTCAAAAGGGCTATAATTACCATTCGAGACTTGGAGCTTGCCTCAGCCATAACAGATTTGGGTGGGGGAGGACTTTCATCTGCGGTTGGGGAAACAGCCAAGAGATTTAACTGCGGCGCCGTTGTTTATCTTGAAAAGGTTCCATTGAAATATCCTGGGCTAGCTCCTTGGGAAATTTACATTTCCGAGTCTCAAGAACGAATGCTTTTGGCTGTTCCGCCTGAGAACCTCAGCCGAGTACTAGAGATTTTCCAAAGCGAGGATGTTGAAGCCACAGCTATAGGCAAATACACGGGCGACGGGGTTCTGCGAATCTTCTATATGGGTGAAAAAGTTGCGGAAATAGATATCCCCTTCCTTTTTGAGCCTCCAAGGGTGATGCGTGCCGCCGAGTATGTTCCGCCACAACTAGAGGAGCCGAAATTTCCAGAACCGGAAAACTTGACAGATGCTTTATTGCAGCTGCTGGGTTCGCCGAATATTGCCAGCCGAGAAAACGTTGTGCGTACCTATGACCATGAGGTTAAGGGCAACACTGTCCTCAAGCCATTGCACGGTGAAGTTGGTGGACCAAACGACGCCGCTGTCCTTAAGCCTCTAAAAGATTCTTGGCGTGGTTTGGCAATCTCTTGCGGCATGAATCCTCGTTATGGGCGTATAGACCCTTACTGGATGGCCGCCTCGGCCATAGACGAAGCTATAAGAAACAATGTGGCTGTGGGCGGCAGGAGAATCGCCTTACTCGACAATTTCACATGGGGTAACCCTGAAAAGCCCGATAGGCTTGGCAGCCTTGTAAGAGCTTGTGAAGCATGTTATCGCTTCGCCAAAGCCTTTAAGACGCCTTTCATATCTGGAAAAGACAGTCTCTATAACGAGTCACCTGCTGGTCCGGTAACACCAACTCTGTTGATAACCGCTGTAGGCGTTGTCCCAGACGTCCGCATAACAGTTTCGTTAGACGTTAAAGCACCGGGCGACAGCATATACCTTGTAGGAAAAACCTACCATGAACTCGGCGGGTCGGAATATTATGGGCTTATGGGCTTTTTAGGGAAAACGGTGCCAAAGGTTCGTCCAACCCAAGCCAGAAAAACTTTCAAAGCCATAATAAGGGCTATCGACTTGGGGTTGGTGAACGCTTGCCACGACTTGTCTGAGGGCGGTTTAGCGGTGACTGCTGCTGAAATGGCTTTCTCTGGCGGTTATGGTTTAGAGCTTGACCTGCGGCTTGTCCCAGCTAAAGGAGTTTGGAGAAACGATTTTCTCTTGTTTTCAGAGTCCAACAGCCGTTTCCTCGTGGAGGTTCCAAGCGGATGCGAAAAGGACTTTGAAGCAGTAATGGGCGACGTTGTTCATGCACGAATAGGCAAGGTCACTAAAGATGCGAGACTTTGCATTTATGGGTTGGACGGCGATGTCGTTGTAGATGCTGCTGTTAACGAGCTGCTAAAGGCTTGGAAAAGTTTTCTCGGCGAGTGGTGATGGCGTATGAAACGTGAGGAGATACGGGTTTGCATTTTGCGGGTCGGCGGCACCAACTGTGACGCTGAAACCCAAACAGCCTTTGAGGCTTTGGGCGTTCAAGCTGAAATACTACACGCCAATGAGGTTGTGAAAAGGAGAAACCTTATGGAATATGACGCCCTAGTCTTTCCAGGAGGATTCTCTTTTGGCGATTATGTTAGGGCTGGAGCCATATGGGCGAAGTGGCTTATCGCCAAGCTTGGCAAGGAGCTTAAAGCCTTCGTTGATGAGGGGCGTCCAATCCTCGGAATCTGCAACGGCTTCCAAGTGCTTGTGGAGGCTGGTCTTCTCCCGGCTTTCGAGGGAATTTCAACATACCCTGAGGCGGCGTTGGCTACGAACCACCCGCCGGGCTACAATTGCCGCTGGGTTTACCTAAAACATGAAAATCATGGGAAATGTGCGTTCACGTTTAAGATTCCAAGAGAGAAAGTTTTGCGTATGCCAGTAGCCCATGCCGAGGGGCGTTTTCTGTTTCCCAAAGAGAAAGAGAAACAATTTTTAAGGAGGCTTTACGAGAACGATCAACTCGTCTTCCGTTACTGCGACAAAAATGGAAATTATGCTAACGGCGTTTACCCCATAAACCCGAACGGTTCATTCCACGACATTGCTGGAATCTGTAACCCCGAAGGAACAGTTTTCGGCTTGATGCCTCATCCAGAAAGAGCATTTTACTGGTGGCAGCAGCCCGACTGGACAAGACAGACGCTTATGCCATTTTACGGCGATGGAAATCTCATTTTCGAAAGCATGATTGAATATTTAGAGAAGAAGTTTTAATTCTTCGAGGCGCGGTAACCCTGCTCGGGCGCCCATTTTCGTTATGCACCTTGAAGCCACAAAGTTGCCCAGTCTCCCGCAATCTTTCAAGCTTTTATTGTTGATTAAACCGTAGAGGAAGCCTGCACAGAAGGCGTCGCCAGCGCCGGTGGTGTCCACAACCTTCACCTTAAAGGCTTCAATGTGGTGGTTTTCTCTTCCGTTTGTGACATAGCATCCGCGGCTGCCAAGCTTGACGGCGACAATTTTCACCCCCGCGTCAAGTAGCGTTTTGGCTCCAGCCACGTAATCTTCTTCTCCAGTCATTATTGCCAGCTCTTTTGCGTTTGGCATCAGCACAAAACACCTGCTGATTATGGGCTTCAGTTTCTGGAGGCCTTTCCTAGCGTATAATTCACCGGGGTCCAAGCTAACTTTCACTCGTTCTGGAAGGCTTTCCACAAGTTTTTTCTGGCTTTCAAAGGATTCCTCTCCAACGAAAGATGTTAAGTGTAGGAACTTGGTTTTGGAGACGTAATCCAAGTCTATTTCTTCAAATCTTATCGTGTCGTTTACGCCTGGGTTCACGTAAAGAGCGCGTTCGCCCTTTTGGTCTACGAAACCCATGACAACGCCGCTTCGCCCAGTTTTAGCCTTTATAATGCCTTTCGTGTTTACGCCTTCCATGCGGAAGTCTTTTAGCAGCATTTTGCCTTCGCGGTCGTTGGCAACTTTTCCAATAAAGCCGACTTTACAGCCGAGTTTCGCCAGCCCCACAATGGTGTTAGCTGCTGAACCGCCGCAGGATTCTTCACAGCTTATTATGAAGCCTTCTTCTTCTGGGCCGGCTATCTTGTTTACTTTGTATAGTTTGTCCACGTTTAGGGCGCCGAAGCCAATCACGTCGAAAAGTTTTTTCATGGGAACAACTCGCGCAGGTAAATTTTGTATTCGCCAAGTTTTCCGCCATAATTTCCCGCTGAAATTTTCACGACGCCTTTAACGGTTAAGGCTGCCTCTATGCCCGCTCTCATGGCTTTTTTGACAGCCTCTAGGGAAACGCCGTTAATCACGATTTCGGGAATGTACCCGACGCCTTCCGGGACTTTGGATTCTTTGCCTAAGCGTTGTTTCAGCGAGGGACAGTATGGGTGGTTTGTGGTTGGGCCTATCCATGGGAAGCGGGTTTCAGGCTTCGAACCGGCGGAGCAAACTTCGAAGGGTGTAACAACGCCTTCAACCTTGTGGATGGCTTCAAGCGCTTTTGCTCCGGCTTCTTTAACGGCTTCTTTTGTTTGGCACATTACCCAGAAGTTGGCGCCCATGACGCCTCGGGCGTAGCCCAAAAACCTTTCTATCACGAAGTCTGGAACCATTATTGGCACAACAATAACTTCACGACCATAGCGTTTTTCCATCCACTCGTAGCCGTCACCGCAGTGGCCAACCCGCTCCATCATGTCAATTTTGCCCAACGGATTCGGCAAGGCGTCAAAAACAGCTGTGAAGGGTTTGACGAGAATATCCTGCCTTATTCTGTATGAGAGTTCGATTTCAAACTTTTTAAGAGATTCCGAGAACGGTTTTTTGGGGTCTATTCCTCCCCAGAACTGGAGCACTGCGCCTCTGCGTCCGTCTGGTGTTTCCTTTTCGCTTAGCCACCTTTCTATTCCACCTTCGATTCTTCCGATGACTATAGAGGGTGTGGCAGTTGCATGCAAAGCTGCCCTCCGCAGTGTTTCTTCGTCGTCTGCTGTCACTATCACTCGGCAGTAGACACCTTCAAAAGCCTCGGCGTAAGTGTCCTCTATACGGTTTTCTTTAACCAAGCAGTCCCCTCAGCCTTTTTCGTTTAGAGTTATTCTACTTTGTTGATTTCAGCTATTAAATCTTCAACCCTAATATACGCTATGGACAACTGGCATGTTTCTTGCTCAATTGGAGTTTGGTAAATGTGGTAAAACGTGTTGTTTACGATGATGCTGGTTGAACCGGCGGGTAGTCGGCTGTAGTTTCCATCTTGGAAAAAGTTCCTTTCAACAATATTCCAGTACTTAAGATCCGTTGACGAGTATAAGTTGTAGCCCGTTCCGTTGAATATTCCAAGCATCATGTACCATTTTGAGTCTAAGCAAAACAATGTTGGATTTTCAAGGGTGCCCGTTACGGCAATTTTCGTGTAATTCCACCGTGTTCCAAGGGTTTTGGCTGTTGCCAAATGCACCTCGTACTTTGCGGCTGATATCAGCATGTAATAGAGGTCTCCAATTTTCACCACGTATGGATCCCAGCCAAAATGTGGAGCCAAAGGTTCAGGCATGTTCTCTATAGTTAAGTATCCATGGTCAGTGAATGTTGATGGGTTTTTGATGTCTGTTCCGATGGCTAGTCCAAGCCTTGCGAGGTCTATGTCTACTTTAACGGTGTTTTTCCAGTCGCTGTAATAAAGGTAGAATTTTCCATCATCCGGGTTGTATATGCAGTAGGGTGCTATCTTTCCGTCCATTTGAGTAGGTGTAAAACCGACAAATTCGTAGGAAAACAAATCCTTGGTTTTTAGAACGCCGGTGAGCATCGCCCCGTCTTTTTTGAAGTATGATGACACAATGTAGTAGAACCCTTCATCGTCTTTGAAAACCGTGTGGTTGGGATACCGCACAAACTCCGGGTCTTTTATGCTTTCGACGTCTCCATCTGGCGAGATTATCACGCCGCAATAAACCCATTTTGGAGTTTCCTTTTCCAACAGATTCGAAGTTTCTTGTTTCCTAGATAGAATGTATGCCATAATTGCAACTGCCAAGACAGCGACTATTAGAGTTATGAAAATCGCTGTTTTATTATGCGAAGCCATTCATCCAAGTCTTCCTATGGCTTCGCCTCTCACGCTTTTCCTAAATTTGACGCTTTCTTTTATCAGCCTTTCCATGTTGTCTTTCTTCACAATTTCGACAGTTGGCAGCCTGCCACCGCACTCCTCAAAAAACATGTCTTTTAGTTTTTGGTTAATGTCCAACTCCTTAAGTGTGCTGTGGTTCCAAGCCTCAACAAGTTCTAGCGCTTTGCACTTGCCATGTTTGCAGAAAGCCTCTGTTAACACTGCGGTAACCAAGGCACTTTCAGCCATTACGGCGATTTCTGCCTCTCTAACGGCGTATTCGTTGCCGTTGAAGGATATGGTCAATCCATTTTCTCGGCGAACGGCTTTGAAAGCTTCCACGTCAGTTATGCTGTCGCCAATGTAAATAACGTCTGAAAGGTTAACGCCCAACTGTTCGGCTATGAGTTTTACTGCTTCCGCCTTTTCACGTCCACCGACGGGGTTAACCTCGCCGAATATTTTTCCAATTTCCATCTTTGCTATTTCGTCCCAGAAAATTTCGTTTAAGCGTTGAATAACCTGCCTGTGGCCCTCTTGAAAGTCTTCAAGGCTTTTTGCGCCTTGTGGAATTTCAATTATCGGCATTTTAGCTATCTCGGCTGCCAACTCCTTAAGCCTATTCTTTTCTTTCTCCGCCAATTTGTACTTGTCAATTTCAACCTTTGTGCAGTGAGTGTTTTCGAAAGGAAAATCTATGGCACGGCATAACGCCCTAATATAATGCTCATAACTCGTGCTCACTATGTGGGCATCTGCATTTTCCCTAATGAAATTGAATGTTTCCCTAACTTTTGGAATCAAAATAAGGGTTTTAGCTGAAAAAATCCGCATTTTCCTATCCGTGACGCCGTAAGCCTTAAGGAATGGCAGTATCAGCTTTAAAGTGTCTCCCGCCTTGTATCCGGGTTTTTTGAGCACCTCTGCAAGCACGTCGTCGTATCGGCTAATCACCGTGAAAACATGGGCGCCGTTTGGCACATAGCGGGCTGTCAACTCAAAAGCATTATCGTTTTTCGATATTGGTCCTTCACAGTCTGAAATGTAGGCTTTTTTCATTTTCGTTTTCGTAACTCCTCCATGTGGCGTATGCTCTTTTCTATGTGCTGTTTCGAAGCTATGTCTGTTCTATGCCAGAGAGCGCCGCCTTTTATGGCATTTATCCCCTCCAAAGAAATGTTTCTGGCAGCTTCTATATGGTTGTCTATGCCGACAACACATACAGCTCGCGACTTTAAAGCGTAAACCTCGTTTCCACGAAGCTCCATGGACGCTGGATAAATGCGAATTCTATCGCCATATTTTTTGCTTAGATCATACGCCTTCGTCAAATCCACTGGTGCGCCAACTTCCGCCCTATTGACGCGTTCGGGAAAAGCCTCTTCAAACCCACCGTAGCTTGGCGGCACCTTGTAAGTTACAACGGTGGCTTTCCTTTCAACTTCTATGCGGGTTAGATTTCCCTCAAGGATTTTGAAGCAAACATCAATAAAATCGTCTTTCAAAATTGGCAAAATGTTTATTATTTCAGGGTCTCCGGGTCGACTGTTGTTTTCGAGGATTTTTGGCTGTTTACCAGTATGCATAAAAGCCACATAAAACGGCATGCCCCGCAGTGCCTGGTTGTCGCCAGTTTTCCATTTCTCAAAAATTCTATTAACAATAGCAATTTCCTTTTCCCGGTCCGCCGGTGTCATAAAGGGCAAAGTGTCGCCCACATCCTTATATGAGCCCATTCCGCCAGTGTTCGGTCCCTTATCGCCATCAAAGGCGCGCTTATAATCGCGGGTTTCTGGCAGTGGCACTAAATGTTTGCCATCACAGAAGGCTTGGAAGCTGGATTCTTCGCCCTCTACTTTCTCTTCAACTATGACTGCGCCATGCTTCAAGTTTTCCCAGAAATGCTCAAAAAGCTGCTCGCGAGTTGTGAAGTGGTCTCCCCACACACCTACGCCCTTGCCGGCGGCGGGTTTGTCCGGCTTAACAACCGCCAAGTTATTTAGTTCGTCAAGCCACTTGTAAAGAGCTTTTTTAGCATCTTCCATAGTTTTATAGTCCTCCGGCTTGAAAATCTTGAACCGCGGGTTCACCTCTGGAACCGTTTCTTGGAAAAGCAGGCGCTGCTGAACTTTGCTTGCTTCTATGGCATATTCCTTTGTTGGGCAAATCATAGGAATACCGGTGCTTTTTTCCACGAGGTCACGGATTCCTTCAATGATGGGTTTTTCCGGTCCAACAATGCCGAAATCTATTTTGTCCTTGTGGGCTTCGGCGAACTTGCATATGTCTTCCACGTTCAAGTCTGAAATGACAACATGTTGAGTTGCTTTTTTAACATTGAACGGGTTTCGCTGTTTATCCGCCACGTAAACCTCCACTTGATAGTTGGTGCTTCTGGTGAAGGCGTCCACCATGGCGGTTTCCCGTGCTCCATAGGAAACAACGAGCACACCGACCTTCTCAACCAAGGGCTTCACCCTTAAACGCTAAATTGCCAGAAGCCACTAATCTATTTTTCAGAACTAAATCTCGCCGAAGAGCTCTGGAATCTCATAAAGCCTTCCGGGTTCCTCGCTTCCCTCCAGAAACCGTTTCTTCATTATGTCGGCGATTTTCTGGGCAAGCGGTGTCGGATATTCACCCGTTAAACATCCAAGGCAAAGCTCATTCTTTCTAAAGCCCGTAGCCCTCACAAAGCCGTCAATAGACTGGTAGCAAACGGCATCCGCCCCTATTATTTTGGCTATCTCCTCAGGTGTGTGTCTAGCGCCTATTAGTTGGCTATAGGTTGCCATGTCTATTCCATAAAAGCATGGTCCAATTATACGTGGAAACGTCACGAACATGTAAACCTTTTTGGCACCCATCCTGCGAAGCTTTTCAATTGTAACCCTTGTTGTGTCTCCTCGCACGATGCTGTCATCCACCACAATAACCCTTTTACCCTTAACCTTGGAGGCCAAAATATTGATTTTCTTGTCTATGGTAGTGTAACGCTCCTTTTCGAGAAGGATGAAGGCGCGCTCTGTCACGTACCTATGCCTTCTGGTGGCTCTTTCCCATCGCAAACCAGATTCCTCATGCACTCCAAAAGCCGCATCGTCCCCGGTTTCAGGCATAGAAATCACAATGTCAGCATCCTTCACAATTTCAGGGTTTTCCCTAACAAGGTTTCTGCCAAACTCCTCGCGAATTTCATACACATACCTATTGTCAAAGAAGGAGTCGGGTCTAGCAAAATAGGCGAACTCAAAAGCGCAAAAAGCCTTTCGAGCCCTCGTCAACGATTTTCTCTCAAACCCCTTCTCTGAAACGGTCACAAGTTCACCTGGCTCCAGTTCAAAGTCCCTCTGAAACCCGTTTATATCCAAGCCCACGGTTTCAGACGAAAAAGCGTATACATCCCCATCTGGGCTGTGACCAGCGCATAGGGGCCTTATCCCATGGGGGTCTTTGAAGGCGAAAAATGTTCCGTCTTTTGTTATTCCCGCTACGGAAAAGGCTCCATCGATTTCCTCCATGCACTTTTTGACGGCTTCCTCTAGGTCGCCTTGCCTAGTCAACTCGATTAACAGTTTATGACATATGAGGTTAGCGTCACATTCATAGGTGAAATCTGGAAAGTGCTTGCAGATTTCCTTTTTAAGCTGGAAAGTATTAACAACGTTCCCATTAAACGAAACAGCCACCTTAAAGCCATCCTTTGACGCCGTAACCGGCTGAGTTCCCGCTATAAGCGACTTTTCATCAGTTTTACCAGAAGTCGTGTACCTAACATTTCCAATTCCAATAGAGCCGGGCAAACGTCCAAACCACTCGTGAATGGCGCTTGCCCTGATTTTCGGGACAAGGTCCAAACTTTTGTGAACATAAAATTGGCCGTCCAAATAAGTGAGAAAACCATGCGACTGATGCCCTCTGTGATTCTGAGCCCTCAAACCCCAATAAATATATGGAAATACGGGCTGTTTCCTAAAGCTTACCGCGCCAAAGACACCGCACGCTATTTTGAGCTGTTCTCCCATGTTCGGGATAAGGAAAAACGGTTCTTTATCAACTTTTAGAACAAATTTAAGTAAATCGCAACAACGCTTCCGGTGCATGAAAAACTAGAGAGGGAGGGGGTAGGGAAAATAAACTGAAAAACGCAACCAAATTCTAGGGCGCATCAAATTATGGTGTAAGCCTAAACTTGTCCCGCGGGTACAATGTGACTTCTCTGATGTTTTTCTTGCCGGTCAACATCATCGTAAGCCTCTCCAACCCTATCGCCCAACCAGCGTGGGGCGGCATGCCATAATCGAAAGCCTGCAAATGGTACTTGAAAGACTCTGGGTTTAACCCCTTCTCCTCTAAACGTTTTATGAGAAGCTCTTTCGAGGATATTCTTGTCCCACCAGAGGCCAATTCAATCCAGCTCCACATGAGGTCAAAACCTTCGCAGAGTTCGGGGTTGTCGTCGCGTGGCTTTATATAGAAAGCTTTAGAGCGAGTGGGCCAATCAGTTATGAAATAAAAGTATGGGTGAATTTTGCCCAAGGTTCTGAAAGCGGGGGTGGGTATGTCTTCACCCCACGGAATTTCAATGCCTTCCTTTTTCAAGTCTTCTAGAACCATGTCATATGTCAACCGTTTGAATGGAGTTTCAGGCACCTTAAGCTCGTAATTTAGCAAGGTTAACTCCTTGCGGCATTTTTCGTTTACGACCTTACATATATGTTGCATGAGTTGTTCCAGCAACTGCATAACATCCTCTGCTGTGGCGAAAGCTTGCTCAATGTCTATGGAGACGAATTCGCTCAAATGCCTCCGCGTGTGGGACTCTTCTGCCCTAAAAAACGGGCCGATCTCGAAGACTTTCTCCAAGCTCATTACAAGCTGTTCCTTATAGAGCTGGGGGCTTTGGGCTAAGAAGGCTTTCCTTTCAAAATAGTCCACGGGAAAGAGTGCCGCACCCCCCTCTGTGGCTGAAGCAATTATTCGTGGAGTGTGAACCTCGATGAACCCCCTTTCAAAGAGGAAATCCCTTATGGCTTCGACAGCCGTGTGCTGAATCTTGAAGATTGCAATATTTTCTTCACGGCAAAGGTCAAGTGCACGGGCATCCAAGCGTACTTCCAGTTTTGCCGGCACTTTCCCAGTTATGTCGATGGGCAATTGCGGTGAAGCTGTGCCAAAAATCCTTATCTCCTTCGGTATAACTTCGACGCCTCTTGGAGTTATTTCTGTCTTCTTAACGATTCCCTTCACGCCGATGCTATACCTTTTCTGCAAGGCGTCAGCCTTCGATAAAACTTCGCTGCTAACTTTTTTCCGTTGGACAGTAATCTGCACTGTGCCTTCTCTATCCTGCAATATTATGAAGCGTATCCCACCCAAATCTCTAATTTCCTGAACCCAACCGAAAAGGATCACCTCTTGTCCATCCAGTTCTGGTTTCACGTCAACAGAGTAGTGGGTTCTCCGCCAATCTCCAATAGCATCCAACTTCATACTTGCGACAGCCCCGGCTTAATCGGTGAATTCCACACGTAACGTCATGTTTCGAACTTTACGGGCAATCTCCTTTAAAGCCTTTACATCAAAAGGGGGCTGTTTACCCCCCTTCCTCCTCAAAATTACCCTAGTCTCGGTTGTTCCGTCAGGAAGCCAAATGGTGTTTATGGTGACTATGCTTAAGGGGGCAAACAAGTCTTCCAAAAACTTGCGGTCATCAACACCATGTTCCAACACGCGAACGGATTTTCCAGTCTTCTCGCTCAAAGCTTTAATTATCTTTCCGCCGTATCCAAGTAAGCGTGGGACATCTCCTTTGCCAACAAGAACAGCTAAGGTTTTCCCCGCATCCACCGCCTTATAAAAAGTAACGTTCTGAAGGCTTGGATAACTTTCCTCTAAAGACAGAAGCAAGCGGGCAACTTTCAAATCTAACTCTGACACTTCACCAGACTTTATTTTCTCCGAACATTTTTGGCAGAGTATCCCACTTTTCAAACAGAAACTGCATAGTACCGTTTTCACCTAGGAAAGCGCCCTCCACAAATAAAGGAGGGGCGGCGGAGCATTGGAATTGAGAGATGTTCACTGTCTACTAAGACTTCAGCGTTCCAGCGTTATCTCAATAGTGCTGACGTTTGTGGGTGTGCCTCCCTCTTCTCTAGGTGGCACTGTTTCAGTTCCGATGCCCACTTTCTTTATCTTGACGTCTGGAAGGAATCGGCGCCTTACGACTTCAACGACGTCGACAGCTCGGCTTATGGCTCTCCCTCTGGCTTTAATATTTACCTCTTTTGCTCCGCCGTGGAAGAGGGTTATGCAAGCCAGTACATAGTTCATTACTGGCTTTTTCCCGATCAACACTGAGTTGCTTTCAGACATTTTGTACCGCCTCACTCCTTGTTCTCACGTTTTCTATGGCTTCATAACCTTTTTTGCCGATAAATAAATACGTTACGGTAAAAGGTTCTAGAAGGATCCTCTTTCTGCGAAGTTGTTTAACCTATTTCTCTTTCCAAATGCTTAAATAACCTGTACTATTGTAAAGGAATAAACCAAAGCAGAAGTGCTTAACCCTTGGAAGCTCTAACAAAACGCTCTATCCAACTGCTCAAGTTGCTATGCGAGAAAGGTAAGCTGACAAGCTCTTACACTGTGCAAATAAAACAAAGTGACCTTGCGAAAGAGTTGGGCATAAGCAGGCAAGCCCTAAATCTTCACCTGAAAAAATTGAGAAACTTAGACTATATCAGAACTGGAAGAGGCTTTATAGATGTTACGGAGAAGGGGCTAAACGCCCTTGGCTTTTCCTCAACACCAGCTTTCATATTCATTAAAGTTTCTCCAACTAAGAGAAGTGAAGTCTACGGTAAAATCAAAGAAATAAAAGTTCAAAAAGCTTTCAGGGTGGCTGGCGACATGGACGCTATTCTTGTCGTAGAAAGTGACAGGCTAAACGAAGTTTTAAGGTTCCTTTCCGAAATTGAGGGCGTAAAAGATACAAGGTCCTACATTGCAATAGAGCCCGTAAAGTGAAGGGGCGATGTTGTTATGAAGCTTTTAGAGTATGAAGCAAAAAGAATTCTCGCAAAATATGGAATTCCAATACCTAGAGGGGGCTTAGCTGCAAATATAGCTGAAGCCCGTGAAATAGCACAAACCTTAAAACCTCCGCTTGTTGTTAAGGCGCAAGTTCCAGTAGCCGGGAGAGGAAAAGCTGGTGGCATTCTGTTTGCAGAATCCGTTGACGACGTGGAAAAAGCCGTCAATAAACTTTTTAACATGCAAATAAGAGGCATTCCAGTTCGAAGCGTTTGGATTGAAGAGAAGGTTAACGCCAAAAGAGAGCTTTATTTTGGAATGACGGTTGACAGACTTAACAAAACTTATGTAATGATTGGGTCAACTGAGGGAGGAATGGAAATAGAAGAAGTGGCAGAAAAAGCCCCCCAAAAAATATTGAAGTTTCCAGTAGACCCGCTTTACGGCTTTCGACTATACCATGCTAGGCAGATGGCAAAACGTATGGGATACTCTGGCAACCAACTTTCAGCCATCGCAAACATCTTTTATAACCTGTACAGGGCGGGAGTTGACTACGATGCAGAACTGATCGAAATGAACCCACTGGCCGAGACTCCAGAAGGAAATTTTGTGGCTATGGACGCGAGAATAATAGTGGATGATAACGCGTTGTTCCGTCACCCGGAGTTTAAGGAAAGACCATTAGAGGGCGAGTTTTCACCCCAAGAAGTTGAGGCTGCTAAAAACGATTTGGCCTACGTAAAACTCGACGGAGACATAGGCGTAATAGGCAACGGCGCTGGACTGGTTATGGCAACATTAGACGCCATACAACTTTACGGTGGAAAACCCGCAAACTTCCTCGACGTCGGCGGGGGGGCACCTTCCGAAAAAATAGCCGCTGCTCTGCGAATAGTGCTTTCAGATTCAAATGTTAAGGCGCTTTTCATAAACATTCTTGGAGGCATAACTCGATGCGACGAAGTGGCTAGGGGCATTCTCAAGGCTAGAGAAAAATTGGGCATAGAAAAACCCATGGTGATTAGGCTTGTAGGGACAAACGAGGAAGAGGGAAAACGGATACTAACAGAGGCTGGAATCCAGGTTTTAGACAGCATGGAAGAAGCAGCCCGTCAAGTCGTAGAAGTGGCGAGGAGGCTGTAAACCCGTGGGCATAATAGTTGGAAAAGAAACAAAAGCAATAGTTCAAGGAATAACGGGAGCTCAAGGAAGCTTTCACACAAAACTGATGCTTGAGTATGGAACAAAAGTGGTCGCAGGCGTAACTCCTGGAAAAGGAGGAACGACAGTTCACGGTGTTCCCGTATACGACACCGTTGAGGAGGCTTTGGAAAAACATGAGGCAAACGCCTCAATAATCTTTGTTCCAGCACCCTATGCAGCGGATGCTGCCATGGAGGCTTTGGAAAATGGGATAAAAACGATTGTCATTATAACGGAGCATATCCCCATCAAGGACTCTATAAGTGTTATGGCTTATGCCTGCCAAGTCGGTGCTACGGTAATCGGTCCCAACACGCCTGGAATAATAACTCCGGGTGAATGTAAGCTTGGAATAATGCCCGCCCATATATTCAAGCCCGGAAAAGTAGGTATGGTTTCAAGAAGTGGCACATTAACCTACGAAATAGCTGCGGGGCTAACTAAAAAACAGCTGGGGCAATCCACATGCATAGGTCTGGGCGGGGATCCAATAGTAGGCTTAAACTTCATCGAAGTCTTAAAACTCTTCGAAAAAGACCCGCAAACAGAGGCTGTAGTCCTCATAGGGGAAATAGGTGGAAACCTCGAGGAACTCACCGCGGAATACATAGTGAAAGAAAAATATCCAAAACCTGTTGTCGCTTTCATAGCTGGACGCTCAGCGCCACCGGGAAAGCGCATGGGTCATGCGGGTGCAATAATAATGGGGAGGGCTGGGACAGCTGAAACTAAAATCGAAGCCTTCAAAAAAGCCGGCGTTGAGGTTGCCGAGAAGCCAAGCGATGTAGCCGCTATGCTTGAAAAAATCTTAAACGATAAACTGGCACGCTGAGCCAAAAAACATATTTGGATGGTTTTCATGTTGGTTGTAACTGCAGAGGTTTAAGGCTATGCCAATAATGGATCCATTCAAAAAAACTCTAGCTCAACAACGTAGACTTTACGTTAAAATCTGCAGGGAATGTGGAGCCAGAAACGCCACCACAGCGGTTAAATGTAGAAAGTGTCATAGTAAAAACCTTCGCTGGAAGAAAAGAGAAATAATAAAATAGGCAAACATTTTCTTTGAAATTTTCCGAAATTTTTCACCCATGTTTTACATGATAAGTTCTAAAAAACATATTAACGCATAGTTTGCATTAACTATTTACGGTTTTGAGGTGTAAATCTAGTGTCATGCAAGAAGAAAGCAACTAAGAAGAAGGCTAAAGAAGAAAAGAAAAAATAAGAGCCTTCACTGCGCTCTTGCATTAACAACCCATGTTTTTCTATAAAACCCTTGATAATGTTTCAATGTTAAAAATGGTGTTCGCGCAACCATTCTTTAAAAGAGGTATAGCTTGCCCCGCAATATTCATTTGACTCAGAACTTCACCAGCAAGCTTCAACTCTTCACCGCAAGCAACTCCGACCACTCCGTCGTACCGTTTTAATTTCAGAATCCTTGAAACACAAGCCCCTCCAGGCAATATGTATACATCATAGCCTTTCCTTTCAGCAATAGAGACCGCCTCATTAATTAGGCAATCTGGAGAACAGTGAGCGCAGACATATGTGGGGGTGTCTTGTTCAAACCTTGCCTTACAACGGCTGTCCATAAACTTTCTAGAACAATGTGGCAGGAAAAGCGCCCTTTTCTTGGTTTTCTTGAACTTTTCCCTTTCCAAAAAATTCCTAGTCTCCACATCAACTAAATCCTCCAACAAGTGAATGGCATCCGATAAGTTTAACCCTGTCAACTCTTCAATTCTGAATTTTTTAATCAAGTCTTGTAAAGTTTCACCGATCTTTTTGTGCATCCTTTTTTCATAGCTTATTCTAGCAACTTCTGTAAAGAAGAATCGTGGGATTTTTGAAAGATCAAATGTGAACTTATATGGCATAAGCCTAAAAGTGGTAAACAAACCTTTAAAATTAACTGTCATCTTCTTATTTTAGTGTTAACAGAATTGAAC
>JAGTQG010000005.1:47834-51349 GCA_018396875.1 Candidatus Bathyarchaeota archaeon
GGGCAATGTAGAAAAGGTTGTTGAATACTTTAGCAAGTGTGAAAAATTATCTGGTGTTAGCTACCCAATTTTGAAAAATCCGGAGAAAGCTGTTGCCAAAGCCCGGGAATACTACGAAAAGTTTCTCAAGTCCTGAATTTCAACGCAGTGAACCGTGCATGTTAATTTTTCTATTTTTCTTTTTCTTCTGTGTAGCCCAGTAGTTCTCTTAAGGATTTTACTTCTTCCCGCAGCATGTTAACTTCGCTTTCTAAAGCGCTAACCTTGGATTCTGCGGCCTTTTTTAATTTTTCAATTTCAAGCATTAAATTTGCCCTTTCCGTCTCAAGGGTCTTTATTTTCTCCCGCAGATTTTTCAGAGTTTGCATCAGCTCACCTTTTATTACCTTTATTCTTTCAACCATGTTTTTAATGCTTACTGTTTCTTCAACTTTTTCTTCCACTATTGCTCTAAATCTTGCCTTACAAGTTGGGCACTCGAAAAGTCCCATCATTTTTGGTGCCCCTTCCGAAGGTCCACGCAAAGAGACATTCCAAGTTTTAACAGCGGCGGGTACTTCACTTCCACATTTCGGGCATTTTACCAAACCACAACCCTATATAAAGATGGTTTTAGAGACTAAAATGTATTTTGTCGCAAACCAATAGCCAAAAGAAAACCGGTGGCCCTACAGATATGAAAATAAAAAGCGTGAGGTTTAGAGGCTTATGTTGAACATTAAGCGTTCAACAAGTTCCTTGTAGCGGTTTCTTATGGTAACCTCTGTCACTTGTGCTATTTCGGCAATTTCTCTCTGCGTTTTTCTTTCCCCAGTCAACACGGATGCTATATAACTTGCAGCGGCAGCTATTCCAGTTGGTCCCCGTCCAGAGGTAAGCTTTAACTCTTTTGCTGCTGCTAGGATCTTGTGAGCTATTTCCTCAACTTTGCCTTGCATTGTGAGCTGGTTTGAAAATTTTGTTATGTATTGGCTTGGCTTTAGAGGCGGAATAAAATAATTTAACTCTTTTATTAAGAAGCGGTAGCTACGGCCTACCTCCTTTTTGCTCACGTTAGATGCTTGAGCTATCTCCTCCAAAGTTCTAGGTAAGCCGCATTGCCTGCACGCTAAGTAGATGGCGGCGGATGTTACTCCTTGGATTGATCTTCCCCGTATCAGCTTTTCTTTTACGGCTTTTCTATAGATGAGGGAGGCTGTTTCCAGTATACTTTTCGGCAAGTTTAGGGTGTTTGCAATTTTGGTTATTTCGGAGAGAGCGAAGGCTAGGTTACGTTCAGTTGCATCTGAAACCCTGATGCGACGCTGCCATTTTCTAAGCCTGTAAACCTGAGCTTTTTGACCTGGAGATAAACCTTTTCCGTAGATGTCTCTGTCATGCCAGTCAATCATGGTGGATAAGCCTTTATCATGTATAGTGTAGGTTAATGGTGCACCGACACGTGTTCTTTTTGCCCTTTGTTCGTCATCGAAAGCTCTCCATTCCGGTCCCCTATCAGCCAATTTAGCCGCTATAACATATCCACAGTTCATGCAAACAAGTTCTGCGCATTCATAATCACGCATGAGCCTTGTGCTACCGCACTCCGGGCATGCTTGCACCTTTATTTGTTGAGGGTGTGGGCTTGAGCTTTCGTCTCCAATCTCGGCATCGCCCATTTATTTCTCCCTTCTCTTTTTCGAGGGGAGTGTATACAACACTTTACCAGCCAAAAAGTCTAGCTTAGGAGTTTTGGGCTTGACAGCCACATAAGGTGAAGATACCGGGCCAAAAATGTCAAAAACTTCTCCCACTGTTTTCATGTTTTCATCTACAACTGTTTCACTTAGTTTGGGCAAGTTTTCCGCTTTCACAATGATGTTTCTATTTGGGCTTATGTGGAGCACACGGCCTAGTCTGATCAAGCTTTTAAATTCCCCTCGAAAAACAAAAGGTTTCAAATGGGACATATTATTTAAACCTTTCTATGTTGCTTCGTGTAGTGAAAAGGTTTTCGCATGTTTTTGGTCGAAACATTGATAAATAGGTGTTGTTGATTAAGACAGTGCATTTGAGGGTGAGGCTTATGTCTAAACCGTTCTATGTGAAATTCGATGTCCCGAAAGAGGTTGCAGATGCGGCCTATGAAGCCCTACAAATAGCCGCGAAAACGGGGGCTGTGAAAAAGGGTACGAACGAGACAACTAAAGCCGTTGAGAGAGGGCAGGCAAAACTTGTAGTCATCGCGGAGGACGTTGACCCTCCAGAAGTTGTTGCACACCTACCATTACTTTGTGACGAGAGAAAAATCCCATATGTTTACGTTCCCAGCAAAGCAAAACTTGGTGAAGCTGTCGGCATAGAAGTTTCGGCTGCGTCTGCATGCATAATCAATGAAGGCGATGCCGGGGGACTTATTAAAGAGATAATTAAGAGAATTGAACAGTTAAGGAAAGGAGCTAAGTAATGAGCAAGGAAAAAGAAGCAACAGAGGCGGAAGAGGAGTTAACACCCGCAGAAGTTATACAAATTATCGGTAGAACTGGTGTAACAGGCGAAATCACGCAGGTAAGAGTGCGAATTTTAGAGGGAAAAGACAAGGGGCGTATAATAACCCGCAACGTGAAGGGTCCTGTTCGCTTGCAAGACATTCTCATGCTCAGAGAAACTGAAAGAGAAGCAAAGAAGATAACAAGGTAGAGTTGCACACGCGTACTGGACTGGAGGTTTGCGATTGCCGAAACCGCGGAAATGCTCATTTTGTGGGAACGAGTTTCCTCCTGGCACTGGTATGATGTATGTTAAAAACGATGGGTCTATCTTCTGGTTTTGTTCAAGCAAATGTAGGAAAAACTCTTTAAAACTTAGGAGAGACTCTCGTAAACTTAAGTGGACAGCATATTTTGGCAAAGAAGAGAAAGGCAAAGCCTAAACTTTATGGAGAACCTTCTTTATTATTTCCTCCCATAACGGTTTGTTGTGAATGCACCCAATATCTGGGGCCTTAACGTTTCCGTTGAAATAGCTGTAAGCTCTTGCTCTACAGCCTCCACAAATATATTTGTCTGGGCATTTTCCGCAACCTACTTCTGTGCCGTTTACAATGTAGGTTTCAAGGTTTTCTCTAATTCGCAGTTGCCAAAGTAACGGGTCTTTGTCCCATATTTCCTCAAAAGAGTCTCGCAACACGTTGCCGAGAACTGTTTTCTCATTTGTTGGGAAGAAAACACATGGCTTTATGTCGCCGTTTGGTTCTATGGCGCAGTATAAGCGTCCGGCTCCGCATCCGCCCAAGAAGTTAGCAACGTTTTCCACGCCTTTTTTCGCTGCGTAATGGGCTTCAACCATGAACTTTTGACCCACTTGTTGAGACAACTCTTTCGTTACGCTTGCATATTGGGGGCATGTGCTGAAGAATCTGTCCACCTTTATATTTGACTTGCCAGTTTTCAACTCTTCCTCCTTAGCTTGTAAATATAGGTTGATTATCTCTTTGCCTATTGTCTGCAAAATATGAAGCCTCTGTTCTGGTGTTA
>JAGTQG010000006.1 GCA_018396875.1 Candidatus Bathyarchaeota archaeon
CTACATTGCTGCTGGCGGTCATTTGAGGCTGTTCATCTGCTATCCATACTTTGGAAACTACACATTGGAACACGATCCAACCATAGGCTTGACGTCAGCCCCAACAATACCGGAATTAATAACTCCAAAGTTACTGTGGATTTTGATAGGTGCTACAGCTGTCATCGGTGTGGCTGTTGCCGCCGTGAAGTTACTTAAGAAGCCTGTCAACATTTTGGCTGTTAAATAGCGCTCCGTCCCCTCTTTTTCTTTTGGCATATTCTGTTTTGGAAGTAAAATTTTATATTGTGTAGCACTACATCCTACATAGGGGCTGCCTATGAGCATTAGGGGAGAAAGCGACGAAATCCGCTGGCAAGTTGTGAAAGCCATGCTTGACGAATTTCCAACATTGAGGGAGAAGGTTAAACGCTACATAGAAAAACAACAAAAAACAAAACGATAGAAAATTGCAACTTAAGTGTGATTTTTCTTCAGCAAGTGAGCTGGCGGAACTTTTACATTGTTTTTTACGTTTCCGTTCTCTGTCTTTAAAAGCTCTGTAATTTCGCGGTAGCGCTGAAGAAACTCTAAACCCTTCGATGTCGCCTTATAAACCTCCTTGTCGTTTTCAACCTTCCTATCAATCAAGTTTACCTTCTCCATGAACTTCAAATAGTCATTGAGCTGTGTAAAGCTCAGGTTTGCCCTATACATAATCTGGGTTTTCAAAACGCCATCCTTAGCTATCTCCAGAATCTCCGCAATGATGTAAAGTTTGTCCCGCCTCTTCTGCTGAGGATCGGGGCCCCAAACATTCATTTCCACAAATTTCCTCTCAACAATAGTTTCATAATGGAAAAAGGCGTGGTGCATTTTAAACGGTGTTTCCGCAGTCTCACTATTACTGTTCTTGTAATATTTTCTAGAAGAATTTTCTACACCCTCCTTTTATAGAAACAACCTTATTTACGCTGTTAGGGGAAAACAATCAAGAAGGAGGAGATGTTGATGCTTGTGGGTTTGATGGCGGACACCCACGACTGCTTGCCTATGGTGGAAAAAGCCATTAAAAGGTTTAACGAGGAAGGAGTTGAACTTGTGTTGCACGCTGGAGACTATGTGGCACCCTTTGTTATTCCAAAGTTTAGGGATTTGAAGGCAAAGCTGATAGGGGTTTTCGGCAACAACGACGGAGACCGTGAACTCTTAAAGAAACGGTTCAGCGAGAACCCAAAACTGGAAATCCGTGGAAACTTTGCAGAAATAAGAGTGGGCAGCGCAAAAATAGCGTTGTTGCATGGACACGAAGAAGAACTTTTGAAGGCTTTAATTGGAAGCGAAAAATTTGAAATTATTGTTCACGGGCACACCCATAAGGCGGAAATCTACAAAAGCGGAAAAACAACAGTGATAAATCCCGGAGAGGTCTGCGGCTACTTAACCGGCAACTCAACAGTTGCATTACTAAACATTGAAAAGCTTGAGGCAAAAATAGTGAATCTATAGACTACCTTAGGCTTTTTCCACTCTAAGCCTTTCGCCTTCTTCCACCTTTTCAAGAACTTTCGGGTCTCCGAGAATCTTGCCGACCACATTCACTGGACTGTAAGGCTTTATCACGTTGGGAGATGGACTTGAAAGCGTCGGCCCAAAGAACAGGCATAAAGCTGGGCCTTCAGGCCAGTAGGCAACATCACCATAATCCACGACGTCTTTAGGCTTCTCCAAACCTACTTTGAAGGGCGCTTCAAAATAGATTTCTTTGCCCCAGAATTCCGCTCTTGCCTCGAATGGTAACGCTTTCATTAGGGCTTCGGCTGTTTTAGGGTTTTCGTTAAAACGAATCTCACATTCAACGGTTAAACCAGACTTGAATATGATTTTTATTTTTTCCTTTCGCTCCATAAACTTCATCTCCGGCTATTCTTTCGTTAGAGCTAGTAACATTTTCACGGCCTCCTCTACATACCGAGAACATTTTTTCTCTCTTACCTGTTGCTCTCTAAATTTTTTTCTCCCATCCTCTGTTGTTAAGTCACAGTTTGTTAAGTCGCGACAAAAAATGCTGCCAAAAGTTTCTCTGAAATCTTTGAAGAGCTGTTGGATTTTTGCCACACATCTTTCATAGTTTTCAATTTCGTCCGGAGGCATGTTTCGCCCATATTTTAGGCCTATTGCCATTACGGCTCCAGTCAAGGCTCCACATACAAAGCCTGTTCTACCCATCCCAGCACCGAACCCTGTGGCTATTCTTGGGATATATTTGCATTCTATTTTTTGGGCGTCTGCGAAGGTTTTTAGGACCGCCTCTGAGCAAAGGTAGCCTTCCCTAAATTTTGAAACTGCTTTTTCAATAATTTCTTTCTCTTTTTCCATGGTAACCCTTCATGCTGTTTTAGGATATGGCTATGTAAACTTTCTTATCGTCTAGGCTGTATTCATGCCATTGAACTTTGATCTCGCTTTGATTTTTATGAAGCTGCACTTTTTTGGCGCGAACAAGCTCCGCCATTTCGCCTATATATGGCCCTAGGAGTCTCATGCTTTCGTCATCTAGTCCTGCCACGTGGACAGTTTCAAGGATGTCTGTTGGCACGTAGCCCAACTCTTTTCGGAGGGACTGGACTCTTCGGGCTATGTCACGCATGAGGCCTTCGCCTAGAAGAGTTTCATCCCTGTAAATGTCTAGGTAGACGCTTATGCCCTTTTCAGAGGCTTCAACCCATCTGCCAGCATCAACTTCAGCCTTGACGCCTTCTGGAAGCGTCTCCGCGTATAGTGCCTCTTTCACGTTTGCAAGTTCTAAGAGGACATCGTTTAGACCTTGTAGTGCTTTGCAGTCTTTTTCAGAAGCCACAACCAACATTTTTCTCAAGGGCCATCTCCGCTTTAATTTGGCTTTTTGCCGTGCAGAATAAACCAGCGAAACACACTCCAGCATTGTTTCAAACTCTTCCTCCAAGGCTCTGTTGCGAAGGCTTTCATCCACCTCTGGCCACTTTTCAAAGTTTACAGATTCTGGCAGTGCGGGGTCGAGACGCCTATAGATTTTCTGGTATAAGGCTTCGCATAGGAAGGGTGTCACCGGATTGAACAGGAGCAATGTTGTTTTTAATACGTGCCATAGGGTTGCGTATATGGCTAGTCTGCGGTTTAGGGTTTCAGGATCGTCTGTCCAAAGCTCTTTCCTAATCATCGGCACGTACAAGCGGCTAACTGTTTCAACGACGAACTCTTCAAGTTCTGCCAGCGCCGTATTGAACTCGCATTTTTCCAGATTAGCCGTGTAATCGCCTATAGCTTTTTGAAGCTTTGAAAGAAGCCAAAAGTCTGGTTTCTTGAGCAAACCGTTGTTTTTAGCCCATTCCAGCGTGTGTCTTTGCGGGTTAAACCCGTCGTATTCAGCGTTTTGCACAAAAAACCTGTTCAAGTGGTATAGGGTTGCCAGCACTTGGTATGGGCGGCGGTTCATCTCGTTCAAGTCGAAGTTCATGAAGTCTATGGGCGAGCATTTTCTCAGCATGTAGAACCTGCAAACGTCGGCTGAAGCCTTTTCAAGAAGCTTGTTCACCTCTATTATGTTGCCTAGGCTTTTGCTCATTTTTCTGCCCTTAGCGTCTTGAGTTAACCCTTGAAACAGGAAAGCCTTGTAGGGAGCCTCCGCCTTTCCAGTCAATATCACATGCTCCAGCAACAGCGAGTTTGCCCACCCTCGAGTTTGGTCTATGCCCTCTGTGAGGAAGGCCACTGGCACGTATCTGGCGAACTCTTCATCGGTGAATCTTGCGTATGGCGATGCGCCACTGTTGTGCCACGTGTCTAAGACGAAGGGTTCCCGGTGCATAATGCCTCCACATTTCTCGCATCTTATCTTCACCCGGTCTATCCATGGCTTGTGAAGCTCAAAGTTCGGCGGAGGCTTCTCCAAAGCCTTTTCAAGAAGCTCCTTCTTGCTTGCTATGAAAGTTTTTGCGCCGCATTTTTCACAAACCCATATAGGTAGTGGAGCGCCCCAGACACGTTCCCTTGATATACACCACGGTTTTCCCTCTTTTAGGAAAGACAGGAAACGGTTTTTCGGGGCTTCGAAGAAGTATTCGACTTTCTCCGCTGCAGCCAAGACCTTGTCGTTTATCCGGTCTGTCCGTAGGAAGTATTCGCGTCTAGCCAGCCAAACCAGCTTGTGATGAGAACGCCAACAAGTCGGATATTCATGCCTTATCTTGTCGGCTTTTACAAGCAAGCCTCTTTTGCGCAGTTCCTCAATAACCATGCTGTCAGCGTCCCTTGCAAAAACCCCCTGGAAAAAGCCCGCTTCACTCGTGAATTTTACCTCGTCGTCAAAGGGCGCGAAAACTGGAACACCCCGCTTTTGAGCAGCAACAAAGTCTTCTTCACCGTTGCCCGGCGAAAGATGCACAACACCCGTAGCCGTGTTCACGTCCACAAAATCCTCACAAACAACCCTGTGTACCAGCGGATGCTTGTCCAACTCTGCCTGCTTTGGAATCAAATCTTTGAATGGATAATCGTACTTAACGCCTTCCAAACTCCTGCCAATAACGGTTTCGACAACGCTGTAATCCTTTATTCCAAGCTCCTGCATCACGGGTTCCACGCGCTGCTTAACCATGATCCACTTCTCGTTGCCAACCTGAACCTTGGCGTACTCTGCCTCGGGATGCACAGCCAACATCAAGTCCGTTATGACAGTGAACGGCATTGTCGTCCAAACTAGGAAATATTCGTCTTGTTCGTCGGCTACTTTGAACTTGAAGTATAGGGAGGGGTCTTCCACCTCCACATATGAGCCTTCATAGCCAACTTCAGCACTGCTTAGGCTTGTCTGGCATCCTGGACAGTAGGCCACCACATAGTAACCTTCTTCTAGGAGGCCTTGCTCCCATGCACGTTTTAGGTATTGCCACTCCCGTTCAATGTATTCGTCGGTGTAGGTCCAATACGCCTTCTTTTGGTCTATGAACATGCCAAGCTTTCGGTCGGCTTCCACCCACTCCTTGTGGTAGCGCATAATCGTTTTCTTGCATTCTTCAACAAAACGTTCCTCGCCAACCCGCTCCAAAAGCTCCCGCTTATTTTTAACGCCTAACAGTTTTTCCACTTCAAGCTCCACGGGCAAGCCTTGACAGTCCCAGCCAGCCCAGAAAGGCACAAAATAGCCTTGCATTGTTCTCCATCGGAACCAAAGGTCTTTCATTACGCGGCCTCTGGCATGGCCAACGTGAGGTATGCCGTTTAGCGTTGGCGGGCCCTCAACCCAGCCTAAAACACCTACGTTGTTTTTTTCGCGGTGTTCCATCAGTTTTTCTTGTATGCGGTTTTTCTCCCAGAATTCGCGAATCTCTTTTTCAATTTCGAGCGGGCGGTAGTCCATGCTTAGCAATGTGTCAAAACTAGCTTTTGATTTGGCGGTCACCTTTCACCACAACACACCCGCAAACACATCAAAATAACCCAAGCAAAATATAACTTTTTTGAATTCAGTGTCATTAAGGGCGTGAAGCGCCATGTGAACAGTTCCTAATTTTTCAGCCAACAGATTAACGAATAAACAGACAGCAAGATTACGACAATCTCCACAAAAATGAAAGCTTGCCATGTGTAAAATGGGTTTCCGTCGATAAACGGGTATAGCACCCAACGCATTTCCGGATGGGTGAGCATGTCTAGGACTATGTGGCTGAAGCCACCGAAAAGGCTTAACAGGTATATGTTTCGAAACGGATACCGCACCCTAACCGGTTTAAGCCTTATCCAACCGTAAATTTCCCAAAACCCTCTTTCGAAAAATCGCTCAACCACGTAAACTCCAATGGCCACCAGGACTGGGTATATGGTTAAGGCTAATGTGAATCCATGCCAAGCTCTGTGGTCTAAGGGATCGCCCAAAAGGATGTAATATAAAGGCTCAAGGTCTATAAAGGATGTTGAGGCCGCAAGAGCTAAAGGGTCTATGCGCTGTTTGTCCTTGAAATACAGGAAGAGGAAGGCCAGCGGATGAAATGGTGTAAGGGGCGTTTTAACCACATCCCTTTTCTGTTGGGGGTTCCGTTAAATTGGTATTCTTCTCCCGTTGAAGTCGCGTTTCCAAACTCCAAACTCGTTTTTGACACTTTTCAATTGATTTATGTTAAAGATTGGGCCGTCTCTGCAGACACGGTATCCGCCAATTGTGCAGCTTCCACAGATGCCGATGGCGCACCGCATGATCCTTTCAAGGCTTGCCTCCGCGTAAACGCCAAACCTTTCGGCGCAGTCCAAAACAACCCTTGTCATGGGTTCTGGACCACAAGTGTAAACTGCGTCAAACTTTTCTTTCGTCATAACAGACTCTGTGAGGGTTGAAGCCAAACCCTTTACGCCGTAGCTTCCATCCTCGGTGGCTGCTAAAACGTTCTTCTCCCCGCAGAGCCTCTTCAACTTATCTAAGAATATGAGCTCCTTTCCTGTCTTAGCTCCGACAACTACAACAGTTCTTGAAATTTTTTGGACAGCTAGTTCCTTTGCAAGGAAGGTTAATGGAGCTATGCCGACACCACCCCCAACTAGCAGCGCTTTGCCCCCTTTAAAGGTGAAACCGTTTCCGAAGGGTCCACGCACCCCTATCCAGTCCCCAGTCTTCATATCATGTAAGGCTTTTGTTGCTTCGCCAACACGCTTGACAGCCACTGAAATCAAACCCTTTTCACGGTTCACGTCATAAATGCTTAGAGGAATCTCGTCCACCCCGGGAATCCACAACATCAGGAATTGACCGGGCTTAGCTTTAGCGCACAGCTTATCCTTAAACGTGAAGGTTTTCACGGTGGGACTAATGACTTCCGCATCCAAGATACGGGTTGCCCTGTGCTTGTTAGCTGCGATGAGCCAAGCCGACAATTTCTTTTACACTCCTAAACCCTTTCTTCCTAAGATAGGCGTCTATGCCCCTAACCACAGACCTAAAAATGCTTGGTCCCTTTAAGGCTACGGCTGTTCCAATCTGGACTGCTGAAGCTCCAGCGAGCATAAATTCAACAGCATCTTGCCAGCTGGTTACGCCACCACATCCAATTATTGGCACCCTAACTCTTTCGTAAATATCATATACACATCGAACAGCGATGGGTTTTATGGCTGGACCTGACAAGCCACCCCTCTTATTGCTCAATATGGGTCTAGTTGTTTCAATGTCTATGGCCATCGCCTTAACTGTGTTTATGGCGGTTATAGCATCGGCTCCGGCTTTGACAGCGGCTTCAGCGATTTCCGATATATCCGCAACATTAGGCGAAAGCTTAACGAAAACGGGCTTATCAACAGCGCCCTTAACTTTTCTCACAACTTCTGCTAAAACATTTGGATTTTGCCCAATTTCGGCGCCTGTTTCCTTAACATGGGGGCATGAAACGTTGAGCTCTATGGCGTCGGCTCCGGCTTCTACGGCTTTCTCAGCCACAACCATGTATTCTTCGGCTGAGAACCCATAAACACTTGCCACCAAGGGAACTTTCAAAACGGCTTTGGCTTCTTTAATGTCTCGTGTAAACTCGTCTATTCCAGGATTTGGAAGTCCCACAGCATTTATCAAGCCACACGCAACATGCACAACCGTTGGATTCGCGTATCCGCTTCTAGGCTTCAAACCGACAGACTTTGTCACAACGGCACCTGCGCCATTTTCCGCCACATTTTTTAAGGTTTCAGCCGAATAACCCAAAATTCCAGAAGCCAGCATAGTGGGACTGACAAGGCTTAAGCCAGCCAACTCAACCTTTAAACGTTCACTGTTCAAGATTTCTCCACCAGAGGGCCTTCTTTTATGGTTATCACTTTCAAAAGATAAACTTTCATTCCTTCACTTTCTGAAAAATTGGCTAGAATGCCTAATATTCAACGGTTGCTTTCGCAGTCAAAACACAAGCAACTTTCACGATTAGTCCAGAAGACTTTGCCGCATTTCTTGCATGTGGTTTTTCGCAGTAAGCCTTTCTCCTCCATTTTTGTTGACGTAGAAGCGAACTGTGTTTTTGGGAAGGATATTGCTTTTTTGTGGCATATGGGTTCGCATGCTGTGCAGCCAACAACACATTTATGAGGGTTAGCTACGACTGCCTTACCATCTCTGAATTCGAATACTCCGTTTGGGCAATACTCAACACAGCGAGGCTTGCTGAAGGGTGCACAAGCATCGCATTTTTCTGGGAAAACCGTGGGATACCATGGAGTGCAAGCCCTAGCCACGTTTTCACCCTTTCATGTTTTTGCGGCAGTCATAACAGTATTCCGTTTCAAAGTTTGTCAGAAAGATTTTGCCGCACCCCTTGCACTGTACTTCTTTAAGCATCCCATCCTTTATTGGTTGAGCAGTCTTTAAGACGTCTATTGCCTCTTGGGCGCATGGGCAGGGGCGTTTTACTCCAAAGTCGTTCTCGCTTGTCATGGCTAAAGCGACCCACTTAAAAAGCCATATAACAGTCCAGATGCTACGCTCCCAGCCCAAGCAATTACCACGTAGATGGCTACAACCTTCCATTTGGCTATCCTTGAAACAGCCATGGCGTTGGCGAAATCGTAGGGTTGCCCCATAAGCCAACTCAGCAAGGCGCCTTTCGACATGCCTTTACTCCATAACTCTTGTCCAAGTGCAATTTCGACAAGAGTTGGCGTGTAAAGGGGTCCACCAAGAACTGAGGCTACCAAAACACCAGTAACACCTGTCAAATATGCTTCAACAATTTCCTCTGGAATAAACGCCGAAAGATAACCCACTACTATAAGGCCAACAATGAAGAATGGGAGAATCTGTTTTGCCAAGTATCCCGCAAATTTCAGAGCTGCCCAGAGCCTCTCGTCTAAAGGCGGCTTGACAATCTCCACTTTAGCCGAAGGAGCAGCGGAATTGGCTACTTGAAACTCCTTTTCGATGGCTTTGCCCCACGGTGTTATTGAGACTATAAAGCCTGCAATGAGGGCTACGGCCGCAGACGTTAATATGCGCACTCCTGCTATTTCCCATGAAATCATTTCGCCAGTCATCAGAATTGTTAAGATGTTCGCCGCCGGTGCCATTAGAAGGAAGGCGACAGCTGGGCCTATTCCAGCTCCAGCGTATAAGACTCCGCCGAAAAGGGGAACCATTGTGCATGAGCAAACAGTTAGGAAGGGCGCCATTCCAAGAGCCAAAAAGTATCCGACGGCTTTGCCCCGCCCCATATATTTTGTTATGGCCTCTTTTGGCACAAACTCGTAGATTAAGCCGGCGACGCTAAACGCGAAAAGGAGACATATCCAAGCGTGGCTGAAGTAGTCGGCAATGTAAAGCACCGGAATGGCTATATATACAAGCGGTGTACCCCACAGACCAAGCTCGTCCAGCTTGTTTCTGAAAGTCTCTTTTGTAGGCCGGGCTGTGACGCGACTATAAACTAGGAGGCTTATAACTATTATGAAAAAGGCTAACAGAATACCTGTTTTGACAGTCCTCTTTGTTTTTCCGTCCATGCTTTTCGTCCTTCCTACTTGGCTGCTTCCATTATCATTTTTTCCACTTCTTCCGGGCTTGGAACTCGCCCCATAATTTTGACTGTGTTGTTTATGGCTATAGCCGGCGAAACTAGCACACCGTATTTTTGAACTATTTCCTTTGACATTATGTTGGCTTTTTCAACGTTAACCATAAAACCAGCTTGCCTAAGCTTTTCAGCCGCCTTTTCTACAGCCTTTTTCGCTGCCTGGCATCGCATGCAAGGAGGCTCAGGTCCAATGACTTCTACTTTAACTTCCTTCATGCTTTTTCACCTTGGAGAATGAGAGGATCTATAGCAATATTTAAATATTGCTATAGACTTTGCTTTAAACGTGCATCCGACAATGAAAAACATCGACAAGTTTAGGGCTAGGGTGTTCAACGCGCTCGCTGACCCTGTTAGGCTTAAGATCCTCGAGTTCTTGCGCGATGGCGAGAGATGCGTCTGCGAAATCGTTCCATATGTTGGTATAGCCCAGCCGCTGGTTTCTAGACACTTGGCGATTCTGAAGCGGTGCGGACTTGTAAGGGATAGGAAAGAGGGAAACAAGCGGTTCTATTCGGTGACAAGTCCGACTGTTTTCAGGGTGATTGACGCCGTTGACGCAAGCTTTGTGGATGCACTTGTGAGGCATGTTGTTGAACAGATAGCCTAGAGGAGGGAGTCAAAAATGGTTGTGAAGGTTGAAACCTTTACGGCGGAACCGCCGTGTGCGGGTTGCCTAAAACTTTTAGAGTATGCAGATTCGATTAAGGCGAGATATGGCGATAGAGTGGAAGTTATAAAGCATATTGGACCATGCGAGGAGTTCAGCAAATACGGCTTAACAGTGGTTCCAGCCATAGTCTTCAATGAGGGCAAAATAAAAATCATGGGCGTCTGCCCAAGCCTCCAAACCATTGAAGCTGCGCTTAAGGAAATGGGGGTTTAGGAAGTGCCGGTAAAAGTTGAGGTTTTCACTTCTGAACCGCCATGCTCAGGCGGAAGACTGCTCCTCAAACTCATAGAGAAAATCAAAGAAGAGTACAAGGATAAAATTGAGGTTGAAATCTACCGTGGAATAAACCCGAAACTAAGTGAGTATGGCATAAACTCCAGTCCCGCCGTAGTCATCGACAAGGACATTCGTATAATAGGGGTTTGTCCAAGTGAAGAAACTTTCAAAGAAGCGTTAAGAGAGGCAGGCGTTCAATAGTGTCCGAGGTTGTCAAACAGACTTGGCGTGGAATACCTCGCGAGAAGATAGATTGGCATCCAACCGTTGACCCGGAACTTTGCATAGGATGCGGTATATGCGTCTTAAATTGCGGGAAAAACGTTTACCGGTTCAACTATGAGAAAGATGTGGCCGTAGTTGCAAATCCAATAAACTGTATGGTAGGCTGCACAACATGCCAAAACACTTGCCCGCAACACGCAATAAGTTTTCCACCGTTATCTTACCTGCACAAGTTGATAAAGAAGAATATGGTGGTGCAACGTAGTAGAGAAGAACTACTAGCAAACAAGACAAAATACGAGGTTAAAAAGTAGTTTGGAGATGCCTTTTGGAGAAAAACGCTGAGGATTTGGCTGAACTCCTTTTTGCAGATGTTGTTGTCAGAAAGATCGAAATTAAAGAGATTTCGCCTTGTACAGCCGACCCGGAAAGGATTAAGTTTTTGGCGCAGGCTGACAAGCCCCTAGAAGATATTTTGCCGATTCTTTATTTGGCTATTCCAAACGCCAAATACTCCGAAAAGCTCGGCGCATTAAGCTACATGTACCAGCAACACTTGATAACCATTTTCGCTAATGGCAGAATTAGCATGACCTACGTTAAAGATAGAAACGAGGCAAACCAACTTGTCGAAGAGGCTAGATGGCTGATAAACCGCGCCATTATATACCTGAAAACCCATGGAAAACCAAGCCCCGAAATCGTTCAAGCCAAAAAAGAGCTGACGCCAGTAAAAATTTACGAGATGCTGCCGAAAACGAACTGCAAAATGTGTGGAGAACAAGGCTGCTTCGCCTTCGCAGCAAAACTCTTAAACGGAGAGAAAACACTGCAAGACTGCCCACCACTAGACTATAAGGAGCACAACAAACTCAAGTTTCAAATAGAGAAAATGCTCAGTCCAATCAAGTTGAAGTAGGCGCGACTGCAACTTTCAAAACATATTTAAGTATTTTGTTTCGTAATCAGCCATGGGATTCGATAAAATGTCCAAGCCAAAGATTAATGAAAGACTTATGCGGCTGGTGATCTCTGGACTTTGCCCTCACGAGGACCCAACAGAATATGCGGAAGAACTAAAAGAGTTAGCCAACGCTGTTGTAAACGTTGACGAAGCTGAAAGGCTGTGCAAGACTTTAAGGGCGTTAGCAGACACAAACAGGATAAGAATTCTAAAACTGTTAGAAGTTAGAGAAATGTGCGTCTGCGAAATCATGATCGCCCTCGGGTTAACACAGCCAACAGCCTCGCACCACCTTAGAATCTTGGAAAACGCTAGGCTCATAAAGGGGAGAAGAGAGGGCAAATGGGTTTTCTACAAGATTGCAAAGCCAGAAATAATGCGAATTCTACAAGAATTAGATAGGGTGTGAAATGCTTAAATGGTCCAGTATGAACAGATAAGCATGTTTTCACGTTTAATCTGTTCCTTTAGGAACTTTACGACATCTTCCTCCTCTAAGTAGCGATTTCCCTTAACGTCCCTTCGCAGTGAGATACCTGTTTCTCTGAGTTTTTCGCCATCCCCTGGGGAATCTATTAAGACGTAATAGGCTTGTCCAGCGGGCAATATAAGCCTCAAATTGGTTAGCTCCCTTTTTGGCGACAGCCCATCTTGTTCAATGTTGTAAACTATGGCTTTGGGATTTAGGCTTTCAGCTAGGCGTTTGAATTCAACCCAGCTTCTAATTTTAACTACGCCTTTGCTAGAACTCTCTTTCGATTGCATGATCTCATCAACTAATAATGTTAAGTTTTACATTTAAGGACATGCATATCCTATGGAAAAAGTTCAATCTCTTTTTTGGCGCCACATTTGACACAAACAAGCTTAACGTGGGACTTATTTTCCGTCAAGCCTTCAGCTTTCCACTCATGGTTGCATTCAGACACTCCTTCTTTTGTTTCGCTCATGTCTTTTCCTCAGTATTAACTTCATATTCAAGAATTTAAATTTATTGTTTCAAAAGTATTCACCACCACATGCACCATGAAGGTTTCTCCGTGACCGATAATTGACGTTAGACTTAATGTAGAAAGAGAGGAGGACGCGCTAGAGCTTCTTGTAGACTATGTCTTTTTCTCTTACGCGTTGCGCCACTTTCAAGCCTATGCTTTGTCCGGCTTCAGCTCTTTGCACGTTTTTATGTTCTATCTGCATGGACTCCACGACTTGTTCGAAGTCTGTTGTCGGTCCCTTTATGACTATGCGGTCTCCAACAGCTAACGGAGCCTTAAGCTCAACAACGGCAACGCTGATCTTGGTAAAGTAGTGGGTTACACGTCCCACTTCGACAAGGTTTTCTTCGCTCAAACACTTCATCTCCAAAGAATAAAGCGGCTTTTATCCATAAAAAACTTGTTTTAGCCTAGGCATCTGCGGATTCTGGCAGCCTCAACTAGGCATTTCTGTGCGTCTTGGCTGTCCTGTTCGAGGAATGCTATTAGAAAGTCGTTTACCATATTCTCGTATCTATGCTGTGTGAGGCTTCGGGGTCCAAGATTTATAGAAAAATTTTGCTCAACAGCCTCAAGGTCTTCGAAGACTCCAACCAGTCCAAGATGTAAGTCTCCTTCGCCAACTCCGACTATTTTAGCCAGCAGTCGGCACATGTCCTTAAGCATGTCTAGGTTGCGCCAAGATAGGAAGCCGCCAGCAAACTCTAAATCGTGTTTGAGATTAATGTAGTACTTGTTTAGGGCGTCCCATTCAGCCTCATTTAGATCGTTTACGGCTCTGAAACCGATAAACTCTGGTGGAATCCCAAGCGAATAGAGGGCTGCCGCGAAGGGTATAGCCCTCGGAAGCGACACTTTTCCGACGCTTCGACTATAGCCGAAAAGTCCAATGTGGAGTTTTCTAGCACGCCTTTGGGGCACAAGTCCTGCCACATGATTAATCAGCGGGGCCAAACGCTCAACCACCTCTTGATATTTCGCCATAAACTTGGCTAGAACGCTCTTCAAAACTTCAATTTCATACGGCTCTACAACTGTGGGTTCGCCATATGGAATTTTCTCGTTCAAAAATTTTATGGCTTCCTTTACGCTTTCAAGCGGGTAATCGTATTTCAAGGCTGATTGAATGGTTACGGTGCATACTCCCGCATATTCTTTTATGAAGTGGTCAATGTTATCTGGTGATAAGTGTCCCCTAAAGGGCATGGTGCCAACACCCACGATAGGGTATATTCGTAAACCAGCAGCCTCTTCCAGTTGTTTCAGTTTTGAGAAGGCTATTTTGCATAGGATTACCGCGCATACAAGCCCATAGTTTAGGGCGGGATCTGACCTAGCTATGAAAACTCGAAGGTATTTTGGCTTAACAACTCTCAAATATGGTTCGACTATCTGGTCTGTTCTGAGGATGCTTTCCATGTCTTCTATAAGGGGGATAACTTCTATGCTTTTCGGCTTGAAAGCGCCGATCCAGTCTGCAACCTTCACTGAACCGTTCAATTCAACGTTTTCAGCACCGGCTATGGTTTTCTCATAATACCTTAGCAGCCAAAAAAGCTCGTTGCTGGTTGTTGTGAAGGGCAGAATGACTTCAAAAATGGGGGAGACTTCCCGCTTGTAGAAAGTGCTTGCGATGTCATGTGCCACGGGAATGTTAACCAAAGATTCCAAGAGAATTTTGCGTTCTGTAACTTCAACTTTTGGGTTTGGAACTCGATAGGTTAGGTAAACATCTTCGCCGAGAACCTTCTCCCTGAAAAATTCGCCGTACTTGCTTAGAAGCTTCCGCACCACATGGGTGTCCACATCTTTGCCTTCGGAGTCCCACATAACCTCCATACAGCCGAGCACATTGTAGGCGAAAAAAGCCTCGTCAATTTCAGCGTCCCCTTGAATAACGTCGCCGTTAACCCAATTTGGAAGAGATACGTTGTCCGGATGCTGTGTGGACATGGTTCTTGGAATTTTTCTGTCCACCGAATCCATTTTCGAAACCCTCTAGGCTATTGCTGTCCAAGAGTATAAGCCTTAAGCTGAAACTTTGGTAAAGAAAACAAGTCAAGGCGTTTCTGTCTTTCATTTTTCGTAAAAAATACACGTGAGGGTTTAACCGAGAATCTCTCCTTCAAGATGTGTCGGAAAAGCCTTTGAAACTTTAACCCGCACAACGGTTCCAAGAAGATTTGCTGCATTTTTCACTACAACTGGTTTGTAGGCAAAGTTTCTGCCAACCCAAGAGTTGGGAACGGTGCCTCGTTCATCAATCAAGACCTCGCCATCCCACCCAATCCACCTCATGTTCTTCTCAAGGGCTATCTTCAAAGCTAAACCACTAAGCATAGAGCTTCTTTCCTTAATTTCTGAAAATGGCACAGTTCCATCCATCTTGGCAGCCAGAGTTCTGGGTCTTGCAAAAAATTTAGAAACGTTCACTATGTCTGGCTTAACTTCCTCCAACAAACGCAAAGTTTTTTCAAAAGCGTCGTGTGTCTCGCCCGGGAAACCGCAGATAACATCCGTTGCTATTGTTACTTCCGGAAAGGCTTCACGGAAGGCATTTACAATCTGCTTAAAATCTTCTACAGTGTAGAATCTCCGCATCCGCATCAACACCTCATTGTCTCCACTTTGGACCGGAATGTGAAGAAACTTGAAGATCTTCTCGTCCCTGTATGCTTCGATAAGCTTGTCTAAGATTCTCAGAGCCATGTTTGGAGTCATCATTCCAACTCGAACCTTGAAGTCGCCGTCAACACCGCAAACAGCCCTTAAAAGCTCGGGAAGACTTGTTCCAATATCCAACCCATAACATGCCGTGTCTTGGGAGGTTAGCCAAAACTCCCGCACTCCACCGGCTAAATCTAATTTAACTCGCTCGGTTATTTCATCCACCGTGTAGCTTCTTAAGCGACCCCGAGCAAAAAGCACACAGCAATAGGCACATGAACCCAAACATCCATAACTTATCGGGATTATACCTACAACAGGGTTGATCCGAACTCGTGGAAGTTTAAGGCTTGGCTTAGCCCTTTCTGCATCCTCCAAAGCCAGAACCTTCTCTCCCATGAGCACAGTTCTAACGATGTCAACAATTTTCTCGCCCAATGCTGGACCAGCTACTCCGTTAAAAGCTGTCTCGCGTTGCAATCTCTCAAAGTTGATAAGGGGTAAACAGCCCACGACAACAAGTTTTTTACTTTTTGGAACACGCTTCAAAAGTTCTATCATACGGTTTTCTGTTGGTCCCTTGACGGCGCAAGTATTATAAACAATCACGTCCGCATCCGCTAAACTATCCACGAGAATGTATCCAGCTTCCGCTAAGCATCCAGCCATAACTTCTCCGTCAGCCAAATTCGTTGAGCAACCAAAGCTCTTAAGGAACACTCGCGCGGCTGCCATGGCAGTACATTAAATGCTTCAAAAAGAGATAAAAACCTAAAGGTCTTCCTGCAACTAGTTTTACAAAATTTTGAAACCACTCTTTGGTAAACTTTAAAAATAAAATCACCAGCATATTTAAAACATATTTAAAACATGTTATACACAAGTATAACTTTAGACAGAGATTTTCCGCTTACCAGTAGGGGGAACTAAAATGAAGTTGATCACACTTTATCTTCCCGAACCATACATTGAAGCGTTAGACCAGTTAGTAAATGAGAAGTTTTATCCAAACAGAGCTGAGGCTATTCGCGTGGCTATCCGTGACCTAATAAATAATGAGATTTGGCGCAGAAAGAGGGTTGGCTAATGCAGACAACCGTTGGACAACAGACCTTCCGCTATTCGTGGCAGAGCACTGTTGCTGAAGAGATACGCCCACCTGGTTTTTGTCGTATGCTTGTACTTGGCGTTGGCGGGGCTGGAAACAATGCTGTGACAAGGCTTATGGAGATGGGTGTTGCTGGAGCAGAATGTATAGCAATAAACACGGACGCCCTCCACCTGAACATTTCAAAAGCTCACAGAAAAATCTTGATAGGTGAAAAATTAACCAAAGGTTTGGGGGTCGGCGGAGATCCAAAGCTTGGGAAAGCAGCAATAGAGGAATCCAAGAAACGTATTGAAGACTTACTCACGGGCGCAGACATAGTTTTTATAACGGCTGGATTAGGTGGAGGCACTGGCACGGGCGCCGCACCTGTTATTGCTGAAATCGCCAAAAAGAAGGGTGCCTTAACCGTCGGTGTTGTCACGATGCCTTTCAGGATTGAAAGGGGACGCACAGAGTATGCGGCTCTCGCTTTAACTGAGATGCGGAGACACTGCGATACAGTTGTGGTTATTGACAACAATAAGCTGCTCCAGCTTGCACCTCACTTGCCCATAAATGAGGCTTTCAAGCTTGCGGATCAAGTTTTGGCAAACATGATTAAGGGAATAGTCGAAACTATTTCGGCGCCAAGCCTCATAAACCTTGACTTTGCAGACTTCAAAACTGTTGTTAAGCGAGGTGGACTTGCTGTAATAGGCATTGGCGAGTCAGACGCGCCTAATAGGGCTGAAGACGCCGTTAGAAAGGCCTTGAGGAACCCGCTTTTAGATGTGGATTACACTGGGGCTAAAGGTGCGCTTATACATGTTTGCGGGGACGTCCACATGACCATTGAAGAGGCAAACCGTGTTGGAGAAATAGTCACAGAAATGATGGATGAAGACTCGCTTGTGATTTGGGGAGCGAGAGTAAACCCTGAGCTTGACGGAAAAATAAAAGTAACCGTAGTGCTGACCGGCGTAAGTTCGCCCTACATCTTAAGCGGATTCGGCGCCATCGCACCACAACTTTTCAACATGGAGCCTTACGCTGAACCTGAAAAACCGTTAAACATAGATTTAAACTTGTATCAAATGGAACGAGACACGTAAGTTCTCTTTCCATCCCTTTTTGTTGGAAGAAAATGTTAAAAGAAATAGCTTCTGACTTTAGATTCTGTGCGTGAAAAGGATGGTTAATCTTGAAAAGATTTTAAGCTACGTCGAAGAGGTTATAAGAATCCCTGACACCGTTTTCGTGGACCTATCCAAAGATGGAAAATTTGCGGTTTTCCTTTCAAATTCTTCTGGTTCCTATCAACTTTGGTCGCTGAATTTGGCCACGCTTGACGTTAAACAGATTTCCCACGGAGATGAACGCGTCACATTCGCTGAGATTTCACCAGACTGCAAAACTGTTGTTTTTTCAAGGGATTTTGGTGGGGCTGAACGCCATCAATTCTTTTCAGCGCCTTTAACCGGTGAGAGAGAAGAGGAGCAAATTTCAAAGCTTAGGGACATAAGAGTGTTTGACTTTGCCTGGTCCCCTTCGGGGAAAGATGTAGCCTTCACTGGATGTACAGCAGAGGCGAACCAGCTTTGGCTTTTCGACATGGAAAACCGCAAATACAAGTCTATTTACAAAAGTGTGGGTTACATTTTTTCGCCAGACTGGACTAGGGATGGCAAAATGCTTGTTGCCTCAGCGAAAACCACAGAGAAACCAAGATCAGCTGAGCTTCTCTTAATCGAAGTGGAAAGCTTAAAAACGCAAGTGTACACGCCGCGCGTTGGCAGCGAAAATTCTCAACCCAAATGGAACCCCGATGGCAACAAAGTACTCTTTAAGACTAACGCCTTGGGAGCCTACGACCTCGCCATCTTCGACGTCCAAGCTGGAACAACAACTTTCCTACATTTATCCATGTATGGCTTGGATTTTCCAAACTTTGACTGGACACCTGATGGCAGAGGCTTGTGGTTTACTGCGGCAAAGGATGGAAGGACAAAACTGTACATGTATAGGTTCGATGAAAAACCAGTAGAGGTTCAAACGCCTACTGGAAGGATAAGCCACATAAAACTTGACAGAACAGGCTCATTCTTCATCTTTTCATGGTCTTCACTTTCCCAACCGCCCATCCTTTCAAAGTTGAACTTGAAAACTAAAAAGGTTGAGACTCTCTACGAGCCAAAATACAACAAAAAATTACCATTGGGAAAAGCACAGTTCTACAAGTACAAGTCGTTTGACGGTCTTGAAATCCCAGCCTTCATGGTTTTCGCCAAAGGCTCAAAGAAACCCAACCCTTGCGTAGTGTGGCCCCATGGTGGACCATGGTGGGAGGTTGCAGATGAATGGAATGCAGCTATCCAAGCCATATGTGTTGGAGGATTCCACGTGTTCTGTCCAAACTTTAGGGGGAGCACTGGCTACGGCGCTGAGTTTGAAAGGATGAACATCAAGGACCCTGGAGGCGGCGACTTGCAAGACGTTGTTTATGGCGCCAAATTCGTCAAGGAGAAGGGCTTTGTAGAGGACGATAAAATAGCTATTGCTGGCGCCAGCTATGGCGGTTTTATGACTTTCATAGCCATGACGAAGTTTCCCGACGTCTGGAAGGCGGGTGCAGCGATAGTTGGCGTCACTGATTGGAAGGAAATGTATGAGCTTTCAGATGCAGCCTTCAGAAGCTTTATAGAAGAACTTCTAGGAAAACCCGAAGAAAATCCGGAGTTGTTTAGGGATAGGTCGCCCATAAACTTTGTCCACCAAATGAAGAGCCCGATACTTATTTGGCACAGGGCCAATGACTCCAGATGTCCTCTAAGACCTATAGAAAAGTTTGTCCAAAAACTTAGGGAGTTAAAGAAACCCCACGAGTTTCATGTGGTTGAAGCTGAAGGTCACGGTCCACAGAGAACCGAGAATCTAGTTAAACAATATAGGCATGTAGTTGCATTTCTCGTGAAAAACCTCCATTAGAGATCAAATTAAAACTACCTTAATTTTCGTTTATTTTGGCGAAATGGTTTATAGGAAAAACTGCGTGCATTCAGTTGAACAAACTGTAGAAGGAAACGCGATGCCACTTGGCGTAGGCCTTATCGGATGTGGTTCCATAGGAAGTGTGCTGGCAAAGGCAATAGATAATGGTCAGGCCGGAGAAGCTCGCTTAGCCATGGTTTTCGACAAGAACCTTAAAAAAGCAGAGGATTTAGCGCAAAAATTGAAAAGCAAACCCAAAATTGCCAGAACTTTTAGGGAGCTTATTGAATGCGAAGATGTAAAGCTGGTTGTGGAGGCAGCTTCCCAGGAAGCTGTTAGGGCTTACGCCGTCGAAGTGTTGAGGGCTGGTAAAGACTTGATGATTATGAGCGCCGGCGCTCTTGTGGACCCAAAGTTGGCAAGCGAAATCAGCCAAGCAGCCAAAATGAACAACCGAAAGGTCTATGTGCCTTCTGGCGCCATCGCTGGATTGGACGGCGTGAAAGCCTCAGCGATTGGCAAAATTAAGAGGGTTGTGTTAACCACGAGGAAACCGTTGGAGGCATTGAAGGACAACGCCTACTTCAGGGAAAAGTTTGGCGAAAAAGTTGAAGAGTCAACAGTAATATATGAAGGAAACGCTGTGGAAGCATGCAAACTTTTCCCAGCCAACGTCAACGTGGCGGCAACTTTAAGTTTGGCTGGCGTTGGTGCAGAAGAAACTATTGTAAGGGTAATAGCTGACCCAGCTTTGAAAAGAAATGTTCATGAAATTGAGGTTAGAGGCGAATTCGGCGAACTTGCAGTTCATGTGGAAAATGTGCCGTCTGCCGAGAATCCTAAGACAAGTTTTTTGGCGGCTCTCTCAGCCATTGCAACATTAAAGAAAATCACTGAGCCAATTGTCGTGGGGACGTAAAGCAAATTTTTGCTAAAAAATCTTGACTTTGAAAGCTAAAATTTCTCTTTTAAGTCTTGTTCCAAGCGGTATTGCGTTGCCTATGGGTTCGCAAAGCCCCTTGCCTATGGCTTTAATCACGTCGTGGCAGTTAAGCTCAGCATCTACAAGCGTGTATGCAGCGCCGATTTCTGGAGCATAGTGGGCGTCGCTTCCTGCCACTTGGGGCAAACCAAGCCTAACGGCTAGTTCCCGTGCACTTTTGACGGAGCGCTTAAATGGGAAGGCTGAAGCGTTTATCACTTCAACAGCGTCGAACCTTCGACTTGTATTCTGTCCTAAGCTTGCCTTAAAAATGGCTCTGGGATGGCATGCGATGGCTAAACCGCCAAGCTCATGAATCCTATCAATGGTTTCTCCTACACTCAGATTTTTTGGCACCGTCTCTTGAAGGTTAAGCCCAATTACGTGGCCGTTTAGACTTGAAATTTCCATGCCCGGTATTATGAGGAGGTTTTTGGTTTCTTTCGCCACTTTAAGGGCGCCATCTATCCGGTCATGGTCTGTTATGGCAACGCCGTCCAAACCAGCCTTTTTAGCGTAAAAGACAAGCTCCTCCGGTTTGATTAGTCCATCATAAGAGTGGCACGTGTGAACGTGGAGGTCTATTTTCACTTTCAGAGCTTTTCACTTCGCCATGGTCTTTCTAACTTTCTCCAGCATTTCGTCAAGCTTTTTCTCGTCAGCCTCAATTTTACGGAACAATGGTTTAGCCTCGGCTATTTTGTGGCCAGTAGGTAGGGGCTTCAAGGCTTCGTCCCACTTTTGCTGGTGGACGCTGCCCGGCAAGTTTAAGGTTTTCCACAGCTCGTCAGCCGTGAATGGAATTATTGGCGCAGACACTATGGCTAGGGCTTTTACAAGTTGAACGGCCACATATAGGGTTGTGGCGGCTTTGGCTTTATCCCGCTTTATAAGGTTCCATGGTTCCTTCTCGTTGAAGTACTGGTTTCCAAGCCTTCCTATACCTATAACGCCGTTGGCAGCGGCTTGAAGTTTGCAAGCCTCATAGTCGGCGGCGATTTCGTCCACCTGTTCTTTGAGGCTTTTGAGCACTTGCTCGTCTTTAGCATCCAATGTGCCGGGTTCGGGTATTTGGCTGTTGAAGTGTCTGTTTATGAAGGATAATGTGCGGTGGACAAAGTTTCCGAAGGTGTCGTTTAAGTCTGCGTTGATTTTCTCAGCGAAGATTTCCCATGAAAAGTTTGAGTCCTTCGTTTCTGGACGGGTGGCGATTAGGAAGTAGCGCCAGTAGTCCGGCGGGAAAAGTTCAAGGGCTTCGTCTATCCATATGCCTATCCTCAGGCTTTTTGAGGCTTTTTCACCCTTGAACTGGAGGAACTCGGTGGCTGAAACGTTCCACGGCAAATTATAGTCCTCGTGGGAAGCCATCAGCAGAGCTGGCAGAATAATAGTGTGGAAGGGAATATTATCCTTCCCAATAAAGTATAACGTTTTAGCGCTTTTATCAAACCAGTAGGCTTTCCATCCCTCTGGGTCTCCACGGTTTCTGAAATATTCTATGGTGGCTGAAACATAGCCCAAAACAGCTTCAACCCACACATAAATTGTTTTGCCTTCAGCGCCTGGAAACGGTGCCGGAATACCCCAACTAACATCTCGCGTAACAGCCCTCGGCTTTAAACCCTCCTTTATGAGGTTTAGACTGAAGTTTTTGGCGTTGGCTGGCAGCTGCTTGTTTTCGCTTATGTACTTGGCTAGTTTGTCCGCAAACTTTGCAAGGTCAAAGTACCAATGTTTCGTTTTCTTGACAACCGGTTTGCCCTTGCAAATCACACAGTATGGTTCTATAAGAACGGTGGGTTCCAGCAGCCTTCCGCAAGCGTCACACTGGTCCCCGCGGGCTGGCACGTGCCCACAGTAAGGACATTTGCCTTCAACAAAGCGGTCAGGTAGAAAGCGCTTGCATTTTTCGCAGTAAAGCATCTCGGTTTCTTGGGTGAAAATGTAGCCGTTATTGTAAATCTTCATCAAGTGCTGCTGAACGAACTCTTTGTGCACCGGGCTTTCGGTCCGAGTGTAATTGTCGAAGGATATTCCCCACCTCTTGAAGAGTTCCGCAACCCTCGCATGGTTCTTGTCCGTCAAGTCTCTTGGTTTCACGCCAAGCCTTATAGCTTCTACCTCGATTGGGGTTCCGTGCTCATCAGAGCCACTTACCATAACAACTTCTTCGCCCTTAAGCCTATAATACCGGGCGACAACATCCGCTGAAAGAACAGAACCCACCAAGTTGCCAATATGTGGAGTCACGTTAATATAGGGCCAAGCCGACGTAACCAAAATTTTGCCGAGTTTCACTCACCTCCACGATCTGAACCTAGTCTGTATGTTAACAGAACATGCTTAAAAACTAAATGGAGAGAGGAAAAACAGGGAGTGTTTGGCTATTCCGTTTTTCCTAGTTCTTCTCCAAGAACCACTTTGGGTCTTCGCATGGAGAGGAATATTGTTGCAGCCAAAATTATTGTACAGACAATTGTCAGCACTACTTGCACAGTGATTAAACTCAGAAGTTTATCCATGTCTACAAGCAAGTACTTGTATGGTTGGGCAATGTTGACTGAACAAGGATATCTTCTAAATGTGTATCCAGCAGATCCAATAGTGTAAACGCCCTCAACAGTGATGGCCCCACTATAAGCCCTTCCGTCGACTGGTATAGTAAAAGTCACAGTTGTGGTCCAATTTTGCCCCTTGCCTAGCACAGCGTTTCCAGCACTTATAGTGTAGTTTCCACCCCACATGGGAGAGTACCATGGAACATAAATCGTAACGTTTTTTAGAACCACTTCGTCGGGGCCCTCATTATATGCCCAAATCTTTAATGTGACGGTTTCGCCTGGCGAATATTGATATTTGTCCGTGTAGCCGTAAACGTTTATGTTAGCGGCGCATTCCGCTGGGCACGTAAGCGCTAAAATCGTTAGCACTGCCAAAACGCCAAGGAGTATAATTTTTCTTTCCAAACAACCCACCTAATTCGGTATAGTAATATCTGCGAGTTTTTAAAAGTTGTTGAATTTGCATCCAACTTTGTCGTCTTTATTCGGATTCAGAATCGTTTTAATAATGGATGTTATCTTCTCAGCTGAAGCTGTTGTTTTTATCCCTGCTAAGTTAAAATGGGTTGGCATGGCAATAAAACCCCCTTTTTTCAAAGCTTCGAGAACCACTTTGACAGAGGGCACTGGTACGCGCATTCTGCTACACATTTTATCCAAGACATAATATGTTGGCGGGGCCTCACATTCAGTTTTGACCAGCGCTAAAATTTTTTGGGCTCTCTTTTTTGTTTTGAATTGTCTTTTTTGGGCTTCTTCCTCCATTGAAGTGCAGAATTTTTCGTCTGCTATTTTTCCAAGCCATAGGGGTCCAGCGTAGTCTATTTTTGAACCGCAGTTTGAGCATTCACTAGCATGTCCAAGCAAAGTATCCTCGTGGACTGTTTCTCTGTGAAAGCAGTTGAAGCAGTGGAGAATGTAGCCCATATTTCTTAAACTTTCATTTGCCTCGTGGGCACCGTGTTTCAAGAGGATGTACACACGCACGTAGTGGTCTGTGCTGTGGCTGAAAAGTGGTGTTATGCCAATCTCGTGTTTCGCCGCCGTCACCGCTGTGCATCCTAAGACAAGCCTTAGGGCTATTTCGTGGCAGTACTCTGTGCGGAGAGGCTTACCACCATACTTGCGTATGCATGCTTTGGGGTGCACGCCGCATAGAGGCGCCATGTCCGTGGCGGTTAAAGCCAACAATCCGCCGTCACGGGTGGCTCTAATAGCGGAATCAAGAAAAGGTGTTGGAGAGCCAAAGGGGTCTATGTCTATGGCGTCAAACCTTTTATAGGGCGCGCTGTGCCGTGCAAGAAGGAGGTTTGCATCCATGTTTTTGACGGATACGCGTTCACCAAGCCTGTTCAGTTCCACGTTGTATTTGGCCAGCTTGTAAGCCTTCCTGTTTATGTCGTTTATCAAGACTTTTTTGACTCCTTCAACCTCCAGTGCGAAGCGTATTCCCCTAACACCACAACCCGCTAGAGGTTCGCAAACGGTTATTTCCCGTTTCACGGTTTGCTGATAAGCCTGTAAAGCTAGAACCGCGATATCGCGGTTCAATTCCATAACTGGATTGTAGAAGACGGGAGCCTTTGAGGGGGCATATTCGCTTGGCTTTTCCACGAAAGCTGAAAGTTTTGGAACAAGCACTCGCACTTGGCCTTCAGTGACAATTTCGGTTGGAAAGTCAATTTCGACGTTCAGGTTTTTCATGTCTTCGCTATGCCCCACTCTAGTAGGGCGGAGTGTATCATTTGGGAGGCTATGGCCGCCAGTATAACGGCCATTATGCGGCTTGCCGCTTGGACGCCGTTGTTGCCTATGGCTGAAACGAGCAGGGGTGCGAAGCGAAGCGTAAGGTAGACGCCTATGGCAGCGATCAGGCCTCCTATCAAAACGTTGATTATGGCGTAGGTGCTGGACAAAACAATAAGGGTGGTCATTGTCCCCGGACCGACAAGAAGCGGTGTAGCCAGTGGCACAACCGCAACCTGTCTTATGTCTATAGTTTTCGATCTTGACATTCCGCCAAGCATGTCTATGGCAAGGATAAGCAGCAGTATTCCGCCGCCGAAACGGAAGTTTGTGACAGAAACATCCAGAGCTTTCAATATGAGGGGTCCAAAAAGCGTGAAGGTTAATAACAGCGCTACAACGATCATCGTCGTCGTGCTTGTTATCTTTAGTCTTTCATCATCTTTGAGTTTGCCGGTGTAAATGAGGAATGTTGGAATTGTGCTTATTGGATTCATTATTGTGAAAAGCTGTATGGATATGTTTAATATTGCGGCGGGGTCTATTTGAACCCATTCCTTCAAACCGCCAACCGTAAAGCGGAAAGATGTTAGGAAAACCAGCAATATTACGATTAAAAGTAAGGCCAGCCTGAAGACTTTGCTGTGCCGGCGGGCTATCCACTCGCTTAGCTGTCTTTCAAAGGACGAAACTAAACCTTCTTTTTCTCCGTCCATGCGGACTTTAACCAACCGTCTTTGTACGTCTGGTTGGTAGAATGTTTTTGAAAGGCATATTAGACTTCTGGTTGGCTTACGCTATGCAAAATCTTTTAGGGGCTACAAGGTTAAAACATAAGCAGGAATGGTGCATCAAAATGAAAGCTTTTGTTTCGGTTGATTTGGAGGGAATGCCCTACGTTGTTGCGCCAAGTCATCTGAACTTGAAAGGCGCCTTATATGAGGAAGCGAGGAAAATAGCCACAAAAATAACGTTTGCAGTTGCAGACGAACTGCATAAAAATGGTTTCGAAGAGGTGGTGGTGGCGGACAGCCACGGTCCAATGGTTAATCTCCATGTGGAAGATTTGCCAGAATACGTGGAAATTATACGGGGTTTCCCCCGTCCATTGAGCATGGTGGCGGGTGTTGAGGGGTGTGCTGCCGCCCTCTTCTTGGGTTATCACGCCAAGTTTGGAACGGCCAAATCCACCTTCGACCACACTTATAGCGGCGGAAGCATAAGAAAAGTAGAGGTTAACGGAGTTGAAGTCAGCGAGTTCTTACTTAATGCCTATGTTGCTGGCGAGTTGGGTGTTCCAGCTATAATGGTGGCTGGAGAAGCTCAACTTTTAAAGGATGACGTTGAAAAGTGGGCGCCTTGGGCTGAAACCGTTGCCCTAAAAGATTCTTTAAGTCGTGTTGCCTCCAAAAGCCCAAGCATGACGAAAATCGAGAAACAATTGAGAGAGGCCGTTAAAAACGCTGTGGCAAAGCTTGAAGCTAAAAAAGTCAAGCCGCTGGTTGCCAAGAAGCCCGTAAACATGCGGGTAACCTTCCTCGTAAGCCACTTTGCAGATGTGGCGGCGCTATTGCCAATTGCGAAAAGACTTGACGCCCTAACAGTGGAATACACGGCGCAAAGCATGGCTGAAGCCTATAAAACCTTTGAGCTTCTTGTGCTTGCTGCCAGTGGGGTTGCAGCCCTCCTAACACAGCAAACATAAGGCGAAAAAGTTGCTTAAACGAGTGCTTCTGTTAACGGGCAGTCCAGGAGTTGGGAAAACAACACTCTTATTGAAAGTTGTGGATGCTTTAAAGACTAAGGGCTACAGGGTTGGAGGAATGGTGAGCCGTGAAGTTCGAGTGGGCGGAACCCGCATAGGCTTTGAAGTCCTAGATCTAGCCAGCAGCAAACGAGGCTGGCTTGCTCATGTAAACCAGAAAACGGGACCGCAAGTTGGCAAATACCGTGTAAACCTCGCTGACTTGGATAGTGTAGGCGCTGAAGCAATTTTAAAGGCTGTAAAGGAATGTGATGTTGTAGCCATAGACGAAATTGGACCCATGGAACTTTTCTCGGAAAAATTCAGAAAGGCTGTTCAAGAGGCTGTTAAAAGCGGCAAAATTGTTGTTGGCGTGGTTCACTGGAAAGCCCGAGACAAACTTGTAGAAGCGGTAAAGGCGCATCCAGACACGGAAATATTCACGGTTACTTTCGAGAACCGCGATAAACTGCATCAAAAGATTGTGGATAAGGCTTTACAGTTTCTGATGGAAACAGCAAATAAACGGTGAGTTACAGAGCATTCTTTTCCTCGCTTTTCTTGCTTTTTCTATACTCATAAAGCATTATGAATGAGGGAATTAACAAGCCTATGAAAAGAAATAGAGCTAAAGCGTACTGCTCCATTACCACAAACTCTATTATAAGATAGAGCCAGCAAACCACAGTCACTATAAGGATTGCCTTGACAGCATTGCCTATAAATCCCACTCGCGGTCCTCATAAGTAGATGACGTTAAGTCTCTATTAAATATTGCGATATTCTATTTCACGCCAAGCGCAGACCACAACCTAAAAACCTTTAACAGACAATCGAGACAAGAGTAAACGAAGGTTTCGCGATGCTGGTTGCAGGCGTTGACGACGCGGGACGCGGCTCCGTTATAGGACCGCTAGTCATTGCCGGAGTCCTAGTTAACAGCGAAGACATTCCAAAGCTTGCTCAACTTGGCGTTAAAGACTCAAAGCTTCTTTCGCCCACCCGTCGTGAAACCCTAGCCGTCGAGATAAAACGTATAGCCAAAAAACACGTTGTCGTGAAGCTTTCCCCAGCGGAGATCGACAAAGTTGTCATGACTGGCAGAAAGCTTCATAGGCTTAACTGGCTGGAGGCGCAAGCTATGGCTAAGGTTATAGAGCTTCTTCGCCCAAACATCGTCTACGTGGACGCTTCAGACGTTCTAGAGGAGCGTTTCAAACAGCAAATCTTAGAGTTTTTACCCTTCAAGGTTGAAATTGTTTCAGAACATAAGGCGGATCGTAAGTATCCAGTGGTTTCAGCAGCCTCCATAATAGCAAAGGTTGAACGAGATCGTGAAATAGCCGAATTAAAAGCCAAGTATGGTGATTTTGGATGCGGCTATCCAACAGACCCGAAAACAATGGAGTTTCTGCGCCGCTGTCTCGAAACTTTTAAAGAATATCCAGATTTTGTTCGAAAAAGCTGGAGACCAGCCAAAAAAGTTAAAAGTGAAAACAACTTTCGACAGGCAAAGCTCATTTAAAGTTTGCACAAGTCCTCTAGACTCTTAATTTTGGATATTTCTTCACTGTTTACACATGGAATATCCTTGTCCAAAGGTGGTTTCTGTCCATCGGTCACAAGCACTGGACGGGCTTGAACGACCTTGCTTAGGCTTAATATTTCCTCAACCCTGCGATTTAACGTTGTTTCGTTGTCGCCAGCCACCCCGCCAATTATCTTAACATCTTCCTCTGGAACGGTGATGACGAAGTCGAAAGGCGCCTTCCTAACAGCCACAACATTGTAGCCTGCAAGCTTCCTTAAAATCTTCTGAAGAAGCTTATTCCGCGTGAATATTTGCCTGGCCCTCGCCATCAAGGGTTTTCTACGGTTTCTAGGCACTTCGAAAATGTTAACTGGTTTAGCCACGGGGATTCCCAGAGTGCAGAGAAGGTTGTAGGCCGCTGTCACCGAAGCTTTTGCCATACCCCTCTCATAACCGTAAAGCGTTCTCCTCGAAATACCTATTTTTTCAGCCACTTCGCCGACGGACAACCCCAATTCTTGCCTCCGCCTTTTAATTGCTTCGCCGTCTATCTCCACATAATACCCGCCTGGACCAGCTTGGACTAGCGGGTATATGCCCCTCAAAACAATGTTTTCAAAGGTTTTGGACGTCACAGCCAAAACGTTGTACCGCGAATAAACGGTGTCGTCTTCCAGTGGCTTGTCACGGGTTTTCTCGCTTATGAAAAGCGAAGCCGCCGAAACTTCTTCTGCTATAATCCTCAACTCCAAAGAATCATAGGGCGAAACACATCCAATGTCCTGTTGCACTTTTATGAAAATCAAAGATTCATTTTTTCTGGCAGCTATGTCAAAGCAGCTTGGCCTAGAGCAGCATCTCTGGGAGACGGTGAAGCCGCCCTCCTTCAGTATAGCCTCCGCCGCCCTTATTTTCTCCGTCTCCCGATAAGTCATCGGACTTTCACAGGAATATTCAAAAGCGGTCTTGGATATAAACATACTTCATTCACTTTCCTAAGGAAACTGACCAGCTGATAGGAGTCAAAGGGGGGTGAAGCGTAGCGCAGCTAAATTCCGAGAAACAGAAGCCATGGGATCCCTATGGCGATGTAGACGGCGAAGAAGATTACGCCAAGTATTAGCCCGTAAAGCCAAAAGTCTCTTCCTTTAATGTAACCACTTCCATAATATATTGGTGATGGACCTGTTGCATAGGGTGTAAGTATTCCCATTAACCCAAGCGTGTAGGACAGTAGTAATGCCCACGTGGTGGCAGATATTCCAGGTATCCTAATTGCCACAGCGAAGAAGACTGGCAGAAGGGCGGTTGTGTGGGCAGTTAAGCTTGCGAAGAGGTAATGCAGGAAAAAGAACATACCCGTCAGAAGAATGATTGCAGATATTAAGTTTAATCCTTCGAATGGTTGCACGATTGCATTAGCAACCCAATCGACAAATTTGACCTTAACAAGCCCATCAGCCATGGTCACAAGCGTCGCAAACCATACTAGAACATTCCATGCTTGTTTATACCCTATCACATCATCCCAGCTGACAACTCTTAGAATCACCATGAGACTGACGACTAGCACGGCTGTAGTGGTTGCATCAATGTAGTCTGTCCCCCTTATCCATAACGCAAGAGCCAGCACTACCAAACCTAGCAAAGTTAGTTCCTTTTTAGTTATCCTACCCATAGCTTTTAACTGTTCAGAAGCCCACTTGGGTATGTCAGGTGCATATTTAATCTCCGGTGGATAAATCTTATAGAGAAGAAACGGAACCAACAGAAACAGAATTATTCCCACTGGCAGAAAACCGAGAAACCAAGTGCTCCATGTTATCGAGACACTTGCACTTTTCTCTACAAGCGACACTGCAAGTAGGTTTGGAGCCAAACCTGTTAGAAACATGCTGCTCGTAACGCAAGTCACTGCTAATGCAGTGTACATAATGTATGACCCTATCTTTCTTGCTGTTTCACCAGGATGCGATCCATAGAGGGGTGGAATGTTCATTATTATCGGGAGGATTGTTCCTCCGCTTCTCGCAGTATTTGATGGAGTGAAAGGGGCCAGTGCAAGATCAGAGAAAGCCACAGCATATCCTAGCCCTAACGTTCTTTTCCCAAGAGCTCTTACAAACCATAGGGCTATCCTTTTTCCGAGACCAGTTTTTATGTAACCTACACAGAACATGTATGCAGCGAAGATTAACCAAACAGTAGTATTGGAAAAACCACTTAGAGCCCATTTTACCGAGTCCGACGGACTTTTGTAGACAACCCCGGAAACCGCCGCGATGACAACACCTATTAAGCCGATCGCCGCAGCAGGTATTGGTTCAGTTATAACGCCAGTTATTACTGCCACGAAAAGGGCAAAGTATAGCCAAGCGTTTATAGGCAAACCTTGAGGTGGTGGAATCGAGGCAACTATGCAGCCCGCTAATATTGGAAGTACTGCCCTTAAAATTTCAGTTTTTCTTTTATCCATCCAAGCACCGCATGTACTTTACTTAGTAATCCTAAAAAATTTGTGGTTGTGTGTGGATGCTTTTTAAACTGCCTTGAAGTACCTGCAACGGGCTTGTCTAATTTTGCAGCCCAGTTCTAAGCCTACGCGGCCAAAGTGCGGACAGAAAACCCATATGGAGCCATCTTTGTACCTTACAATGCAGACTTTGTGTGGGTGCCCGTTTGCGCACATCATCCTCCTTAATCCAATTACTTGGTCTTCTATCGGCTTTTCAACAACCAATACTTGTTGTGCCATCACCATCACCGCGATAATTTAAGGCTGTTCTTTTGGTTATCACTAACGGATGATGAAGAAAGTTCATCTTTCATGTTTCATGTGGAACATTTATCACCACCTTGCGGTAAATATTTATTTTGGAAAGTATATAGAAATAGTCAGAAGTATATATCATGGTGATAAAATGTTAGATGAACTTGACATGAAAATTCTAAGGTTCCTGTGCGAAGGCTTATATTCCTATGATGATTTGGCGAAACGCTGTGGGGTTGGGCGGAACACTGTCTATCGGAGAATAGCCAAACTCGAAGAAACTGGTGTTATAAAGAGGAGAATCACCGCAATCCCCGATTTCAGTAAAATTGGATTTTCGGCAGTTGTTGTGGGCATGAATTTAAACCCAAAAGATATTGATAAAGCAGTTTCATTTTTAAAAGTTCAGCATCAAGTTAAATTATTGTGGAGAACTTATGGGCATCATGACATAATAGTGACAATATTATGCGACAAGGACGATGTTGGAACGTGCATATATAACCTCAGAAAAGCCTTAGAAGAACTCAACATTTCAGTGAACAAATTCGACGTCTCCGTAAGCGTGATATGGGAAAAAATGTTTCTTGCCCCGTAGCGCCATTAACCCTTGAACCGCGCCACTATCATGGCGTGAGCCTTGTCGTATGGTTCCAAATGGACAACATCTTCTATTGTGAAGCCTCTGCTTTCAAGAACTTTCAGCTCTCGTTTGTAGACTTCGGATGGTTCTTTTGTGACATCTATACTTTGGGCTTTCACAGCCAACATTATCCACCCGTCGTTTTTCAGGTATAGGTCCGCGTTGTCAGCCAAAATCTTCGCCTGTTCCGGCTGGGCTATGTCGCAGTATATGTCGTCCACCCTGCCCCGGACAAAGAGGACATACCTCTCTGGGAAACGGGCATCCTCCAATATTGGTGTCATGTTCCGCCTATACGGACAGACATTGTTCACTAGTTCTCGGAGGGCTCTGGCTGCAAACTCGACGCAGTAGACGTGGCCCTTTTCTCCCACTATGTCCGAGACGTGGCTTGCTGTGGTGCCGGAGGCTGCACCCAAATAAAGCACTTGGTGGTTTGGCTTTATGGGAACAGTCTTAACGCCCTTCAGAATGGCGGCTGCCAGCTTACTTCTGAAAGGGTCCCAGAGGCGGTATTCAACATCCTCAAACCGTACGAGTTTTTCGCCATAAACCGTTCTGCCAGGTGCAAGGTTCCGAGTGGCAAGTCTTTCAGTTCCATCATCTAAAGTAACTACGTAGACTTGTGGGAAGCGTGAGTGTGGTTTAACTTGCATGTTTCCGTTTCCACCGTTTCCTCTCGTGTTTAGGTTTTATCTTTTCAAGAGCTTTCGGAGGCTCAGCGTATTTTTGGCGGATTTCCTCAACCCGCTTTTCAAGGTCGGCTTTCAACTCGTCGCCGATATATCTGCCCCCGAAAACGTCCGTTCGGGCGGCTATGGCAAGCTTTCCAGCCAAAGCCCTTGCAATTTTGCCTCTCTGCCACTTTTTCGCCTCATGCAAATATGGATGCTGAAAGATTATCCCATGCTTAGGCGGCTTGGTTCCAGTTTTCAAGGAGCGGAACAATGCTTTTTCTGCGCCAAGCACTTGCAGTGTGCTGGCTGGCATCTTAGCCAAATTTGTCAAACCACCAGCTAAAGCAATGAGGCGGGCACCGAGAAGGGCACCTGTCAAAGCCTTTATGTTTGGAGCCACCTCCTCCATAACATTGTCTATGTATTTTTCCATGGACTCTCTTAAATCGTACAAGTCTAACACCTTTCGACCCAAAGCTTGTATTTGGGCAAGATCCACTTCAGAAAGATCCGCGCCCATAGAGGATTTAGCTGCGCTAGCTATTTGTTCAGCTTTCTGCCTTGGCAAACCTTCTTTTTCAAGCCTCTCGGCAATAAAATCTTCACGATTTCCGACGTTCACGACCAAGCGTGCATATGTTTCATGTTTTTCTAAGAGGCGGTCAAGCTCTGGAAAGTGGATGCCATACCATTCCCGAAGGCGGCTCATAAAAAGGTTTAGCGTCTTATCCAAGTCATCCAAAGTTTGAATGGCTTGAGCAACAAGCAAATCTCTTTTTTCAACAGCACCCTTCACTTTCAGTTTGGCTATTTCCAAAGAAACACTGTGCATCCAACGCTGAAACTCGTCATAATCCCTGGAAAAGCCCGTATCCAATGCATAGCTTTCAATGTTGGAGCGCAAAAGCTGTCCCACATCCGAAACCTTTATGAATTCTGTTGAAACGGCAAATTTCTCTCTAACTTCAGCCGCTAGGGCGGCATTTTCAAAAATAAAATCTGTGTAGCCGCCGCCTTTCAGATGAGCAATTAAATCTGCAACTTCTTTGACTACTTTTCCAGACTCGATTTCCAATATGGTTTTTGCAGCATCCTCCGGCTTTTTGGGAAAAAGCGAATGAGCTATAAGCCTACCGCTTTCATCGAAGGCTAAAACACCAAATAACGTTGGGATGACTACTGCCTTCATCATCTCTCTCCTCAGCTTTCAAGACAGTATCTACTAGACTTACATAAATAAGGATTCTGAAGTTGATGAACGCCTACCCCAGCTTATTTTCTAATGCGGCGAATTTCAAAGACAACCGGGTTTTCAGGATCTGGACAAGCGTTGTAGATCACGTCTTTATCCTTCGCCCACGGAAACTCCACACCATAACGCATGGCATAAACCTTTGGAAGCAACACCATAAGCGCACTGTAGCATATGTCGCCCTTAATAGATTTGCCGTCAAACAAAATTTTGTCGCCAACCTTGTGGCCGAAGGCACAGTTTCCTTTCTGACTTTTAACCGTGACCTCAACAACGGACATCACAACATACCCCCGCTTTATCTTTAGCTTGAACACTCTTAAAACTTACCAAATATGTAATGGGAAAAGAAGGAACCACATATAAACGCGGCAAATCGTGGAAGTGTGGCTCGTGTTTGGATGCGGAATAAACAAGCGATTATGTTATTTGAGCTTGTAACTCCACTTTTTGTTTATGGCTTCAAGTTTTTCTGAAAGCCTCTTTGCCCGACCCTCAGCTTCCTCAAAAAGAGCAGCCCATTCCCGTCTTTTCACCAGATTTGTTAGCTTCTCAATGTTGGCGGGTATTTTTTCCATGGCTGTAACCCACTTCTTTGTTACAACACTATCGTCTGTTACAAGTTCTAGGGCCTCTTCTGGGCAGAACTTGACACATTGAGGTCCCTCTGGGTTGCTCTTGCACAAGTCACAGACCAAAACCGACGACCTGTCTGGATGAAGCGAAATCCCACCGTAGGGACAAGCTTGAATACACCAGCCGCAGCGGTCACATTTAGCTTCATCCACCAAAATAAAGCCTTCCTCAGACTGAGCAAGAGCATTCCTTGGACAAGCCCTAACACAAGGCGCGTTCTCGCAGAAGCGGCAAGTCAGAGCCAAATTGAAGGCTGGTGTTAACCGTATAACTCTAACCCTAGACCTTAAAGGGTTCCAAAGGGGTTCACCTTTTTCCAGAACACAGACATACTCACATAGGCTGCAACCAGTGCATTTAGCCGGATCCACAGCCACAAACTTTCTCTGAACACTCTTAGCCATGCGCAGCATCCCCATCAAACTTGGGTTAAATGTTCTCATGCAAAACTTGTTTTTATAATTTCCCTTTTCCAAACAGCTAAGCAAACATGTTAAAGCCTAACCTCAACCTTTCCATTCAACACTATTCTGTTTCCAGCGAAAATTGCCATGTAAGCGTAAACCTCTACGCCACTTTTCACGGCTTCTCGAAGAACCTTTCCAAATTTTGGGTCTGTCTCGTCATTTGGCTGAAAAATTTTGGCGTCGCTTCTCTGGATTATAAAGAGCACGGCAGCCCTAAATCCTTCATTTAAGGCTTTGGCAAGCTCTAAAACGTGTCTAACCCCTCTTTCCGTGGGGGCGTCTGGAAACATGGCAGCCCCATTTCGGACAAGGGTGCAAGATTTAACCTCAAGAAGGCAAGGCTTAGCTGTTTCTCCACCATACAGAAAGAAATCAAACCTCGATCGTCCATGATGGTATTCCGGTTTAACAGCACTGTAATCTCGAAACATTGGCAAATTTCCGTGTTTCAAGGCTTCGAGAACAAGCCTGCTAGGAACCCGCGAATCAATCGAAACGATTATGTCGCCGCTATAAACACCAACAATATCGCAAAAAGTTTTCCGCTGTTTCTCTGCGGTTGCACTTTCCCTCAAAATCACCCTTGCACCAGGAGTCAAAAGCTCATAAAGTCTCCCAGGGTTGGGCAAAAAACATGGCAAGTTTTCGCCGTTAACATTTACCAGAGCTGAAAACCTAGTCAGTCGTTTTTCAAAAACGCCTTCTAAGATTCTACCTTCAATTTCAATGAAGCTTGTCAACTTTAACCAATATGAATTATGGAGTGCAAATCCATATTTAACTTTCATAAATAATATCCATAATGGCAAAGCGATAACCAAATTCTGGATAAAAATGTTGAAGGGAATATTCCAAAAGAACAAAAACGATCAGGCTAAATGCACGAAATGCGGCAGAAGAGATGCTACAGGCAACGATGGACTATGCGACAGCTGCCGATATCTTCAGACAATAGAAAACATAGCTCAAACCAAGAAGTGAAGTCTATAAAAGAAGTCTTGGCGGCTGCAAAATAAAACGTCACGGGATAATCTCGCATCCAACGTACTGCACGAAATCGAAATCCCCAATTTTTAATTTTCCAGCGCTGATGAGGCGCCTAATCCTTGGGATCTCACAGGCCACTGCGTTGATTAAGTTCTCAACGGTTTTGCACACAAGCCTGTAGGCTTCCGGCTTCCAACGTTTCGTTATATTCGCGTAGAGACATCTGCCTCCACAAACATTAAATATCCCGCAACTTGTGCAAGGCTCCCCAACAAAGATTTTTTTCAGCCTAAGCGGATGTGCGGTACTTATATGCCCCAAATAGAAGTCCCTCATCCCCCACATACTTGGACAAGGCACAATATGGCCGTCTGTCTGAATGGCATAGTTTATCCAGCCAGCTCCACAACGCAAGAGCGTCCTCTCTTCACCATTCAAAAAAGACCGGGCAACTCCCAGAAACGGGTATAATCGCAAAACAACACCATACTTTTCCATGTAGTCAACCCAAAACCTCACGAGGCGCCTGATCCCCGGATTATAACTTTCCTCACTCCATTTCTGAAACTTCCGCTTTTCAAAATCGTTCCAGAAACCAGCATTGAGCTGCCAATGAACAGAAGAAAACGAAAAATCGCTATTATTCAGTAAATGCAAAACTTGACCGTAAATATCTGTTTCCTCCATAACAGTCATCCGCGCAATAATCTCGCCTCGAAAACCGTTACGCCTAATCCATTTCAAATTTTCCACAACCCTACGGTAAACGCCTCTTCCACGATAAAAGTCCGTTAAGGATTCGTCCCCATCTATGGAAACCAAAATAACGCTAAAACAGTTCAAATACTCCGGCTCTAAACCGGCAAGATGCAAACCATTAGTCTGAACAACAAAACGCCTAGCCCTAACACGATCCATAACACGCCTAACATCATCTAGGCAAAGAAGAGGCTCACCACCATAAAAAATCAAAACACAGTCAGGATCCAAACCACAAAAACGCTTCAACTGACCAAAATCATAACTTATATGTTTAGGCAAACAATAATCAACACTAAACCCGCCAAAATCGCCAACAAAATCTTCTGAGGCCTCACCAAAACAATAACGACATTCCAAATCGCAATCTGTTGTCAACATAACATGAAAGAACACCCCACTCACCAAAAAGGCAAAAGCTAGTTAGCCTTTGGTAAACTTTTCCCTAACCCGCTTAGCTTGCTCAATATAGCTCCTAAGCTCCCGCTCCTTAAGCACCTTTTCAGGTAAAGTCTCAGGAGCAAACATAAGCGGAATAACAGCCAAAAAAAGGAAAAATGCTGCGAAAGAAAAAATTGCATAAGCTGATAGAGTAGCTGCGATGATTGGGCCAAAGGTAAATCTTAAAAAGTTTGACAGTATATACGGCAAACTTGCAATTGCATAGTACTTCTCACGTGATTTATTGGAGGATAAATCACCCCAAATAGTGAATAAGAAAATAACGTATAACATCCCCCACGCAGAACCATCGATCAGAATGTAAATGTACCAACATAGAATATTGAAGGGGAAAATTCCTAAAATTGCGTATCCAAGACCCAAAATAACAAAACCGATCATTGCGAGGCGCTTTCGGCCGATAATATCACAAATGAAACCACTAACAATTGCAAATATTCCAACTAAGAAATTTTCAACCAAAATAGAAGCGTAGATGATTTCTCCTCCATAAACCTCAGTGCCTACAGAGATAAATAAGTGATTAATCAGCAATAATGTAGTCCAAGGGATCATATATAATACAAATGAAGTGTCTTTTAAAACCGAGGTGAACGTGTCCATAGCTTTTTTTGTAACCTGCTTTTCATGTACATACATGTGCCGAAGTGGTATGAAACAAAAAACTCTCCACATTGCAAGGATAATTGAGCTAACAAGGAGTTTTTCAGTCATTAAACTGGATACTAAGACACCTATCGCCATTATGAGAAGTAAAGTTGCTCCTGCAATTTTTCCACGATTTTCCAACGATGTGTGTTCTGCAAAATTTGCCATGCATGATGCTAAACCTATACCAAGTGATGCGCTGAATAGAATGGATATAAGCAGCGACCCGTTTAACGTGTGAACGTCAACCAAAATTGGAGAAAGCGAGGACAAGGTTCCAAATAAGATCCAAAGAAAAAAGAAGTCTACTTTTCTCTTCTGTATTTTTGATCCAAGAAAAGCGCCAAATAAAATTGAAAAGGCCGCGCTAAATGAATTTAAACTCCATAACAAAGTAGATAAGCTATTTGGGAATGATGCATCATAAATCTTCTTTAGGAAAGCAGATGAACATATCAACCAAACGAAAGAGTTAACTACTATAAACATACTTGAAACTACTTTCATTTTTGAAAGAGATTTTTCCTCCAACATCATCCATGTAAGTCTTTACGACTCTAAGTCAAAAATGTTGGGTATTTTAAGAACAGAGCTTGAATAAAGATTTCGAAAGGTTTTTAAGTGATTATTTGTTTAACATAAATACAGAATAGAAGTGAGATTCATGAAGAGGAGAAAGGATAAACCAATAAGACCTGCTACCTTTGGTTGGTTTTAGATAATATCTTCAACCATCGCATCAAGCATTTGAAGGAGTGTGTCTTCTATTTTTTGATTAATTGATATAGTTCGCAGGGAACATTGACCTTTTCTCAACAAAGTCTTTAATTGAACGATGAACTCATTGAATGATGGTGATTTTCTAATCTCTTTTAGCATATTCCAACAGTCTTTGTCTGTAAATTCATCCTTCTCAAGCATATGTATAATTTTGTCTCTAGCTTTTTGATCTTGTAAGGCGTAAAGAAAAGGTAAAGGAAGGCATTCATTCTGCACTCTGTTTTGTAACTCTTGCGGCTCAAGAATGTCGATGAAATCATCACGTATAGTGGCTAGTGTTCCAAGGGTTCGACCATACTTTCCTAGAGCAATAATCTCCTTCCGTCTTCCTCCTCCAATTAAGGCGCCTACACGTGCGGTTACATCTGCAATTGCCGCTTTCATGGCTATTATATCCAAATACTCCTTGGGATTTACATCCCATTTTCCCTTAAGGGCTGTTTCTTTTGCCACAGCAACACCTAAATCGAAAAAAGCTCTCCTTACCCATTGGATGACCTTATTCTTCTGTTTTACTGTTAGATTCTTACATGAATCGCATAGAAGTTCATAGCCTTTTAAAAATAAAGCATCCCCCGCAAGTAACGCTATTTCAACTCCAAATTTACCTAGAACTGTAGGTTTAAACGCTTTTGTTAAAGATCCATCGATTATGTCATCATGTATATCTGCTGCTCCTGTTAGAAGAACTATGGCTGCACCAATTTTTGTTGTTTGTCTAGAATTTCCGCCAACCGCTTCGCATGTTAATGAAAGCAATGTAGGATGGTGAAAATTGTGCCAAAGTTCTTCAATGAAATATTGAAGGGCTTCCTGAACAGGCTTATACCCAATTTTTTCTTTTAGAATTTCCATTTTAGCTATTTCGTATGATGCTTTTCCCCTTTCTCGGAATACCTCCTGTAATTTCTCTACTTTTTTATCAACCATTTTGCTCCTTTATTACATTATAATAGGCTGTCATGTATTTTTTTCTTTCTCTGTTAGTGTGTACATTTTTCTTGTGCGTTTTCCTTGTTGTTGTTTTTGGCTTGTGATTAGTCCTTTGTTTTCTAGTTTTTGTAGTAGTGGGTATAGGGCTCCGTGGCGTATTTTTAGTCCTGACATGGCTTCTATTTGCTTTTTTATTTGGTATCCCCATGTGGGTTGTTTGTTTATTATGCGTAGTATTTGGATGTCGAGTAGGTTTTTGGTTATGTGTTGAACAATTTCTTTTTTGAGGTTTTCTTCCATTGGTGTGTTGCCTTTTTATGTTCTGTTTTTGACTTATTTTTGTTGGGTTTATATGTTTTATGGAGTTTTGGGGGTGTGCTTGTTTATGCTTTGTTATGCTTTTTTATGCTTTTGGTACGTGTGAAGCTTTATATGGTTGTTTAGGCTTTATAGAGTCTTGAGATATGTCTGAAAAAGGACATATCGTATAGGGGTCTAACAGAAAAACTGTTAGACAAAACAACAGGAAGAGGAAGGATAAAATGAACAGCACGAAAGAGGTTCAGGTTAAGCTCATGAAAGGTCTCCTAGACCTGATAGTGCTCCAGTTTCTCAGCAGTCAGCCCATGCATGGCTACCAGATAATCACTAGGATCCGCAAAACTTTTGGTGTTTATTTTGGCCCAAGCACTATTTATCCGCTCTTAAATGCTTTGGAGAGAAGCGGCTACGTTAAAAGCGAGTGGGACATGAGCAACGAAAGACCAAGAAAGGTGTACAAGTTAACAGCTGAGGGACGCAGCCTGTTAAACTATACTGAGGATTCGCTGAACTTTATATGTAAGAAGATAGGGGCAACAGGTATACCCAAGGAAACAGCTTTGGAGGAGAACGTTACGCAGCCAGCACTGCGCTCTTTCCTTAAAAATGGTGAAAGTGTAAAAACACGGGCACCATTCTTGAAATAGGCTTGAATGATGCTGGGGAAGAGTCCTCTAGAGTCAAATACTTGAGTTTCTTTTATTAATTGTGCTTTCTTATAGTTTTGTTTGGGTAGTGTTTTGGAGAGGGCTGACCTCTTAATTCGTGGGTGCGTAGTCTTACCAATGAAGACTATGGATTTAATCGAAAATGGCGCCATAGCTGTTGAAGATGGCAGGATAACTTTTGTCGGGAAAAGCTCGTCTTTATGCGGGATTAAGGCGGAAAAAACAATAGATGCTAGGGGCAAGGTTGCATTGCCGGGACTTGTAAACTGTCACACCCATGTGGCTATGACTCTTTTTCGCGGTTTGGCTGAGGACAAGCCTTTGGATGTTTGGCTTCGTGAGGTTATTTGGCCTTTGGAGGCGAAGCTGACAAGCGAAGATGTTTACGCCGGGGCGCTTTTGGGTTGTTTGGAAATGTTGAAAAGTGGCACTACGTGTTTTGCGGACATGTATTTTTATGAAAGGGCGGTTGCAGAAGCTGTTCGCGAAAGCGGAATAAGGGGAGTTTTGGCGGAGGGAATTATTGAAGCAGGCAACTTAGAATTGGGCGAGAAAACGTTTAACAACAGCGTAATTTTTGCTGAAAGCTTCGATGGTTATGCTGAGGGGCGTGTGTCCACCATGTTGGCTCCTCATGCTGCATATAGTTGTGGTCCAGAATTGCTTAGAAGGGTTAAAAGAAAAGCTTCAGAGCTTGGTGTAGGCGTCCACATTCACCTTGCAGAGTCTGCTGAACTGTTTAGGAAGTTTGAAGGAGTTTATGGTTGTGGCGAAGTCGAATTTCTCCATAAGCTGGGGTTTTTTGATGGTCATGTGCTTGCAGCCCATTGCATAGACTTGTCGGAAAGCGATAGACGTGTTTTAGCTGAGCATGGTGTCAATGTTGTTCACGTGCCAGTGGCCAACATGAAACTTGGCTTGAATGCTGCGAGAATTAAGGCTCTTGTTGATTTAGGCGTTAATGTGGCACTTGGCACTGATGGACCAGCGAGCAATAACACACTGGACATGTTTGAAACCATGAAGTTTGCCGCCTTGCTACAAAAACATGTCTACCGCAACCCGGGAGTTTTGTCTGCTTACCAAGTGTTGAGAATGGCAACCTTGGACGGAGCCAAAGCCTTGGGTCTTGATGGAATTATCGGCTCATTGGAGGTGGGGAAAAAAGCGGACATTGTGCTTGTAGACCTTTCCAAGCCCCATCTGAAGCCTTTACATGACATTTATGCTGCTCTAGTTTATTCAACCCGTGGAAGTGACGTCGACACTGTAATCGTTGACGGCAGAGTTCTTATGGAAAATAGGAAAGTTCAGACGTTGGACGAGGAATCCGTCATAGAGAAAGCTGAAAGGCATGCAGCTGATTTGCTAGCGCGTAAACCTTAAGTATTAGGCGTTTAGACGTGTGTATTCTGCGTCTGGAATGCAAAATGCCTCCGATAATACGAACTGAAAACTTGACGAAGAGATTTGGAAATTTCACGGCGGTCGACCACCTTAACTTGGAAGTTAATGAAGGAGAAATCCTAGGTCTTTTGGGTCCAAACGGCGCTGGGAAAACGACAACCATTCTTATGCTTGCAACTGTTATACGGCCGACTGAAGGCACAGCTTATGTTGGCGGCTATGATGTTAGGAAAAACCCAGACAAGGTTCGCGAACTTTTAGGTGTAGCCTTCCAAGAGCCTAAACTGTTGTGGGTTAGCACGCCGTGGGACGTTGTTAACTGGCACGCGAAAGTCTGCGGGCTGTCAACTCAGGAGCGTAAGCGGAGGGTTCGCGAGGTTTTAGAAGCCTTAGACATGTGGGACTACCGTCACAGAAGTGTCCATGCGCTTTCAGGCGGAATGCGGAAAAGGGTTGAAATAGCAAAGGTGTTGATTCAGAGGCCTAAAATAGCCATAGTAGACGAACCCACAGCCCAAATTGACATCGTCGGTAAACATAAAATTTGGAGGATGCTCCGAGAACTTCGCGAGGAAGGAACAACCATTATTCTTGCAACCAACGAGCTTTATGAGGCTGATGTGCTTTCAGACCGGGTTGGCATAATGCATAGAGGCAAGCTGCTTGTCTGCGACACTCCGCAAAAGCTTAAGGACAGCATTGTAGGCGGTGACATTGTCGAAATCCAGTTTGAGTCTGACCCGTCGCCGAAGATTGTGGAGGAGCTTGAACATTTCAGGGAGGTTGTCAAAATCATTAAGACTAAGGCTTCCACGCTGCGCCTATACTTGAACAGAGTTGAGGAAGTTGTGCCAAAAATTATGAGCACATTGATGAAGGAGGGGGTTGCTGTTTCATCCATCCGCATGAGCGAGCCAAGCTTGGATGATGTTTTTGCTCATTACACGGGCTTAACCCTTGAAGAGGCGCAGAAAGAGGGAGGCTAAAACCACGCGGAAACTCCTTTACGTGGTTGAAAGGGATGTCCGCTTATTCTTTCAATACAAAGTCATGGTTATCATGAGGGCTATTTGGTTTGTTTCTCAAATCGCGTTTTTCGGGCTTATAGCCTCCCGCATGGTCGCCGTGGAAGACTATTTTCGCTACTATGTTGGCGGCTTATCTATCATGACACTTTACTCAGCAGCCATATTCATAGGCTTCGACATCTACGAGGAGGCTGAACACGGAGTCTTCGAGTACCTCCTAAGCCTACCAGTTACAAGAAGGCAGTTGGTCCTTGGCCGTTCCATAGGCGGAGGGCTTCGCGCTTTCATATATGTTGGCCCGTTGGTATGTATATCGCTTTACGTTATCGGCATCGTGAATCCTCTCAACTTCTTGTTGGCCTTGTTTTCGCTTTTTCTCTTTGCCTTCGGAGTTTCAGGAATGAGTATAACTTTGGCGGTTGTCATCAAGTCTAGCGACCGCTTCGACATCCTCATGGGGGTTTTAGACGCGTTGATAGTGCGCTTAAGCACCGCCATGTACCCGTTAAGCTTTGTTAAGGAGGCGAACCCGCTTTATGGATGGATAGCCAACTTCAACCCAGTCACTTTTGCAGCAGACCTTTTCCGCTGGGGCGCCGGGATTGAGGCAGCTTTATCCTTTGAAAACCCTCTGTTGCCGTTTCTTGGGATAGTTATGTTTTTCGCTTTCTTCACATTTTTGGGCATAATTCTATATGACAAAACTATAGAGGGCGGTGGGTGGCGTTAATGCGGCATATCGTGCACATTTTGGAGAACGATTTTAGAAATTTCTTCCGCTACAAATGGTGGCTTGTAGGCTTGATAAGCATGAACCTAACCGACCTCTTTATTATGGCAATAGTTTACAACCGCATGCTGAATCCGGCAATAATCCAGCAGATAAAAAGCTACTTCAACTTTTTTGCGCCGGGTTTAACTGTTACTGGGTTGTTTGCCTCAGCCTTTATGATTGGCCGAGAAGTGAACATGGAGAAGAGGCGGGAGGTCCACCAGTATATGCTTAGCTTGCCGATGACAAGGTTCGAGCTTGCCTTTGGACGGGTACTTTCTGGAGGGTTGCGAGGCATGGTTTACATGTCACCTTTGTTGGCAACGTGTTTCGTCTTCGTTGGCCTCCCAACATTGGAGCAGTTTCTTGTAATTTTGGTTGTACTGTTTTTCCTAGCGATGGGGATTTCTGGTTTAAGCATAGCCATAGCCGTTTCCACAAAAAGTCTCGATAAGTTTGTTACGGCAAGAGGGCTAGTTTACTATTTGCTGTTTTTCTGCAGCAGCGTCTTCTACCCATTCTCGCTAATCGAGCAGCTTGGACGCGAAGGCAAGTTTCCAATGTTCCTTGTGGCTTTTGCAAGGGCTAACCCGTTAAGCAACGCCTCAGATCTTATACGCTCCTTTCTCTTGGGGACGCCGCCTTTCTCTCCTGAAATGATTGTCAGCGTACTGATTTTTTCAGCGGTTTTCACGACATTTGCGGCTTTCGCCTACATCAAATTGATAGAACGCGCCTAATTTTGAAGTTAAATTTATTTGCATGGCTGCCTAAAATCCTCCATTCTTAAACTCTTTAAATTTGAAGGTTAACTGGATGTTCAGCGTGAAGACTCTCTTTGAGCCAAAAAGTGTCCTATTGATAGGCTCGAGTAGAATTAAAGAGAAAGTGGGACTTGCGTCACCGTGGCTTTTTAGAAATGTCATTTACAACATGAAGAAGTTCTTTAAAGGAGAAACCCTAATCCTCGATGTTGACGGAAAAATTGGCGTTAGCAGTTTTGAAGAATTGCGAGAAGCTCCGGAACTAGCTGTTACAATGTTGCCGCCGAAGCATTCCATATTTTACGTTGAGAAGTGCGCAGCTTTTGGCGTCAAAGCATTCATAATGATAACTGGCGGGTTTAGGGATGATCAGCGTCGGCAACTTTTGAAGGTTAAGGAAGACTACGGTGTTAGAATTTTAGGCCCAAACACCGTTATGGGCGTCATAAATACGGCTAATGGGTTGAACACAACTTTCGAAAGGGATGTTATGCCGAAGAAAGGGAATATAGCGGTTGTCTCTCAAAGCGGAGGCGTTGGCGCTTGTCTTCTTGACTGGGCATGTTTCTATAATATTGGTGTCAGCAAGTTCATCTTCATGGGAGACAAGGTTGATGTGGATGACGTTGACGTGCTTCGTTATCTGGCTGAAGACGAGGAAACAAAGGTTGTCTGCCTATACATGGAGGGCGTGAAAGACGGCAGACGATTCATAGAGGAGTCAAGAAAAATTGTGGAGAGAAAGCCTATCCTCGCCCTAAAGGGAGGAACAACCCAAGAATCCGCTTATAGGGCTAAATCGCACACAGCCTCGATGGCTGGTTCTGAAGAGGTTTTTGACGCAGCCTTCAAAAAAGCCGGAATAATTCGCGTCAACGACGCAGAGGAACTTATGAACGCTGCTTTAGCGCTTTCTAAACAGCCGCCCTTGCTCGGCGACAATATAGCCATAGTCAGCAATGTGGGTGGTCCGGCAATTTTGGCGGCGGATGCAGTGGCGAGGTGCAACCTTAAATTGGCAAGACTTTCAGACGAAACAAAAAGAAAGATTGAAGCAGCTTATCCAGGTGTGGATGCAACAAACCCCATTGACTTGATAGCGGACGCCAGAGCTGAGAGGTTCCAAAAGGTTTTAGACCTCATTTTGGCAGACGAACACGTGGACGGAGTTCTCGTGATAAATATGCTTAAATCATGCTTTTTTGAGCCTGAAGATGCGAAAGTCATACCGGAAGTTGCGGCTAAACATCCAGGCAAGCCTGTGGTGGATGTGCCGGCTGGAGGAGAGGACTTTGAACTCGTTTACAAGGTGATCGGCAACAGCAACATACCCCTGTATAATTTGCCGGAAAAAGGTGTCAAGGCGCTGATGTTTTTGAGGCTTTACGGCAAGGTATTAAGCAAGGTTAGAAAATTTTAACTTAGGAAAGCAATGGTGGAAAGTTGACCATTAAACAAGAAAGGTTCAGCGAGGAGCTGGAAAGGCAAATTTGCGATTTTTGTAGACAGGTTGCCAACTCCAGCCCAATAACAAGCATCTGTGTGTGCGGTGGCTCCGCGCAGTTTCTCTCTGATGAATCAAGAGCTTTGCTTGAGGTTTTGCTTGTTGTGGACGGCTTTAAGCCCCGGCTGATGAATTATGTGAAGTTTTTCAACGCCAGACCAGCCATAGTCTATACTGTGGACAAGTGGATTTTTGAAAAGGATGTGAGTTTTGGCTTTCTGGGCGAGGCTTTCGCTGTTCACCTAATTTTTCCCTATATCCCGCTGGTTAACGCCGAATACCTACGGGCGGAAGAAGTCAAACTGAAGAAGCGCTTGATTCTCGAACTTTTAGAGAATCTTGTACTGGCTTTTCCAGAGCTTTCCCGTGAAATCCGGATAAAACCGGAGTACTTCATGTATGAGGCTATGCTTGGCAGGGCGCGGCTGTTCCCTCCCATCTATTATACGCTATCCCGCTTATTCCAGAAAGAGTTGCGTAAGCAGAACGTTAACCAAGTCATGGATGGATACTTGTCCGCTTTGAGGGAGTTGGAAAAGGAGGGCATAGTTGAACGTGTCAACGGTTTTTACAAGGTTTCGCAAAACTTTGTTGAAAACTTTAGAAGCAGAAAGGCTTTGTTCATAAACCTCTTGAGATCTGCACAAAAGGCTTTGTTCATGTCTTTCCTTGGAACTTTTCCAAGAGTTCTGGGCGTTCTTTCAGAGAGTGCTGACCTAATCATGAAGTTCCAGTTTTTTGAGGGTGGAAGAAATTATTGGAAAACAGAGCTTGACATTGAAGATCCAAAGGCGTATCTGTTTGTGCCAACGGCTAACGGGCTTGCCCCTTTGGCCGCCAAAATGGGGATAGAGGATTTCGCCAGAAGAACCCTTAAGGTTGAAAGGGATACACCCGTTGCGGTTGAGGCTTTGGGTGGAGTTTTAAACGATGTCTATCTTGTTAAGGTTTCTCTTGATGGTGGTGAGCGTAGGGTCGTTGTTAAAAGCTTCAAAGACTGGTCTGGGTTCAAATGGTTTCCGTTAACCTTGTGGACTGTTGGAACGAGAACGTTCACCCTTCTTGGACGTTCAAGGCTTGAGAGGGAGTGTTTTATCAATCATTTCCTCTATTCAAAGGGTTTTGCCGTTCCGAGGCTTTTAGGTATAAACCACGGTGAAAAGCTTGTTTTCATGGAGTACGTGGAGGGCGAAACGTTAGAGAAAATCATTAAAAGGATTCTAAGCCGAGAAGGCGCTGACGAAATCAAAGAAGAGTTGAAGTTAATCCGCAGGGTTGGCGAAGTTTTCGCTAAAGTTCACGCTCTTGACGTAGTCTTGGGCGACACTAAGCCCGAGAATATTCTTGCGGGGAGAGACGGCAAAATCTACCTAATGGATTTTGAGCAAGCTTCGCGGAAAGGCGACAAGGCTTGGGACATCGCTGAATTCCTTTACTTTATTGGACATTACGCGTCGCCTTTCGCTGGAACAAAACTTGTTGAAACCGTTGTGAAGGCGTTTATCGAGGGGTATTTGGGGGCTGGTGGAAGCTTGGAGGCTGTTAGGGCTGCTGGAAAGCCCAGATACACGAAAGTTTTTAGTGTGTTCGTTTTTCCCCACGTAATTTTGGCGATTTCAAATATTTGTAGAAAGGCTGGTTGCGAGAATGGTTAAGAATGAGGTGGTTCTAACTTTTTATGGCGGGGTAGACGAGATTGGCGGTAACAAGATTCTTTTGAAAGATGGAGATACGGCTGTTTTTCTCGACTTCGGGATGTCCTTCGCCTTAAGAAAACAGTTTTTTTCGCCTCCGTTGCTTTCGCCTAAAAGCGAGAAAAGTCTCCAAGAGTTGGGCATTCTGCCCAAACTGGAGGGCGTCTACCGTTTTGATGAGAAACCTCCAGCCGTGGATGCCATTTTCATTTCTCACGGACACATGGACCATTCAGCCTACTTATCCTTTGTGAAGAGGGAAATCCCAGTTTATTGTGGTGAAACAACAAAGATTATTTTGCAGGCTTTTGGCGAAATCCGCAGGGCAGACTTGGAATTCAATGTTGAAGGTATAAACTTCCAAACTTTTAGAACAGGCAACATTGTCAAAGTTGGCGGTTTGGAAATTGAACCTGTTCACGTTGACCACTCTGTGCCGGGTGCTTATGGCTTTATAATTCACACTTCAAAGGGGGCTGTTGTTTACACGGGGGATTTTCGGGACCATGGTGCAAAAGACGAGATGACTCGAGAATTTGTGGAGCGGGTTAAAGCCGCCGAGCCTGTGGCTCTTGTCTGTGAAGCCACCAACATGACCAATGTTCACGTCTCTTCTGAGAAGGAAGTGGAAGCCAAACTGAACCAGGTTGTCAGCCAGACAGAAGGTTTGGTGCTTGCAGAGTTCGCCTACACGGATGTGGACAGGCTTAACTCGTTTTATAAAACCGCATTAAAGAACAACCGTTGCTTGGCTGTTTCACTGCGGCAAGCCTACCTTATTGAGGCTTTAGCCAGCGATCGGAAGCTTCGCATTCCAAGACTTAGCGATGAAGGCATGATGATTTTTCGAAAGTCGAAGGAACGCATGTACGCTTGGGAAAGGCAGATTCTTGAACGCTATCCAGAAAAAGTTGTGGACGTCGAACAGGTTTCGAAGCGCCAGCAAAACATGATCTTGACCATGTCATTGTACGATTTGGAGCAGCTTGTGGAAATCCAACCTCAACCAGGAAGCTGCTATATATTCTCGTCTTCTGAACCCTTCAATGAGGAAATGGAGATAGACTTTGAAAGGCTTGTTAACTGGCTTAGGCATTACGGTTTGCCGCAATATCACGTGCACGTTTCCGGACACATAACGCCTTTAAGGCTTAAGGCTTGTCTCAAAGAAATTAACGCCGAAAAGGTTTTTCCAGTGCACACAGAAAACGCTGGGCTCTTCGCCAAGTTCATGCGAGACCTTAAAAGTCAAATTGCAGTAACTGAGAAGGGCAAAGAATACCGGCTTTAGAGCGTTAACTATATCTTTTGGGAAGCCCAATTAGACTCCAAATGATAACCATTATTGGCGCTGGGCGTGTTGGAAGCGCCGCAGCCTTTAACATTTTAAGATATCGGATAAGCGATGTTGTGTTGATCGACATTTTTGAGGATTTAGCAAAGGGCGAAGCTTTGGATATGATGCAGACAGCCCCCGCCCTAGAGTTTGACGGCAAAATCATTGGGACAAGCGACTACAGCCAAATGAAAGGTTCGGAACTCGTAATAATAACTGCTGGTGAGGCGCGAAAACCTGGAATGAGCCGCCTTGACCTGATGCGGAAGAACGCGGGCATAGTGCGGTCCATAGTGCGGGAAGTCGTGAAATATGCGCCTAACTGCAAAATCATGATGGTTACTAATCCCGTTGACGTTATGACCTACATAGCCTACAAGGAGTCTGGCTTTGAGCGAAACCGCGTATTTGGAATGGGCAACATTCTTGACACCCTGCGTTTTAGGTCTTATATCGCTTTAGAGCTGGGCGTTTCAAGGGAGGACATCCGCGCGCTTGTTATAGGTGAGCACGGTGACTCCATGGTTCCGTTAGCGGAATACGCGTCTGTGGCAGGTATCCCCATAATGCGCCTTCTTTCAAAGGAGCAGATTGAAAAAATCATAAACCTAACCATAACATCGGGCGCGGAGGTCATAAGGCTTAAGGGTTCGACAGTTCATGCACCAGCCGCCGCCATCGCCATTATGGCTGACGCCATTTTAAGGGGTAGAAACCGCGTTATGGGAGTGTCCACATACCTTCAAGGCGAGTATGGTTTTTACGACGTTGCCATAGGCGTGCCCGTTGTTCTAGGCAGAAACGGTGTTGAACGCATCCTAGAGCTTGAACTGCTGCCCGAAACACGGAAACGCTTGGAAAAATCTGTTGAGGTGGTCAAGAAAGCTATCAGCGAGTTGGAGGCTTCCTAACATTTATTGGCCTGTTTTCAAGCCAATAGTGACCGCCCCTCTATAGTTTCAGTGGATTTCTGGTTTTGAGTTTTGGTTTTGAAGATTAATCATAAGGCTTCGTCGTGGTTTTGGATTCGCAACCTATAAGTTGTAGCATCAAATCTTAATACATGCGATAACCATGAAAACAGCAGCCGCCGACAAAATAAGCCGACGCCTCCAAATCCTAATCCACACATTAGGCTTAAGCTGCCTAGGTGGAGCCATATTCCTCCAAATCCTAGTTTTCACAGACATACTCCAACATGGCTATTTCATGGCTGTGGAAAACAACCCAGCCATTTTAGCCTTCGAAATAGCCCTCACATTCTTCGCCCTCATATACTTCCTATACATGTACCAACGGTTTATACGCTCAATAAAATAGCCGAAAATAAACATAATTCTTAAAAAAGAAACACGCCCAAAACAGCAAATAACAAAAGAAGAACCATAAAACTGTTAAATAAGCCACAGAGATATTTGGGTTTTAAATTAGGTGCGGGTGTCAAATGAGTAAAAAGATGATTATATTGTTAACGCTGTGTCTGAGTTTGTTTCTTGCCATGGTATGTGCGGGTTTTAGAGTGCAAGCCCAGACCAGTGGAGTTGAAACATTCTTTGAATCAAAGATTCCTGGTATGAGAATACAGGTCAACGGGACGTCA
>JAGTQG010000007.1 GCA_018396875.1 Candidatus Bathyarchaeota archaeon
CAAGTGAAAACGAGCTCAGATCGGTAATGGGCAGTCAGGCACAAATACCTGAAAGCCAGCGGATCAAACCCCTCATCCACCAATGTCTGAACCGTAATTATCTGCCCAGCGGACTTCGCCATTCTCACCGACTTGCCGAACACGAGAAAAGCTCCGTGAAGCCAATAGTTCGCTAGAGGCTTGCCAGTTAAGGCTTCAGCCTGTGCAATTTCATTGGTATGGTGAATTGGTATGTGGTCTATTCCTCCACAGTGAATGTCAAAATGCTCGCCAAGATACTTCATGCCCATAACCGTGCATTCTATATGCCAACCGGGAAAACCCACACCCCAAGGGGAATCCCACTCCATCTGCCTTTTCCGATCCTTCGGTGAAAAACGCCAGAGACAAAAGTCGGTTAGGTTTCGCTTGTTTGGGTTGAATTCAACTCTTGCACCAGCCTTTAGGCTTTCATTAAGCCTTTCAAAATCCATGCCCGTGAGCTTCCCGTAATCCTTCAACTTCGAAGTGTCGAAGTAAACGCCGTCATCAATAATGTACGTGTAGCCTTTCTCCTCAAGCTTACGGATATACTCAATCATGTCCGCGATGTGGTCTGTTGCCCGGCAAACTATGGTCGGTCTGAGAATGTTAAGCCTCTCAGCATCCTCGAAAAACTTTCTGGTGTAGAAGTCGGCTATCTCCCAAACAGTTTTCCGCTCTCTTTGAGCGCCAACTTCCATCTTATCCTCGCCCGTATCAGCATCAGAGGTTAAATGCCCAACATCCGTAATGTTCATGACATGCTTAACCTCAAAACCATTAAACTCTAAAACCCGCCGTAGCAAATCCTCAAAGATGTATGTTCTAAAATTGCCTATGTGAGCGTACCAGTAAACCGTCGGTCCACAGCAATACATCCTCACTTTTCCCTTTTCTATCGGGACAAAAAGCTCTTTCTTATGTGTCAAAGTATTGAAGACGTAAATTTCTCCCTTAGAGTTCCCCATGCTGAGAGTCTCCAACTGAATAATGGTAGAATCCCTTAAAGCCTTTACTTGCACAAAGCCTAATCAATCAAACCTCTTAAACCTCAACATTCTCCTAAAACTTTTAAGGTCCCGTGCAACAAGCTTCAAAAAATGAAGCTCCTCCATAGCCACCCTGAACCTGGCAAACTCTTCATAAAGCATATCCAAACTTTTTCTGGCTTCCTCCACAACGGCCACCGTCTTTAAAAAGGCTTTTGGGGGCTTTCATTGTTTTTTGGCTGACCATGCGGCCATTTCCGTCATCGAGGAGAAAGGAGAAGGCTTCGAAAACGGAAAACCCGAAATTGGCCGTTTTTGGTCAGCCTTCAACCTCCATCCCCCAAATTGCGTCGTAAGATTTAATATTCAAGGCAGTATAAAAATATTACTGAATAACACGAACATACACGCTCAAATCTAGCCTACTGCCAAAACACCTTCAAGAATCTTGTCTTCAGAGACTTCTAATTGCTTAGAAAGCCAGCTCTTCAAAAGGGCTGTCTGCTTAGGAAGCTCCCCACTATAAGTAATGATCTGATTGTTCTTCAAAGCATCCACTTGAAAGGCCTTTTCAGCCTCCTTGTAAAGAAACGAAAGAGTCTGAGCTTGACGAGCTAAAGTTTGAAAGTCTTCCCAATGCTTGCAACGCAAAATAACAGGTGGTCCTCTCACTTCTGCGGCAACAACTTGCGCTTTCTGTATCGGCATAGGTGTAGCAGACATTTTTGGCACTTCCTGAGAAGACGGTTGCGAAGTTGAAAGATAAGAAATTAAATTGGATATTTCACCTTGAAGGTTTGTAAGCCTCTCCTCAACACTTTCTATTTTTCCACTAAGCTCGCCAGCCTCACCAAGCCTTTCAGTTATCTTACCCAACTCACTTATCAAACGGTCTAAATCCTTCTCATGCTCCCTCAAAACATTAATAATGAAGTCCAAGGCTTCCAACGCATCATCCTTGGAGGGAGGTTTCTTCGACATATTTGCTTCCTCTGACCTATTTCAATGCCATCTTCAATAAATAAAGGTAGCGAATCTCCAAAATGTATCTATGGAAATAGCCAAACATACGTATTAACAATAAAAACTGACATGCCAAACTGTTAAAGTCAACAGCTTTTAAGGGATGGACCGGGCGGGATTTGAACCCGCGACCTCCCGAGTGCAAGTCGGGCGTTCATACCAGCTGAACTACCGGCCCATATGTGTCTTGTAGGGAAACCGTAAAATTAGGATTTAGAGATTTCGGTTTCCATTGGTTGAACCGTTGCCTTTTTTAAAGTTGTTGTTTAAATTTTGGAGAGGGAAAGCGGTGTCTGAATATTTTTCTGGAAGGTTTGTAGTTCAGCGGCATCATGCTAGACGTTTGCATTACGATTTTAGGCTTGAGATGGACGGTGTTCTCAAGAGTTGGGCTGTTCCCAAGGGGCCTCCATTACAGTCTGGTGTTAGAAGGCTTGCTGTGATGGTTGAGGATCACCCTGTAAGCTACATAGATTTTGAGGGCATTATACCGGAGGGGATGTATGGAGCTGGAAAAGTGGAGATTTGGGATAAAGGCACATACATTTTAAAGAGCAAAAGTCCAGACAAGATAGAGTTCACGTTGCAGGGTGAAAAGTTGAGAGGCGACTTTGTCTTGATAAGGTTTAAGGGAGACAAGGACTGGCTTTTGATTAAGAAACACACTTGACTTTGCCATAAAACTATTGAACAAAGTGGAGAAAATAAACTTTAAGGAGGGGTTGCGGATTGAAATTCGAGATCGTGAAAATTGATGTGCCCAAGGATTGTAACGTGATTTTGGGTACGGCGCACTTTATAAAAACTGTTGAAGACTTGTATGAGGCTTTGGTTAACTCTGTTCCAAACATAAAGTTTGGGATTGGGTTCTGTGAAAGCTCTGGACCATGCTTGGTTAGGCATGAGGGGAACGATGAAGAACTTCGAAGGCTTGCCGCTGAAAAAGCCTTTGAACTTTCATGTGGTCACAGCTTTATAATTTTCATAAAAAACGCTTATCCAATCAATGTTTTAGACAAAATTAGAAAAGTGCCTGAAGTTTGTACAATATACGCGGCTACGGCGAATCCTTTGCAGGTGATTTTGGCGGAAACGGAGCAGGGCAGAGGCATTGTAGGTGTTGTTGATGGCTTCAAGAGCAAGGGTATAGAGAAGGATGAAGACATAAGGGCTAGGAAAGAGTTTCTACGAAAGATAGGCTACAAGCTTGGCTAAAATAGCTAAAATAAAGGGGGGCGAGCAGGGTGGAGCTACATGGACAAGGAACGATATTGGAAGCTAACTTCTATCTAACGGCTAACAGCTCCTGCTGCATTTCAAGTGAAGCCTTTTCCCTCATTTTTTCAGCAACGTAGTCAACGAGACTCTTAAACTGTTTCTCCGTAAGAACCTGACGAGCTTTGGCTAAAATTTCCAAGCAGACTTCTTTAAAAACAATGTCTGTGCAGCTCATTTTCGCGTCGTCAATTAAATCCTTGCATGCCTGAAGGATTTGAGCGTTCAATGCGGCTCCACCCTGCATCAGACAGCTTAACTCTAAAACATTAAAACACTTATGAATTTAGAAAACGTATTACAAATATGGATTGAGATGAAGAAGCGTGTTAACGAATCTGCCAAAATAACATTCGTAGGTGTTGTTGACAAGATTGTGGGAGATGAGGCAGTGATAAAGATTTTTCAAGAGTTTTGTGAGGCCCTTAAAGGTGTGGAGGACTATTCACACTTGATAATTCTGTACTGGATGCATTTGCGTGCCAATGAAGAGGATAGGCGGACACTGCTTGTTTATCCGAGAAGGCATGCAGTAAACGTGTTAACTGGCGTTTTCGCATGTAGGAGTCCGTCCCGTCCAAACCCAATTGGCTTATGTGTTGTTGAGCTTGTAAAGAGGGAGGGTTGCGCGTTAACCGTTAAAGGACTTGACGCCCTAGAAAAATCGCCAATCATTGACATAAAACCTTACGTTCCAAGACTAGACGCCGTTCCGAATGCCCGCATCCCTGAATGGGCTTGTTAGAGGGGTCTCGGTGGCAACTATGGAAGTCATGATCCTAGGACCAGCAGGTTCAGGCAAAAGCTTGTTGACGGCAAGTTTTGGCAAATATTTGCAAGGTGAAGGTTTCATCGTAAAGTTTGTGAACTTAGACCCAGGATGCGCTGTACTTCCCTACAAGTGTGACTATGATGTGCGAGGCATGTTCACTGTTGAGGGAATTATGCAAAGCGAGGGGCTTGGACCTAACGGAGCCATGTTGAGGGCTATGGAGAAACTCTGCAACGTTGAGATTCCAAAATTTAGTGCAGACTTCACCTTGATCGACACCCCCGGACAGTTAGAGGTCTTCGCATTTCATAAGTCTGGGCCAAAAATTGTCAAGAGCCTAGAAGATCCCGTTGGAATATTCATAATAGATGGAACCATAGAAATTGAAGATCTCCCAGCGATCTACCTTTATGCCCTAGCGGTGAGGTATAGGCTTGGAATCAACATGATAACAACCATAAACAAAGCAGATTTATTGGACGAGGCAAAAGCTGAAAAAGTTAAGGACTACCTTCTTAACCCGTCTGAACATAAAGAGAAACTGGAATTCAAGGGAGTTTTACACGACATCTACACTCCGCTTTCAGAAATTCTTCAAACGGTTATTCCAGCCCAACGTATTCCGTTGATTTCAGCAAAAACCGGAAAAGGACTAGATGAACTGTTAAACATGCTTTACGAAGTTAAATGTGTCTGCGGAGACTTAACCTAAACAACATCGCATGAAAAACGCAACAGTCATAACGTTTATGCCAAAGTTTTTACCTTTTTCTCATCGCTACACGGGCTGGAAGACAGCGCCATGAAAAAGAAGCGCCGGAAAGCCTCAGACCTATTGGATGAATTCGACCTTAAAATGATAATGGAAGCTCTCAGGCTTGACAAAAAACGCCGAGTAGACTATGTTGTCTAGCTTTAAAAATCCTGTTTCTAAAATTCAAAACATTGCTCTTTAATAAGTTGTTGGCGCCGGGGGTGGGATTTGAACCCACGCGGCCCTAATTGGGCCACAGGCTGTTAGGCGCTTATTTGATTGTCTCCAGGCCTGCTCCCTACCAGGCTAGGAGACCCCGGCCTATTGCGCTATATTGTAATGCTTATTTATTTGTCTTATAATTATCCCTTTTCCGGTGTTTCCTTTGAAGTTTAGCGGGAAATATTTGAGAAATGTTTTATTTGGTTTTTTTATGTCGCTTGGCATGTCTTTCGCTATGTCTTTGGTTCTCACATTGATTAATTTGGGTCTTGTTCCAGATTTTCCGACAAGGTGGTTTAGGGCCTTTTTAATTGGTTTTGCCGTGAGTTTTCCAACTTCTTTGGTTATCATTCCGGCTGTGAGGAGAATTGTGGATAGGTTGGCCAAATGAGGAAGGCGTTATTTTTTCTCGGCCATTAGCACTCGGTAGCCGCTTTCCCTTGCCAGTATTGTGCAGTTTCCAAACGCCTCTTTAAAGATTTGTTGGAGCCTTTTTCCGCCGATTTTTGACTTTACAACCATTTGGATTGTTGCTTTTTCAGTCATGTGTTTTGGGGCTTCTGTTATTATGGCTTTTACTGTGGCTAATCCAGCGCTGACTGGGGGGTTTGAAAGGATGCAATTGAAAAGTATGCCTTTAACTGGCTCGTATAGGTTGCCTCGTCTAACCTCGGCGTTGTCTACCCTGTTTAGTTCAATGTTTCGCCTTGCAAGTCTGACAGCCCGCTCGTTTACATCAACCATGACCACACGCAGTTTCGGGTTAAATGCTGCGGCTGCTATTCCAACGGCTCCGTAGCCGCATCCCATGTCCAGCACATAACCAGTCTCCGGCAAGATCATGGATTCTATCAACAGTTTTGTGCCCAGATCTACGCGTTTTTTGGAGAATACGCCGGAGGCTGTTAAAAACTTGAATTGGCGCCCTCTCAAGTAGGCTTGGATCAACCTGAACCGTGGCTTTGAATGTGGGCTTGCCGAAAAATAGTGGTCTGTTTCGCTGTTTCTGTCCAGTTTCATATTTCGCCTCTTTTCCAACATTTTGGATAAGTACCCCTAGGCATTAGGACACGTTTTACCCTTGCAACTACACCATGCTCCATGCCTAAAATTTCCTCGGTGGATGCTTGAGCTTCCGCTAATGCAACCGCTTCGCCCTTCAACGTGAATATTGCAACCATTGACCCAGCGGTAATTCCAGTTTCTATGGATAAAACTCCCGGAGCAGTTAGGTTGGCGCCATGGCATATGGCGTCTACGGCGGAATCCCTTATGTATATTTTTGGAACAAGTGCCAACGCCTTTTCCATCGGCTGGATAAACTTTCTAAGGATTGCATCGTCCCCGCTTTCTTTCCACTGCATAAACCAGTAGGCTACTTCATGCATGGTTACCAGTCCCTCTTCTTCAATGAATGGACCTGCCCTTGTTCTGCGAAGTTCTTGCATGTGGGCGCCGCAGCCTAAAACTTCACCTACATCATGGCAAAGCTTGCGGATGTATGTGCCTCCCTCGCAGCCCACTTTAAAAAGCACGTTTCGCCCATCCATTTCGAGAAAATCTATATAGTAAATTTTTCTTGTTCGCAGTTGGCGTTTCACTGAAGCCCTCAAAGGCGGGCGCTGGTAGATTGTGTCTTCAAACTCCTCCAGCACTGCCCTCACACGGTTTTCTGACGCGTCACCGTGAAGCTTCATAACACAAACGTATTCTTTACCGCTTAACAACAACGCCTGCACTATTTTCCGTGACTCTTCGAGGGTTATCGGGAGAACACCGGTCACGTTGGGATTTCCCTTAGCCCCTTAACGTGTAAAAGGCTTCTAGGGTCCCACCGTGGCCGACGTTCTCCACGCCGACTATGCGTTTAACCCACGCGGCTACCTCGTGGCTTGTCGGACCAGCTGGTTTGTCCAGGTTTATGACGCCAAATTTTATGTATTCCTTTGCTGGGCGCTCTTCGGGTCTACAACCGTATTTTGGGTCTGTTTCGCCTTCAGTCTTCACCAACAGTTTACGTTCAACCATCCATGGAGCAACACTTCTAGGCATTTTGAACGATACACCTCAATTTTAAAAGCAGAAAAACGCGCCTAATAACAGTTGTTAAACCCGGGCTAGGGCGGGTTTAACTGGCTGAGCCATAGTTTCTAACAGGCCTTTGGCTTTTAACGCCTCAACAACTTCCTCGTCTGAGGCTCCACGCTTAATGTCGATTTTTTCTGCTAGAGGCTCAAGATGGTTTATGTTAGCCCTCCGCCTTTTAACGCCAGTCACACTTTTGGGTCCAGTTACAAGCACAAAGTTCTTGTCTATAACGTCAACTATCACACATTTTTTGCCCGCTTCCCTTCCGCAGACCTTAACGCATACTCTTCCAACCTCAATTGCCGGCAAAGCGACCCTCCTTTTCTAGGCATAAACGTAAACGCTCATATTTATAATTTCAGCTTTTGAAGCACGTAAATAACCGTTAAAACATAACTTGGATAATGCGGGGGTGCCTCGAAGACGAAGATAGGCTTAATAACAATTGGACAGTCGCCCAGAGAGGACGTAACCCCAGCGTTACAGGCAGTTTTAGGCTCGTCTATTCAGCTAATAGAGAAGGGTGCTCTGGACGGCTTGGAAAGGGCTGAAATTGAAAGGCTTGCCCCAAAACCGGGAGACTATGTGTTGGTTACACGGTTGAGGGATGGAACATCGGTTAAAGTGGCTAGACGGCTGATTATGCCTAAAATACAAGCATGTATAAAGGAGCTTGAGGCTGTGGGCGTAGACTTTAACGTGCTCCTGTGCACTGGAGAGTTTCCCCGCCTAGAAGCGAGAAAGCCTCTGATAATGCTCGAACAATTAATCACAAGCTTTGCATGCTGGGTAAAAGGCGGTAAAATTGGCGTGGTTGTTCCAGAGAAAGAACAAGCTGCCGGTGCAGAGAAAAAGTGGAGAAAGAGAGGTGCTTCCGTAGTTGTGGTGTGGGCAAACCCTTACGGCGACGTCAAAGCCCTAAACAGCGCTGCAGTTATGCTTGCCAAGGAAAACGTTGACTTGATAGTTTTAGATTGTATTGGTTTCACTGTTAAAGCTTGGGAAATTTTTAGGCAATTAACTGGCAAGCCTGTTCTGCTTCCGCAGTTTGTTCTTGGTTATTTGCTGAAAAGTTTATCTTTGATGTAGTGTGCTTTCATGTCATGAATTTTTCCACAACATTGTAGAGGACGCTTGTGCCGAACACGAGATTGTTTATTGATATTCGTTCGTCTATGCCATGAACCATCTTCAAAATTTCGCCGTAGGGCAGGTCTGAAAGGGTTGGTTGGAAACCGTAACATGCAGCGCCAAGCCTTCTGAAGAACCTGGAGTCTGTACCGCCAGTCAACAGTATCGGGGCCACCGCACAATTAGGCTCAAACTCTTTTAGGGTTTCCACCATAAGCCTATACAAAGGCGTGTTCATAGGCGATTCTGAAGGTTCATTGGCTTGGATAATTTCAAACTCAAGTTTTTCTAAGGCTACATTCTTCAAAAGCTCTTTTATGCGGTTTAGAGCTTCATCCGTAGTTTGCCCAGGCAGGATTCTGCAGTCGAAGACCGCTTCGCATTCTGATGGAATAATGTTCTCTTTAACGCCGCCGTGGATGATTGTGGGGGCTATTGTCATCCTCAGCATTGCCCGAAGCTCTTCAGCCATGGCCTTGTCCTTTTGGGCTAATTTGTCTAGAATTTCGTCTGCCTTAGCTGGGTTTTGAAGCAGAAGCTTGAGGGCTTCTCTTGCCTCCTTGTTTTCTTCAGCCATAACAGTCAAAAACTGTTTCACGGTGGGTGTTAACATGATCTCCGCACGGTAGTTGCCAAGCCTGTCCACAACTTTATTCATGCGGAGAATTGCGTTGTCTGCGGCACCCGGCACTGAGCCGTGTCCCGGTCTACCTTTAGCTTTAACCTTAAACCACAATATGCCCTTTTCAGCAGTTTGAATTGTGAATACGTTTTTGCCGTTTACCGGAATTGCTTGTCCCCCACCTTCGTTTATGACGTAGTCTGCTTTGACCTTTTCCGGATGGTTGCGGACTAGCCAGCCGGCTCCATACTCGCCGCCTTTCTCTTCATCAGCTGTTGCCGCCAATATGACGTCGCCTTTAAGCTTGACACCGTTGCGTTTCAGAAGTTTCATAACCATGACTTCCATGGCCGTCATGGACTTCATGTCCATGGCCCCCCTGCCCCAAACAAAACCATCCTTAACCAGCCCAGAGAAGGGGTCGACGCTCCATTCTTTCGGGTTAGCGGCCACCACGTCTAAATGCGAAAGCAGAAGCAGATTTGGCTTTTCACCCGTGCCCTTCAAACGGGTAATTATGTTTCCCCTTCCAGGAGCGGATTCCAAAACCTCACATTCAAAGCCTTCCTTTTCTAGGGTTTCAGCCAAATATTTAGCTGCCCGAGTTTCATTTCCAGGCGGATTTGTAGTGTTTATCCTTATCAAATCGCTTAAAAGGGCTGTAACTTCCCCTTCAATTTCTTTCAGAAGCTTCACACCCATCCATCTCACCTTTTCAGCCTATTATGAAGGCAAAACAATTTAAGACTTTACACACCGCACAAGGCTCGTTAAATTAAACGTTTCACTCATACCATTTGAGAATCGCGTTTATGGCCTGCTCCGAATAACCCATCATAGCCAACATTTTGCGAATTTGACGCTTATTTAAATTCAAGTAGTCCACCAAACTAGGTTAGGGGCGTAAAATTCATAATGAATATTCTAAATCTGGATATATCCTAAATTTGAAAGAGAGCAATCCACTTTATCCATGCAGTAAAATGCGCAAAACTGTCTTAGTTTAACAAACCCGCTTCGAACATGAACATGCGAATGTTTTCATCAATTATTAGCATGTTAGGTGGAAGGCGCCAACAACCCGTTTGCCCGCCCTTAAAAGCTCGTTAAAGGTTTTGTAGGCCTCCTTTGTGGGCTGGATTATGAGCATTATCCCCTGCCTTTTTAAGGCTTCTTCGACTTCTGGCAAAACCTTGACAAGCCCAGAATAGCCCGTTCCAACCACCAAAACTTCCGGCAAGGGCGTCTGATTAAAAACCTCTTTTAAGTCCTCTAAGCAAAGTTGATGCCCCTCCCTCCTCCACCATCTACCTAGAACTTTTTCGGGGAAAACAATGAGGTCGCTTGTGTAGCGTTTTCCGTTGACAACCATCACGCCGAAATCATAAAACTCAATCAACAAAGTTCACCAAACATAAATCTAGAGATTAAAAGAATTTAAAGTCTAACGTTGAAGGTTTAAGCAGTCATGAAGGCGTTGCCGAGAAGCTTTTATGAGAGAGACCCTGCCACGGTGGCAAGAGAACTCCTTGGAAAAATGCTTGTTAGGCGTTTGGCAAGCCAAATTTTAAGCGGCAAAATTGTTGAAACCGAAGCCTACTACGGCGAAAACGACCCTGCCTCAAAAGCCTACAAAGGAAGGAAAAACTTTAACGAGCCTATGTTTTGCGAGGCTGGACGAACATTCATTTACATGGTTCATGGAAACTGGCTCCTAAACATAGTAGCCCATCCAAAAGGCGAGGTTGGCGCCGTCTTAATAAGGTCTCTTGAACCTCTTCAAGGAGTGGAGGTCATGAAGAAAAACAGGAAAACTGAAAACATAAAAGCGTTAACCAGCGGTCCTGGAAAATTGACTAAGGCTCTAGCCATAACAAAAGAGTTGAACAGTGTGGATGTCACTGACAGCAACAGTGACTTAATTATAGTGGAGAATATTGAAGGCGAAAGTTTTGATGTTTGCACTTCCCGCAGAATAGGTGTGAAGGCTGATCTTCCGCGGGATTTAAGGTTCTATATCAAAGGGAACATTTTTGTATCCAAACCTTGACTTGAAAAATGTCATGCATTTTAAAACTTATGTAGAGAGGGTTGCCAAATCTAAGTAAGAGGCTCTTGGGATGCTTAATCAAGAGATGGCTTTAAGGCAAGCAAAAGGTTCAGCGAAAATTATTGGACTTATTTCAGACACCCACGTGCCGACCCGCGCCCGGGAAATCCCCCAAAAGGTTTTCGAGGTTTTTGAGAAAGTCGACTATATTATTCATGCCGGTGACCTAGTGGATTTAACAGTGATAGACAGATTAGAGCAAATTGCTCCAGTTTTAGCTGTTTATGGGAACATGGACGGCCCAGAGATTCGTGGAAAGCTGCCGAAAATGAATTCTGTTAAGGTTTTCGATTGGAAGATTGGAGTCATGCACGATCCCGGAACTCTTTTTGGCGTGGGAAAGATGCGGGAAATCGCCAAACAAAATGGTTTCCACGTGCTTGTTTATGGGCATACACACCACCCAAACATAAGATGGGAAGGCGAAATCCTATTCATAAATCCAGGCAGCCCAACCAATCCTATTCCGCCATTCGTCACAAAACCAACCGTTGGATTGTTAACCGTGTTCAAAGAGAAGATTTCACCTGAAATTGTTACGCTTTCACTTTAACTTATCTCTCTCCACGGTATGGGACTACCAATCCGCAGAATATTTTAAAAGGTAGGTGGACTGGAACTCTCCAATGGTCTGCAAGTTTATGAGGTGTGACCTTAATGGAGCGTTGCAGGAACCCTTGGGATAAAGAGTGCAGGAACGAGGATATTGAGGTCTACATAGTTTTCAAGGGGGAGAAACTGCCCATTTGTAGGCGTTGCTGGGGCAAGATAGCTGAAAAAGACTTGGAATGGTGATGGCATGAAGGGTTTCACTTTGAATGTGGCTAAGTCTTTCATAGGCAAGAACGTCAACCTTCACCTTAAGGACGGGTCGGTTATCGTCAATGTGCGGGTGGCGGAAATACGGAGAGACCCGTTAAAAGGCGAGGTTTTCATTAAATGCGTCCCCCACGGCAAGGCTGGTGCGCTTCAAATACCTTTGAGAAATATTGCGTGGGTGAAGCTTTTGGACCTCAACTTAATTGGAGCCGGTGGCAGACAAGGTAGTTGGTTCATTTTGTCGTGAAAATTTAAAATAACCTTAAATAGGCTTAAACAAATTTTCTGAACCGTGATCAAATATGCCATGCACGGTTATTGTTGGCGGTTTCTGGGGTGACGAGGGTAAAGGCAAAATCATATCTTATTTGGCTTTGAAGGACAAGGTAGATATCTGTGTGCGAGTTGGTTCCGTCAACGCAGCGCACACTGTTTGGTTTAAGGGTAAACGCTATGCGCTTCACATGGTTCCAGCAGCTTTTGTATACGAAAAGTGTCGCCTACTTATCGGCGCTGGAGCCAACATTCACGTTCCAAAGTTCCTCGAGGAAGTTGAGCTTACAAACGTGAAGAGCCGCATAGGCATAGATCATCAAGCCTCCATTATTGAAGAGAAACACTCCGAACAAGACAGATCCAGCGCTCATTTGAGGGGCGTTATTGGCACAACAGGCTGGGGTGTTGGACCTGCCATAGAGGAGCGGGTTCGCAGAACAGCCAAACTCGCCAAAGACATACCAGAACTGCAGCCCTATCTAGCGGATGTAGCGTTAGAGGTGAACAACGCTATAGACTATGGCAAAAAAGTCATTTTGGAGGGGGTGCAAGGCTTAATGCTCTCACTTTTCTACGGGACTTACCCCTACGTAACTGGAAGGGACACAAGTGCCTCAGCAGTGTGTTCCGAAGCAGGCGTGGGTCCAACAAAGGTTGACGAGGTCTTAATCGTGTTCAAATCTTTTATGACCCGTGTGGGAGGCGGACCATTACCGGGAGAGCTTCCAAAGGAGGAGGCTATCAAACGCGGATGGTTTGAGGTTGCCGCTGGCACAGGGCGCGAAAGACGTTCAGCCCCGTTCAATTTCGACATTGCAAAGAGGGCAGCCATGATTAACGGTGCAACCCAAGCAGCATTAACAAAACTGGACGCTTTATACCCAAACTGTAAGGGCGCAAGGAAATTCGAGGACCTGCCCATGGAAGCCAAGGAGTTTGTGAGAGAAGTTGAGCGGCAAGTGGGCATACCGGTAGTTTTAATTGGCACAGGTCCAGACGCCCTTGACATAATTGATCGAAGAGCATAACCATTCCATTCTCTTTTTGTAACATTTCTTTCCTTTTCAATCTAATGTAAAGCTAATATCAATGTAATGAAAACAAGCTAGTAAGCCTAACAGTTAAGCGAGGAAATGTTTTGACAGCGCCCTCCTACGAAAAACCTTCACAGCTTAGCGTTCCCTCCAAAGTTTTGAATAGAGACCTAGGGCTGATTTTCACTTCAAATCTTGTAGGAGCTTTTGGAGATGGTCTTTACGCTTATCTTCTGCCCTATTATATGGCGGAAGCTCTTGGAGCAGGTTCCGTGGAAGTCGGCGCATTATACGCCCTAGTAAGCCTAACAGCCGCCTTGACACTTCTGATTGCTGGAGCACTCGCTGACAAATACGACCGGAAAAAGATAATGATCGCCGGATGGATCGCATGGATTCCGGCACCCATCATTTTCGCCTTTGCAAGGGACTGGACACAAATGATTCCAGGCATGATTCTTTGGGGGTTTTGGCTCGGCGGACCCACAAGCACAGCATACATTGTAACAGCAGCCGACAAAGATAGGCTTACGTTAACATTCACAGTCATATCCTCGGCTTGGTCGCTGGGATACATTTTTTCGCCAGCCATCGGCGGGTATATGGCTGGAAAGGTCGGCATGCAGACAGTCTTCCTCATTTCCTTTGTCCTATATGTGCTGGCAGCCCTTGTCCTAGTGTTTATCAGAAGCCAGCACGCCCAACCACCAGAACATGAAAAACTTGAAAGTCACCCCTCAACGTGGCAGCTCCTGAAAACAAGAAAACTTGCGGCTGTTTCGCTCTTTTTTGCAGCGATAATGTTTGTCATGATGATGTTCCGCCCATTCGTGCCAAAATTTCTGGCAGACATATACCACTACGGAGACTTTGAAATTGGAGTTTTAGGCTCCGTAGCCTTCGCTGGCTCAGCCGTTTTAGGCATAGCCCTAGGTAGATTCGGCGACAAATACGGGAAAAAATTCGCCCTCGCAGGCTTGATGATCCTCTGCAGCTTTTCGCTAACTATTATGCTTCTAACCGGAGACTTTTGCCTCTTAGCCCTAGCGTTTTTCCTGACAGGTGCTTCCTACACCGTGTGGTCTCTAATGAGCGCCGTTATCGGGCCGATGGCGCCAGAACCCATAAGGGCTAAGTGGGTGTCCATACCTCAAACAATAAGCATGTTCGCCTCAATACTAGCTCCATACCTAGGTGGAGTGCTTTACAGCTCCTCGCCTAAACTGCCATTTGCTGTTGCAATTATAGTTTCAGCTTTCTTAACAGGTATTGCCCTCATCCAGAAGTTCTGAGGCAAGTGCACAAAGCTATTCAGGTCTCACTCCAAGAACTATATCCACAGATATGGGTTCGCCGTCTCTAACGACCTTTAAGCGTATAGTATCTCCGGGACTTTTGTATCTTTCAAGATAAATTAACATATCATCAACGCGGTTAATTGTTCGGTTGTCAACCTCCACAATTACGTCTTTGGGTTGCAACTTTCCAAACGCGGGGCCATCTTTTTCCACCTGCTCGATTAAAACGCCTCCTATATAACTGGAATTGCACACTATGCCTACCCACGGATGCTCATACTTGCCCTTGGCGATTATTGAATCCGCCACCCTTTTCACTATTATTGATGGAATGGCGTAGCCTATTCCTATGAAAGCCTTTATGCCTTCAGCAGTTTCTATGGCGAAGGTTACGCCCACAACCTCACCTAAACTGTTTAATAGCGGTCCGCCGGAGTTTCCGGGATTTACCGCAGCATCAAACTGGATAAGATCAACTATGGAATATTTTCCCCAAGGCTCAGGCACACCTAGTTCACTTAGCCTTAAAACCCTGCCAAGTTGACTAACTATTCCAGAAGTCATCGAGCCTTCTAAGCCGAAGGGATTGCCGATAGCATAGACTGGTTCACCAACCAAAAGCTTCGTGGAATCCCCCATAAGAAGCGGCTTCGCCTCCTCTGGAATATTCTCTACCTCCAAAACGGCTAAATCGCTGTAAATGTCTTTGCCTTTAACTGTTGCAGCAACCTGAGTGGGTTTGCCATTAATGAAAAATGTGACTTTAACATTGCTTTCGGAACCCTCTACAACATGGTGGTTTGTGATAATATAGCCTCTGCAGTTTATCCAACTGTAAACGAACCCCGAACCTGACTTGTTACCGGCGACGACCAAAACTACAGATTTTCTGGTCATGTTATATATCTGAACAGCCGGCAAACTGAGCGTCTCATTATAATGAAGCTCTTCTAGCTGCTTGATTAAACGTTGAATGGTCTCAAGTTGAGCTAGGGCGTCAGCATACGCGTTCAATTGTGCTGAAAGGCTGGCATATTCCCTTTGCAAACGGTCTAGGCCAGTTTTTAAATCCAAATATACTAATGAGAGACCTCCACCCAAGGTTAATGCAGCAAGAAAAAGAACTACGATGAACTTTTTGTCGATTGTTAAAGTGTACTCCCACTTCATAAAGGATTCCTCCGCAAGCCCTTTCAATAACAACTCATAGACATTTAACAAGTTTACGTTTGGTGGGGCTGCCCGGATTTGAACCGGGGTCCCGAGCGCCCGAGGCTCAGAGCCTAGACCAAGCTAGCCGACAGCCCCTTCTAGCTTGTTATGCTCAATTGTATGTTTGGTTAGGTTTAATAAAGGTGTTTTCTTAAACTTTTAAACCCCGTTCAGGGGCTAATAGGTTGTTGTGTTGAAGGGGAGGCTGGTGAATAGTGTCTAGTCAGCATCAGCGTTCGCGGGGAATCCGTGTTTTGAAGGCTGTTTCCTCAGCTGTTCGTCTCCAAATTTTGAATCTCCTTTTTGACAAGGGTGAGCTTTCATACACTGAGCTGATGAACCATTTGAAGATGAGTCCCAGTCGGGATGCGGGACGTTTCGCCTATCACTTGAAGTTTTTGCTTAAGGCGGATTTGGTGGAAGCTGATGTGGAGTCTAAAAAGTACCGTTTGACTGATTTGGGCAAGATGGTGCTTGAGGTTGCCGAGGAAATTGAAAAGAAAGGCTTGAAACCTCAAAGAATTCTTGTCCGCACCTCACGTTTCACGCTTGAGGAGTTTGACATTAACCGTATAGTGGACGCTCTCGTAAAGGAAGCGGGCATGCCCGTTGAACAGGCTAAAAAGGTTGCTAAGGAGGCGGAAAAACGCCTTTTAAAGGCCAAGACAAGATATTTGACAGCCCCATTGATAAGGGAGGTTGTAAACGGAATTCTCATTGAAAAGGGTTTGGAAGAATATCGTCACAAACTTACCCGTCTAGGGCTACCGGTGCACGATGTCTCTCAAATGCTTGCCAAAGGCAAACCAGTTCACGGTAATTTTAGCTTATGCGAAGAGTTTGGGAAAACTGTTCTTGGAGAGTACACCCTCTTAAACGTGCTTCCAAGGGACGAGGCAGACGCTCACCTGTCCGGTGAAATCCATCTAGAAGATTTGGGGTTTTGGATTTTGAAACCAAGCGAGATAGTGCATGATTTAAGGCCTTTCTTAAAAAAGGCAAACGCCTATCTGCCTTTCCATCCACCAAAAAGCTTGGAAGCAGCTTTAAACATAACTTTAAATGTTTTACTATATTCAGCGAAAGGGGTTAGTGGCACACAAACCCTAGAATACTTCAACGTTTTTTTGGCACCTTTCCTAAGAGACTTTGAAAAATCTCATGCTAAAGAGTTGTTACGGCAGTTCATTTTAAACGTAAGTCAACACGCCGACGCGTCCATAAACATTGAGTTGTCCATTCCAAGCTTTCTTGCAGAAGCCTCCATAGACGCTGCCGATGTTTCGGGGGTTTACGGCGACTTTCAAGATGAGTGCCTGCTTTTGGCAAGGCTTATCCTCGAGGTTTTAGTAGAGGAAAGCGTGTTTAAACCCCTTTTGAATCCCAAGGTTGTTGTCAAGCTGCGTTCCGAAGCATTTAAAGACGAAGAAATTCTTGACGTTTTACGCAAAGCGCATCAACTGGCTATGGACGGAAGCGCCATATATTTTGCAAATCTTTTGGGCGAAGATAATAAAGGTACTGTTTTCTCGCCAAGTGGATGTAAACTCACGCCGAACTTTAAGGGCGACTGGGAAATAGACACTCTACGCACTGGGTTTTTAGGAGTTGCCTCCATTAATATGCCACGAATAGCATATGAATGTGAAGGCGACAAAACCAAATTTTTTGATCTTTTGAGGGAAAGGCTTGAAATGGCAACCTGCGCTCTCGAAATCAAATTTAAAACGGTTAAACGGAACAATAAAGGCTTCCTTTTCCAAGCCATTAATGGAGACTCATATTTTAGACTGGAGAACTCTGCACGTCTAGTAAATTTGATAGGCTTGGAAGAAGCTGCAGAAGCCTTCAACAGAAAAAGTGTTTATGAAGATGAAAGCTCCTTAAAATTTGCCCTCGAAATCCTCCAGTATGCCTCGGAGTTCCTCCAAAAAAACGAGAAAAGACTCGGCAAACGGACGTTATTATCCATCCTCCCGTCCAAAGAGGCATCAGCGAGACTGGCAAAGCAAGATATTGAGCGGTTCGGTGTTGCAAAAACCCGCTTCCATGGAACAAGAGATAAACCCTACTACTTGTCTTATCACAAGTTAAGCGCCCAAAACCCAGAGGCCTCATTAAAGAGGCTAGCCTTGATGCAAGGGATTTACAAGCAGCTTAACGGTGGAACCCTAACAGTCCTAGAACTCGGCGAGGTCGCATACGAGGCTGAAACGCTACTTGCTTTTACGAGGAAACTGGCTGAAAGTCTCAATGTACCATTCTTCACTTATGACCGCAACATAACCCACTGCAGTCAATGCCGCAAAAATATGTCTGGCCTTCTCAACAGGTGCCCTAATTGTGGCTCCACTGGAACCTTAACGGTTTTTAGGCGTTATCCATAAACGCGCTACTTCACAGCGCCTAATATTAATGCGAGCAGCGCCATCCGCACAACTATGCCGTTCCAAACCTGCTGGAAATAGCGAGCATGTGGCGTATTGTCCACATCTGGAGCTATTTCGTCCACGCGTGGAAGCGGATGCAAAATTATCATGTCTTTTTTGGCATTTCTCAAAAGCTCCAAGTCAATTTTGTATGAGCCCTTCACCTTTATGTATTCGGCTGGATCTGGAAACCGCTCTTTCTGAATTCTTGTTACGTACAGAACGTCCAAATCTGAAATTACCTTACCTATGTTTGTCTCTTCAATGACAGGGATTTTTCCCTTTATTTCCTCAAGGACTTCCCGCCGCATTTTCAGAGATTCAGGTGAGACAAGATATAATTCCACATTATAGTTTGAGAGAGCGTAGGCTAAAGAATGCACAGTTCGGCCATATCTCAAGTCGCCTACTAATGCTATTTTTAAATTATCTATGGTGCCCTTTTCCTTCAAAATGGTGTACAAGTCTAGCAGCGCCTGGGTTGGATGTTCCTCGGCGCCACTTCCACCATTGATTATCGGCACTTTTGCAAACTCCGCAGCTAGCCTTGCTGCGCCTTCCAAGGGATGCCTAATGGCTATTACGTCAGCATAATTTTCAACGGTGCGAACAGTGTCAGCCAAGTTTTCACCTTTACGAACAGAGGCTATTTCGGCTTCCGCGAAGCCTATGGTGGAGCCACCAAGCTTATGCATGGCAGCCTCGAAGCTTAGGCGAGTGCGGGTGCTTGGTTCAAAAAACAAGGTGGCGAGAATTTTTCCCTTAAGCATGTCCGAACCTTCATGAGCCAACGGTTCCATGGCTTTGGCAATTTTCAGCATGTAGTCGATCTCTTCTCTCGAGAAGTCGCGGATAGATATTATGTCTCTTCCCGCAAACTCCAAGCTTGCACCCTAAACAGAAGCTTTACACACCGCTTAAATAGCTTTTCACTAATTTGCACAATAAAAGTTTAAACCTTTTATCCTCAAGCCTACTATAAGGCTCTGGGAAGGCGGAAATGGAAATGAGCGAAACAATGTTGTACGTTTCAAAAATCAAAGATGGCACAGTTATAGATCATATCACGGGCGGCCACGCCTTAGACGTTATCAAAATTTTGGGAATAACAGGTAAAGAGAACCGCATAATCACCATTGCCATGAACGTGCCAAGCAAACGTTTCAAGATTAAAGACATAGTCAAAATTGAGGGCAGAGAACTTAACCCCCAAGAAGTCCATAAGATTGCGTTGTTGGCGCCGCACGCCACAATTAACATAATACGCAATTACAAGGTTGTCGAAAAACAGAGGGTGAAGCTTCCCAGCGTCATTGAGGGCATCGTTAAATGTGCAAACCCAGCGTGTATAAGCAATAGCAACGAGCCTGTCCGATCGAAATTTTACGTAAAAAGCGAGGAACCGCTAATTCTAAAGTGTCATTATTGCGGTTACATGATGGATAAAGGTGACATTCTCAAACAGTTCTGAATCGAATATTCGGTTTTTTAGGTAATGCTTATATCGGAAGTCTCAATATTTTCAATGTAGATATGTCCGAAAAAGGACATATTGAATACGCGTAGAACAAAAATACACATAGAATGGTGAAAATAAAATGATAGAAATCCTAACAGCCACCGTTTGGGCCACCTTCCTAGGTTACACCATATGGTACTTCACACTCGCAAAACATTACGCCCCCCTAACGCTGGAAGAAGCACAAGTTCTATGGAAAATTCACAAACAAAACGCCAAATGCCAATCCACTAAATGGCGGAAAATAAAAAAGGGCGGAAAAATCGTTGGATTCGAATGTGAATGTGGTTATAGGCATATACAGAAACGCCCAATAGCCAAAGGCACACCAGCCCCAAACATCCAAACAAATGTTTCAGCCATATACAAAAAGCTTCACAAAACATAAACCGCCCACATTAGGAACAAGCTAACCTATCAAAAGAGACACAGTTAAGCACGTTGCTGGACAGAATGTTTTCTAACTTTGATGAACTCTTAGCAAAAACAGCAGATTATGTTTAAAGTCCGTTTTCCAAACCACCTCTCAAGAAACTAGAGGGAAGGGGAGAGCGAAAATAGCTTCCAGCAGCATCCATTTTCGACTGTAGAGTAGAGCATAGACGAGTTTTAATTAGCAAAGTAGGCAGTATAAGGCAAGTGTTATGTAATGGTGATTCATGATGGACTGCAACGCCCCGCCATTAAGCTGTTTGGTTTCTGGCAGCCAGAAATATTCGTTTACGCCTATGAAATTCAAACAACTCATAAAATCATTAGAATAGGGGGATTGAAGTTTATTTTCTGCATTACATGACAAGCTGGATTGTTACGAGGGTGGCGATTAGAATTGCCAGCACTTTTAAGGCTCTGGTGTTGAATTTTTGGGCTTCTTCGGCTTTTTTGGCGTCCACGAGTTTCATGATGTAGACTGACACGGATAGGTTGTAGAGGAATATAGCGTATACGGAGATCATCATTCTGTCTGCCAGTGTTAGGTAGCCGATGGGTGGTATGCCGCTGAGCAATGATAGGTGGAAGGCGGATGCCGCCATTAAGGTTGAAACTGCCAAGCCTATTCGTTGGCCGAAGTTTTGTGGGGAAATGAAAAATGTCAATAGTGATATGGTTGTTATAACCGATATCGGCAGTACGCTTTTTACAAAGGCTGAAAGCATTGGTCGCTTTAAACATAGGCTGAAAACGTACCTTGAATAGGCTTCATTTCCATAGGAGTGCTCCACAACTGTTTGCTCAAAGCCCCCTATCTCCCAGCCAGCAACGTTGGCGGTCTCGTCTACCGCCGTCTCTGAGTCGGTTTCAAAGACGAGTTGGGATGCGTTGAGCCTTTTGTGTTCAAGCTCAATAGTGAGCGTGTGGGTTTCAAATGGGTACCGTGTGAAGTCAAAGGTCTTCATAAACTCTCCCCTTATACGGTATTCAATGCGGTTTTCCTCTTGGGCAATTATTTCCGTCTTTGCAGGGGCGCCATTAACGATTTCAAACTCCTTCACGGTGTTTGAATCAATCTCAGCCGGGTTGAACTTGAACCATAAGTAAAAGTCTAGGCGGTAGCTGCTGGCAGCCAAATCAATCTTCTCAACGTTTACAAGCCAGACTCCCACATAAACCCTGGCACGGTTTAAACTTGTGTAAGTCTGTTGAGCGGCGGCTTTTCCATGTAGAAGTAGCACGAACGAGAGGACAAGGACTGAAAACAAAACGGTTAATGTCAACTTTTTCAGCTGCATAACCTTCCACCAGAATATTCGCCTTTTTAAAAAGCTTGAATATTTAATTTTTGGCGACTTAAACGCTATGGAAACGTTGCTGCACAGCCTTTACGGCATTAACAGTTCTCTTCAAAAGTAGTTGGGCGGACTCTTGGCTTGGCCACCCGCCTAACCCGCAATCAGGACCGGTGAAGGTTAGTCTTTCTCCAAATTTTGTCTTCGCCTTTTCAAACCGCTTTTTAATGGCTTCTTCATCTTCGACGATCTGCCAAGTCTGCGGTTGTTTGACCCCCTTCTCATATAGCTCCGCGAGGATGGTGTCTATGTCTGTTCGTGTTACGCCAACTCGGATCTGTTTATTCGCGTTTTCAAGCATGCCTTTTGATATGGCCTCTAGGTTCTTTGGAGAGGCAGCATACTCCACCGAGACTACGTCGACATTTTTAACCTCTAAAAGTTCGGCAATTCTAGACGTGGAGTGAACGTGAATCTGTTTTATCGCTCCGCCAAAGTTGAATGCTTTTTCAAAAACGTCTAAAAGCACATCTCTGCCGGCATCCACATCTTGAAAACCAAAGCTAGGTTCGTCCAGAGAAACCACTCTGGTTTCAACATGTTTATTGTTGAGAAGCGAGTTAACGGCAAACCTCCGTACAGTTTCAGCAAACATTAACAGAACATCCCGATAAACCCTTGTTCCAACTTCGGCGAGGTAGAGTTCAAAAGGTCCCGTCACGCAAACCCGAAGGGCAATTCTCTCAACGCCGAGTTCTTCGCAAAGTTGTTTGGCTTCGTTCTTGATAACAGCTACCTCTGGAATAACCGCAGCCTTATCGTCAACAATGTATGTGCCTTTCTCCATGGCTTTGCGGACAACCTCAATGAACTGGCGGCGTATGTCATAATGCTGCGGGTAATTAACAACGTCCAGACCAGCCTCACACTTCATCTTAAAAGAATCCTTCACCACAGTGTAAAAATTCCTAAACAAAAATTCATCTTCAGCTAAAGATTTGCCTTCAGCCGCAAACTCTCTTGCCATGACGTAAGCCCTTTCAAAAGTTTTCCGCTCAACGAAACTTGGCAGCGGAAAACTTCCCACGTCGTCAACGAGGGTCTGCATAATGGAAGATATTTAGTCCAAAGCTATTAAAACTACCTAAATCGTAACGGTTGAAGCACGTAAAACCTATATAAGCGGGCTTTATTGTTCACACGTGAGGATAAAATGTCCAGCCTTTGGAAACTTCGCCTCTCGATGGCGGCAGCCCTAGCTATAATAGTCGGCCTTTCAACCCTTGTCTTAGCCGTCATTTTAAGCCTCCTTCAAGTTGGCTTACTCTACATCGGAATATTCGTGATAGCCTTCAACCTTCTTCAGTGGCTTATATCCCCATACGTAATTGACATCATATATCGGGTGAGAGAAATTCCAGAAAACGAAAACCCAAGGCTTCACGCAATAGTGGAAAACCTAAGCAACAAAAGCGGCATCAAAAAGCCGAAACTCATGCTTGCCCGCATCCCAATACCAAACGCCTTCGCCTATGGTTCGCCACTAGCTGGAAACCGTGTAGCCGTCACAGAAGGCTTGCTGAAAACCCTAAATGAGGGCGAAGTTGAGGCCGTTATAGGACACGAACTCGGCCACCTGAAACACCGTGACGTCCAAGTTATGATGGTTGTTTCATTATTGCCAGCCCTAATCTACTACATAGGATATTCAATAATGATTTCCTCCATGTACAGCAGAAACCGTAGAGAAGAGGGCAGCGGGATGGCCCTCTTAGGTATGGGCTTAGTTGCTTTCTCATGGTTCCTAACGTACGTTTGTGTTTCTTTCCTAAGCCGTGTCCGCGAGTACTACGCTGATAGACACAGCGCCACCATTGTGGAAAACGGTGCACAGAAACTTTCAACGGGACTCGCGAAAATAGTTCATGCAGTCAAAAATATGAAAAGAGCAAGGAATGAAATGCAACACTTAAACGCCTTTAAGGCCCTCTTCATAACAGACCCTGACAGGGCGGAAGCAGATTCATTGACTCTTTCAGCGATGGCAGCCTCAAGCGATCAAAAATTGGTTGAGGAGTTTGTGTCTCAAAAGTTAACTTGGATTGATAGAATAAATGAAATTTTCTCAACGCATCCACATGTCGTTAAAAGGATCAGAGCTCTACAACAGTTAAGTTGAGTCCTCTTTGAGGGAAATTCTAAATAGCTTAAATGTAAACTACTAAACGTTTTCGTGGGGGCTGGAATTATGAAACAGGCTTCCCAAATAATTGCAAATGCCCTCAAAGAAGGAAGAAGAAATCTCTACGAAACAGAAGCGAAAACAATCTGCATGGAATACGGCATACCAGTAACAAAGTTCAAACTAGCTAAAAGCGAAGGTGAAGCCGTCAAAATTGCCGAGGAAATAGGCTTTCCAGTTGTTTTAAAAATAGTTTCACCAGACATAATCCACAAGTCAGACGTCGGCGGCGTTATGCTAAACCTAAAAAATGCCAAAGAGGTGAGAGCTGCCTACAAGCAGATAATGGAAAATGTTAAAAAATACAAGAAGGATGCGAAAATCGTTGGCATAGTTGTTCAGGAAATGGCTAAGCCATCAACAGAGGTTATCGTGGGCGCCATAAAAGACCCCCAGTTTGGTCCAACGCTAATGTTTGGACTTGGAGGAGTTTTTGTTGAAATTTTGAAGGACGTCACCTTTAGAATAGCGCCAATAACCGAGGAAGAAGCCCGTGAAATGTTAACCGAAATTAAGGCTTATCCGCTACTTAAGGGTTATAGGAACATGCCGCCAGCAGACATCGAGACAATAGTCAAAATTCTGCTTAACACGTCAAAACTTGTAACGGAGCATCCCGAAATAAAGGAATTGGACCTTAACCCAATAATGGTTTATGAGAAGGGTGCAAAAACTGTGGATGCAAGGATCATCCTTGAATAGCTATGAAAGTTTGGTTAAAAACGAAATTTTCTCGAAAACTTCGGTGCCTCATGGAACAAACTTCTTCGTGAGACTTGACGGATGGAAATTTAAAAGACTTTCCGAGACAGTTGGCGCTGAAAAGCCTTTTGATGAGAGATTTGCTAAATGCATGGTCAACGCCGGGCGAGCACTGTTTGAAAAAGGTTTTAGTCCAGCTTTGGTTTATGCCGCCAGCGACGAGTTAAACATTTTATTTTGGGATAGCCAACCTTTCCGCGGAAGAGTGGAGAAGATAGACTCAGTTACAGCCAGCCTAGTTTCAGCAGCCTTCGCTTTACAACTGCAGAAAGTGTTTAGCAAAACAGACAGCATAGCTTTTGATTCAAGAATCGCAATAGTGCCCACCGAAAACGCTGTGGTAAATTATCTGGCTTGGAGGCAAGCCAACGCTTGGAGAAATCATAACAATGCTTATGCCTACTGGCTTTTCAGAAAAATGGGCTACCAGCCCCTCGAGGCAGCCAAAAAGTTGGAGGGAATGAAGACTGAGGAGATCCATGAAACACTGTTCAAGCACGGGATTAATTTAGCTGAAACACCAGCATGGCAGAGGAGAGGTATCCTCCTGTATAAAAAGCCAGTGTCCAAAAAGACTGAAAAATGGCGGGTTATTCGCTGGAAAATTGAAGAAAACTGGGACTTACCCCTATTCACGAAAGAGGAAGGAGCAAAGCTAATTCATCAGATCCTTGAATGGTTTAAATTAAAAAGGAGATCATGATTGTCAAAACAGCAGGAGAAAATCAAAAAAATCGAAGAATTAAACCAGAAACTTGCAATCCTAAAAGAACAAAGAGAAAAATTGGCCGTTGAAGCGAAGGCGCTTGTTGAAAAAAGGGATAAACTTAACAATGAAGTTAAACGCCTAAAAGCCGAAGCCCAAGAACTTAGAAAAACCAGAGACGAAATAAACGCGAGGGTTAAGGAACTAAAGCAGCAGCGAAACCAGATAAGAGCGGAAGTAGCTCAAAAGGCTAAGGAACTAAAAAACATACAAAATGAAATTAAGGTTCTAATGGCGAAAAGGCCTTCGAAAAGCGCAAGTTTTCTTCAAAAAGAGGTTGAAACCTTAGAATGGAAAATTCAAACAACACCGTTAAGCCTTCAAGAAGAGAAACAACTCGTTGAAAAAGTTAGACAGCTGGAAGCCCAGCTAAACATTCATAGGAAAATTGAACAATTAATCCAAAAAAAGCTGGAATTAGTAACAGAGTTAAAGGCGCTTGAAGCAAGAGCCAAAAGCCTTCACGAAAAAATGGCTGAGGAGGCGAAGAAAAGCCAGCAAACCCATGAAAAAATTATAAAAAAGCTTGAAGAAGTTAAAAAAATTAAAATTGAGGCTGATGGCCTCCACGAACTCTTTCTTCAAGTTAAAGAAAAAATTGAATCAGTTAAATTGGAGATAAAGAAAATTCTTGAAGAGGTAAGGACGCTTAAAGAGGAAATGGCAGCAGAAATTCAAGAGGAGAAACGGAAAAATGAGGAACGCCTTTTAGAATGTGTTGCAAAAAGGGCTCTGGAGAAACTTAGGCGAGGCGAAAAACTAACATGGGAAGAATTTAAAATTTTAGCGGAAAAAGGTTTAACACAAAATTAAAGTAGCCTCACGCATTTATTGATTGGGAACGAAGCAGATGACAACAAAAAATGAAGAGGGAAAGGAAGAACAAAAAAGAATTCTAATTTTATGCGTTGACAGAGACGGAGACATTGGCGCAAAGACGGAGATTAAAACGCCTCTAATTGGCAGAGATGGAAACCTTAACGCTGCAGTCGCCCTAGCTTTAAAGGATCCAGAAGAGCCTGACGCAAACGCCATGTTTGAGGCTGTACGCCTCTACGACCGCCTCACAAGCGAAAGCAAACCCGAAGAAGTCTTCGAAATAGCCACAATATCCGGATCCGAACTGGGTGGAGTTGGCGCCGACAGGAAGATAGTCGCAGAGTTAAGTGATGTCTTGAAGGTTTTCCCAGCAAATGAGGTTATTCTAGTCACAGATGGCTACTCGGATGAAGCTGTTCTTCCCCTTATAGAGTCAAGGGTGCCAGTTTCATCCGTCAGAAGAATAGTTGTGAAACACAGTGAGTCCATAGAGGAGACAGCTGCCCTTTTCACGAGGTATTTCAAAATGATTGTGGAGAACCCCCGTTACTCCCGCATAGCCCTTGGACTGCCTGGAATCCTTTTCTTGATTTTAGGTGTGCTAGCTATTTTTGGGCTGGTCCACTATTACCTGATGGCTTTCATAATTGTGTTGGGCGCTTACATGTTTGTGAAAGGCTTTGGAGTAGACAGAGCAGCCAAAAGAGTCTACATATGGATGAAGGAGTATTCGCCTCCACCCCTCTACGTGCAAATTTCAACGTTCTCCGCCCTTGCAGGCCTACTCTGTGTTGGGATAGGCGTGTATCTCGGACTAAACGCTGTAAACGAACAGAATTTGGACTGGTCTAATTGGCTTAGTATTTTGCCTCAAGCTGCAAGCGCATTCATTATGGATTCCAAAGACCTTGCAGTTATAGGTGTTTGTTTAGCCTTAACCGGAAGAGCCATAAGGTGGTACTTTGAGAGAGACGTGCGGCTTTTGCGTAATGCTGCCTTGATTGTTTTGATTGGATGGAGCAGGCAAATCCTAGAAGCAGTGTCGGTGATTTTGAGTAATCCGAAAGCTGGCTATGAAACATTAATTTTTTCCATAGTAATCGGCATCTTGATAAGCGTAGCCTCAATCCTAGTCATTCTCGTCATTCATAGATCTGCTCGAGGTTTCTTCAAGAAAACGGAGGAGCAAGAGGAGTTTGAGGAAAGCTGAAATTGCAATAATAGGTGGAACAGGGTTTGAAAAACTGTTTACTGACGTAGAAAGGCTCCATGTTGGAACACCCTACGGAATTCCGCCGCCCATATCGATGGGAAAACTGGGTGAAAAGACCATTGCTTTTCTTCCAAGACATGGCCCAGAGCATTCTGTTCCCCCTCACAAGGTAAACTATAGAGCAAACGTTTACGCCTTGCATAAGCTTGGCGTTGAGAGAATTATAGCGGTAAATGCTGTTGGTGCCATAAACACGGAGTTTAAGCCCGGCGACCTCGTTGTTCCACACGACTTTGCCGACTTCACAAGACAAAGACACGCAACTTTTTACGACACGGCGCCAGTTACCCATGTAGACGTGTCTCAGCCTTACTGTCCCGAACTCCGTGAAGCCTTAATCAAGTGTGCTGAAAAGCTTGGCTTACCCCTTTGGAGACGCGCTGTGCTGGTTTGCACCGAAGGTCCTCGTTTTGAGACGCCGGCTGAGATTGAAATGTTTAGGCGGTTGGGCTTTGATATTGTTGGCATGACTGGTGTTCCAGAGGCTGTTTTAGCAAGGGAGCTGGAAGTTTGCTATGCGTCGGTCTGTTATGTTTCGAACATGGCGGCTGGGATGCAGGAACGTTTGACGCCGAGAGAGGTTTACGACATATCTAGGAAGGTTCATTTGAAAGTTGAGCAACTTTTAATTGAAACAATTAAAACCTTACCACCAAGGCGTAGCGGCAAGTGTCCATGTGCAAACGCCTTGAAAAACGCGAGGATCTAAACAATGCTTAGAACAATTCTCTCGGCGTTAGGCGTCTACAAACTTTATGAGAAATGGCTCTGGCACCAAATCAAAAACCATGAAAAGCCGGAACACATAGCCATAATTTTGGATGGAAACAGAAGATGGGCTTCTGAAAAAGAGATGCCGCCATGGCTTGGACATAAAGAGGGCGCAGAAAAAGTTGAACAGCTCCTAGAGTGGTGTTTGAGACTTAATGTTAAATCTATAACGCTTTATGCGTTCTCAACAGAAAACTTCCGCCGCTCCCAAAGAGAGATTGAAGAGATTATGCGAATTGCCAGCGAAAAGCTCCAAAAAATCCTAACAGATGAAAGGATTCACAAAAACAAGGTGTGCGTGAAGGTTATTGGCAGAAAGCACTTGTTGCCGGAGGATCTGCAAAAGCTTATTGATGAAGTGGAGAAAGCCACACAGAACTATGATAAACATTTTTTGAATGTCGCCTTCGCTTATGGCGGGAGAGCCGAAATAGTTGACGCTGCAAGAAAAATCGCGGAGAAAGTGCAAAGTGGGAAATTAAGGCCTGAAGATGTTAACGAGGAGCTTTTCGAAAGGTTTCTGTACACTTCGCATTTGCCGAAACAGGACCCGGACTTAATTATAAGAACTTCTGGTGAAGAGCGTTTAAGCGGTTTCCTGCTTTGGCAGTCAGCCTACAGTGAACTTTGTTTTCTGGACATATATTGGCCCGACTTTAGATTTATTGATTTACTCAGGGCTGTGCGCACTTTCCAGAAGCGTAAAAGACGATTCGGTGCATAAAACTGCTAGGCTCTTTTTTTGGCGCTCACTATTGAAATCACGTCCCTATCTTTGAGGATGTAGTCTTCGCCAACTCTTTTGCGTTCTCTGGCTTCCACCGCGTAAATGAAGCTTTCACCGAGTTCTGTATGAATTAGGTAGGCGAGTTCTCGTGCCGTTGTTCCATACGGCACAAGATAGGCGTCTGGTAAAACCCTCCCGCTGTGGTCAGATAAGTGCTCCAAGTCTTCCACCGGATAAACCACTATCATGTTTAAAAGCTTAAAATAAGCCATGTTTATGGCTTCCTGTACTCCCGTTGAACCATATTTATGTAGAACCTTTTCTCTGATGGCTTCTAGGGCTCTAAGCTGGCTTTCGGTGAGCTTTTCCGGGTTGTTGATTTTAAAGTTGCAGTCTCCCGGCTTATAGTCTATAAGGTTTTTTTCAGCAGCCCTTCGCAGGGCAAGTTCAGCCTCAGCGCAACATGGCACAACGGTATAGTTTAACCTTTTAAGCCTTTCAAGGTTCTCCTCCGCCGTCGGCATATCCACCTTGTTTGCGGCTATGAGCATGGGTTTGGCGATCTGTCTCAAAGCGTCGATAAACCGCAGAAAATCTTCTTCGCTCCAAGAGGTTGGCTTGTCAGCGTTCAGTCCAGTTCGCCTAACAGCCTCGAAAATGTGAACCCTTTTTATGGCTAAGCCGCTAAGCCTTTCCTCAAGAATTGTCAGAAGATCTTTAGCCCCAGACTCGGCTGTTCTAGCTATTTTGGGCCAATCCCTTTTTAGGATGTTAGCCATCCACATTGTTATTTCTCGCTCTAGAAACTTCACATCTTCCACGGGGTCATGCTCGCCGGGCTTGCATATCCGCCCTTCAGAATCCGTTCCACCAGAAGCATCCACTATGTGAATCAACACGTCGGCTTTTCTAATCTCGTCTAGGAACTGGTTGCCCAAGCCTCTACCTTGCCATGCGCCCGGCACAAGTCCAGCGCAGTCAATGAACTCTACGGGGATTAACCGGATGCCGTCGAGGCATAGGGAGTTTACCGGGTTATCTTTGACTCCGAATTCCCTGCACACGCATGGAGTTCTAACATAGCCCACTCCCCGGTTTGGTTTAATTGTTGTGAAGGGATAGTTGGCTATCTCAGCTGGAGCCAGTGTCGCTGCGCTGAAAAATGTGGATTTTCCAACATTTGGTTTTCCAACTATGCCAAGCAGTCTAGCGTATGATTTCTGCATTTAATCACGCTTAAGCTAGCATTTAGAAAAGGGACTGCTATATGGCTTGTGCTTGAACCGGGCTTTTGGGACTACGCCTTGATAAAGCTAAAGCCATAATAACCAAAAATAGGGCTACGATGAGGTACAGCGTAAAAACTTTGGCTATAAGCATCCAAACATGCTTCGACGCTTCCTCAGCTATTTTGATGGCTTCGGTGGCATTGCTCGTGGCAGTTTTTGAACTTTCACCCCAAATGTCAACAGCGTTTTGAATGTAAACTTTACAATCCAAGATTTTATGTTCGACATTTTCAATCTCCGAAGGGAAAAGAAATCTTACGCCTAAAATCCTCCCAATAGAGGCGCCAAACTCTGCCTGCTTCGCCATTTGGACAGCCAACACGATTTTCTCCACAAACTGGCTATCGCTGAATCTACTTGCGGACACACGCCTAAGTTGGATAGTCTGCCTGTCTTCAAGCCTTCGCCCACCAGCACTTTCAAAGTAAAAGTTGGCATAGGGCATAACTTCGGGCATGCTTTGAATGGAGCTCAAGTGCTTATAGTCTACTTGACCAAACATCTTCCACGTGGCGTCTACGGGTATCCATCCATAATTTTCAAGGTAATATTCAGCCCACATGTGCCCATCCTCCATAACTTCGTTAACATAATGGAAGGCGAAACCGGCTTGTACACGGGCAGGTATGCCGGCAGCCCTACACAAAGCCACAAAAAGGTATGAGTATTCTGAACAGTCGCCTTTTCTGTTTTCTAAAGCCCAAAGGGCTCCTTTCTCCTCACTTTGAACTTCATATTTCAAATTTTTTATTACAAAGTTGTATATCAGCAAAGCCTTTTTATGCGGGTTTTCTTCGTCACCAACGATGGCTTGCGCTGTCCTCACAACCTCTGGATTATCAGATTGTATGAATTCCTCTGGTTGAGTATACAGCTCATACACTTCAGAGTCGGTGTCATAACTGCCAACCAAATTTGAATTCACCAGGTATTCAACGTCGAAGGAAAGCACAAAATAGTCAATTTCAACGATAAAACTTCTCCCCGGCGGAATTTGTACATTTTCCAAGCAAAGGTAAACGTTTTCAAAGCTGTCATTCAAGAGGCTTGATCCACTAAACTGTCCACCTACTGCTGAAAAATTGTGCAAGAAGGTGTAGTGACGGGCTGTTTGGTTTTTCACAAGAGGAACAACAAGTTTTCCAGTGGCGGTATTTGGCCACGGGTTTGTTATCTGAATTACATGTTTAAGTTCACCAACGAAGACCGCCCCAACTTCATACCTTAAAAGGAGAGGATTCGTCTCACCAGATTCTATATCATTTTGCGGAAAAGTTGGAGTCAAAAGAACAGCAACCGCTGCTAACATCGTTGCGAGTAGAATCGCCCAGTGTTTTGTTTTCATTTTCTTCCTCTTGTTAAGAGGAGGAATAATATAAAAGCATCCAGCCTTATTAAAGAAGGTTAAGCTTCAAGAGAGTGAGCGGAAATGTCGCTGATGTTAAATTTATCCAAAGAAAAACTTGTCGAGATGTATAGGCTGATGGTTAAAATTCGGCTATTCGAAGAGAAAGTTTTCGAGCTTTACGCTCAAAATCTTGTTCCGGGAACAATACACTTATACACTGGACAAGAGGCCGTTGCTGTTGGCGTTTGCAGCGCCCTGAGAAAAGATGATTATATTACCAGCACACATCGAGGGCACGGCCATTGTATTGCAAAAGGCGCAGATGTCAAACGTGTCATGGCTGAAATTTTAGGAAAAAAGACCGGCTACTGTAAGGGCAAGGGTGGCTCAATGCACATCGCGGACTTCAGCATAGGCATGCTTGGTGCAACAGCCGTTGTGGGTGCTGGCATACCCATAGCTGCTGGAGCTGGCTTGTCAATAAAGCTTCGAGGAACAGACCAGGTTGTAGCGTGTTTCTTCGGCGACGGAGCCTCAAATCAAGGAACATTCCACGAGGGCATCAACATGGCGGCAATATGGAGCTTGCCAGTCATATTTGTCTGCGAAAACAACTTGTATGCCATGGGAACTCGTCAGTCGATGGTTATGCGGATAGAAAACATCGCTGACAGAGCCGCTGCCTACGGGATTCCGGGGGTTGTTGTGGATGGAAATGATGTTTTGGCTGTTTATGAAGCCACGTCGAAAGCGGCTGAAAGGGCGCGGAAAGGCGAGGGACCAACACTTATTGAATGTAAGACTTACAGGCATAGGGGGCATTCCCGCGTGGATCCAGCTAAATACAGACCCAGAGAAGAGGTTGAGGCTTGGCTTGCTAAGGATCCAATAAAAAGGTTTAGAGAGAAACTTCTAGGATTAAACGTTCTAACGGAGGCTGAAATTCAACAAATTGATAGGGAGGTGGCTGCTGAAATCGAGGAGGCTGTCCGATACGCCATGGAAAGCCCATACCCTGCGCCTGAAGAAGCTTTAGAAGACGTTTACGCGTGATGGAGGATTAGGACGTGAGAAGAATAACCTATCGGGAAGCGTTGCGCGAAGCCTTGCGAGAGGAAATGCGAAGGGACCCAACGGTTTTCCTTTTAGGCGAGGATATTGGCAGATACTGGGGTGGAGCCTTCAAGGTGACGGAAGGTTTAGCCGAAGAGTTTGGAGATGAACGGGTTCGAGACACGCCTATATCTGAATCAGCCATAATTGGCGTGGCTGTTGGGGCAGCCATAACCGGAATGCGGCCAGTTGCCGAAATAATGTTTGGAGACTTAACCGCCCTAGCCATGGACCAGATAGCCAACCAAGCGGCAAAGCTTCGATACATGTTTGGGGGACAGGTTAAAGTGCCCCTTGTAATTAGGACTCCTTTTGGCGGCGGCGTGAACATTGCTGCACATCACTCGCAATGTCTGGAAGCTTGGTTTATGCATGTTCCGGGCTTGTATGTGGCTGTTCCATCAACGCCTTACGATGCGAAAGGCTTGTTGAAAAGCGCCATTCGAGGAAACAACCCGGTAATCTTCTGCGAACACAAGCTGCTCTACCCCTTCGAGGGAGAAGTCCCGGAGGAGGATTACACAATACCCTTCGGTGTGGCTGACGTCAAAAGGGAGGGAGAAGACGTCACCGTTGTGGCTACACTTTACATGGTTCACAAAGCTTTGAAGGCTGCTGAAACCCTCGCCAAAGAGGGCATAAGCGTTGAGGTTGTAGATCCAAGAACCCTAACGCCATTAGATAAAAAAACGATAGTAAATTCGGTGAAGAAAACTGGTAGGCTTGTTGTCGTCAGCGAGGACTGCAAAACAGCTGGTGTGACGGCGGAAATAGCCGCCATAGTAGCTGAGGAAGCCATAGACTATTTGGATGCTCCAATAAGGCGAGTGGCTGAACCGGATACGCCAATACCTTTCAGTCCACCCTTGGAGCAGTATGTGATTCCAGACGAGAAGGCGATAATACGGGCTGTTAAGGAGATAGCCTAAATGGTTACGAAGGTTGTCATGCCAAAGCTCAGCTTAACCATGAAAACTGGAAGCGTTGGCAAATGGTACAAACGTGAAGGCGAAACCGTTGAAAAGGGCGAGCCAATAGTTGAAATAATTTCGGAAAAAGCCACCTACGACTTGGAGGCGCCAGCCTCCGGTGTGCTGCGAAAAATCTTTGTAAAAGAAGGAGAAGAGGCGCCTGTGGACGCTGTAATAGCCATAATTGCTGCGCCAGACGAGCAGATTCCAACAGAAGAAGCATTTGCGGCTAAAACTCCTGAAGAAGTTGCCGAAGCCAAAGAACGGGTTTTAGCCTCTCCAGCTGCAAAACGCCTAGCAAGGGAGTATGGGGTAGACCTCTCGCTTGTTAAGGGCACGGGTCCCGGAGGGCGGATAGTTGAAGACGATGTTAGACGTTTCATTGAAGAGTCAAGGGGGTTTATGCCAAAAGTTAAGGAGGTTATACCTCTAAGCGGTTATAGGAAGACCACTGCGGAAAAAGTTTCAGCGAGTTTTAGGACTGCTCCCCACAGCACTGTTTTCATGAATGTTGACTTCACAGAAGCCGCCAAAATTCATGAGACGCTCCAAGTGTCCTACACGGCTATCATCGTGGCGGCTGTTGCGAAGGCTTTAGCTGAAAATCCAGTTTTAAACTCAACTATTGAGGGAGATAAGATCAAGATTTTCGAAGACATAAACGTTGGAGTGGCGGTAGCGACAGACCACGGTCTAGTGGTTCCAGTTATCCACAACGCCGACAAGAAATCCCTGAAAGAGATAGACGTGGTCCTCAAAGACTTAACAGAAAAAGCTAGAGAAGGTAGACTGAAAAAAGAGGAAATAAATGGTGGAACCTTCACAGTTTCAAACTTGGGCATGTTTGACGTGGAATTCTTTACACCTATCATAAACCCGCCAGAAGCTGCCATCTTAGGCGTTGGAAAAATCTTTGAAAAACCAACGTTATCTGCTGATGGAAAAATAGTTTTCAAGCCTTTCGTAACGCTAAGCCTTTCATACGACCACAGAATAGTCGACGGAGTTCCAGCCGCCAAGTTCCTTCAAAGCGTTAAACGCCACCTAGAAGCCCCAAGCCCTCTGCAAGGCTAGTCTTTTGGGCTATGTGCCGCAAATTCTATTGCTTGCAACAGCCCCTTGGCAATTTCTAGAAGGTTTATCACTATTATCAAGGCAAGCAGCGGCACAAACTCGACGGTGAAAACTAAGTTTTCAAAACTCACTTTTAAAACTCCGCTGTTTGTTGCGTAGGTTAAATAGGCTATTAGGAAAAAGGCTCGTATGATTTTCAAAATGTACTTGTAGATTGTGCCTTCAGCCAACGCTATGGCAAAAGTGAAGAAAAGTAAACCCAAAGCTATGACAGAGAAAAGTTTCTGATATTCCGGAAAGCTTGCCAGAAGTGTAGACGTCAAAAACCATATTATAAGCCAGAAAACCGCATAGGCTGCTGTTATAAGAAAAGCTCTGGCAACTCGAAAACTAAACCTTCGGCGGTCTGGCTTGGGCTCAAGCTCGCTCATGGCAAAATCCACTCCGTTTCGAGAACATGCAAGTCAGCAAAAAACATACGGATTAAGACTCTGTTGGTAACTCCTAAAGGATCAACAGCCACATCAACAGTTTCTTGGAAAAACTCCCCAGACGGGACGTCTAAATACAGCGATGTTTTGCCAATCTCATAATTGCTAGAATTGTACAATCTAATTTCAAAGGGGCCACTAAGAGGAAAGAAGGCGTGGTTGTTGAAACTTATAGAAAACGAGAAAGTGTGAGTTGCGCCGTCATAGGCTAAAATATAAGTTAGATTGTGGAAGGGGGCTCCCCAGCGCGTGGAAAAATTTTGGGCTACATTGAAGGCTATTGCGTAAGCTACTCTGAAATGTAGCGCTGCGTTCACATTTAAATTAGCATCCTCCGTTAATAGCGTACAGTCTTTTTGGAAAATTTCCATCAAGCTTGCGGTTAAAATGCAACTCGTGTTGACCATTTGTCCAGCCGGTATGTTAGGTAGATCCCTATACAATGTCACAATGGTTTTGTCCGCTTTCCCTATTCTAATTTTTACGCCTGCTTCTGAAATGTCGTAAAAGCCTGTGTTGTTTACGTATATGGGCATACTTATGGAAATGTTTCCATTTGACAACATGAATGTTGGTTCTTGAATACCTAAGTTTCTTCCTTCAGCAAGCTTCATCAAAGAGAAAGCCACAGAGACTGGCAATGCTAGGGTGAAAATCCAAAGAAGGATTATCGTCCATCCAAGGGCCTTAATAGTTAACCGCAAGACTTGCCACCGCAAAAGTCGTTTTAGGCTTTTTCTGGTTTTTCTTCAGGCTTTGGCGTCTGTGCCACTGCCGGCTTAGCCTCTTTGTAAAGTTGTATTCCTCTCATGGTTACAATGGAGCCCGTCCAACCCATAACTCCGAGAAACATTATCTTTATGACCGCTTCAGCTATTGGTCCAAGAATCTCTCCTAAAGCTCTTGAAAGGTCCATGTTTGTAGGAATGCTTAGAACCGCTGTTAGCATGAGGAAAGCCATAACAAACGTGAAAACCAGCAGAAGCAAACCCGCCACTATTAGGATGTATGCCACCAGCTCAGCTCTTTCAATTTTCATTCCTAACACCTTTTGTGGCTCAATTTTCTGTAAAGTTGTATAAAAGCTATATGCCAACGAGTGAAAAGAAAGGGTGAGTTAAAATGAAAGCCGCCATTTACTATAATCAAGGGGACATAAGGGTTGAGGAAGTCCCAACTCCAGAAGTGGGACGAGACGAAGTTCTGGTGGAAATGAAGGCATGCGGCATATGCGGTTCAGACTTAATGGACTGGTACCTAAAAAATCGTGCACCCCTTGTTCTGGGACACGAACCATCCGGCGTAATTGTCGAGAAAGGCGAAGATGTTGAAGGCTTCGATGTTGGCGACAGAGTTTTCGTCCACCATCATGTGGCTTGCTTAAAATGCCACTACTGCCAGCGGGGAGACTTCACCCTATGCGAGCAATTCCACAGAACACGCATAGTTCCAGGCGGGTTTGCGGAGTACTTTAAGGTTCCAGCTCCAAACCTAAAGTTAGACACTCTTAAAATTCCAGAAAACCTTTCCTTTGAAGAAGCAACCCTCATAGAACCCGTTGGATGTTGCATAAGAGCCCTTAAAAAATGTGGAATCCGCGGCGGCGATGTTGTAGCAATCATAGGCGCTGGAGCAACGGGCATAATCCACACAGCTTTGTCAAAAATTTTTGGTGCAGAAAAAGTTATTGTAAGCGATCTTGTTGAGCACCGCCTTGAATATGCTGAAAAATTCGGCGCAGATGTTGTCGTTAATCCACGGAAAACAAGCCTCGCCAACGTGATTATGGCTGAAACCAGCGGGAGAGGAGCAGACCTAGCTATTGTAACAGCGCCGAACATAGAAGCCTACAAAGCTGGAATCAGCGCACTTCGTAAGGGCGGAAAACTTTGTGTTTTTGCGCCTACAAATCCCGGAGAATTTCTGGAATTAAGCCCAAAACAGCTTTTTTTCAACGAAATACAAATAGTTCCATCATACTCGACATCACACATTGAAACCAGAGAGGCGCTGGAACTGATAAGAACTGGAAAGCTGAGAGCTAAGGACCTTATAACTCACCGTTTCGCCTTAAAAGAGGTTGCCAAAGCCTTTAAGACAGCCCTTGAAGATAAGAGGAGCCTAAAAGTTGTTGTGCTGGGTAAGGTGTGATTTATGAAGGCGGCAATGCTTTACGGCATAAAAGACCTACGAGTGGAGGATGTTGACACACCAAAAGTCGGAGCAGGTGAGGTTCTTGTAAAAGTTAAGGCCGCTACGACATGTGGCACGGACCTAAAGATTTTCCAGAGGGGCTATGTTGAACGGGTGATTAAGCTTCCAACGGTTTTCGGGCATGAGTGGGCAGGCGACGTGGTTGAAGTCGGCGAAGGCTCAGACTGGCCTAGGAAAGGCATGCGGGTGCGCGCTGGCAACAGTGCTCCATGTTTGCGGTGTTTTATGTGCCAGAAGGGCAAATACAATCTTTGCGAGAACATGATTTGGCTTTGGGGAGCCTACGCCGAATACATAAAAGTTCCAGCCCACATGGTTCGCGTGAACATGCAGGAGATTCCATCTCACATATCCTACGAGGAAGCAGCAATTACAGAACCTTTAGCATGCGTTCTTCATGGAATCGAGGAGGTTGGAGTTAAACTAGGCGACTCCATAGCCATAATAGGTGCAGGCCCAATAGGACTTCTTCACCTTTTAACAACAAAGAAAATGGGTGCTGAGAAAACCATAATGATAGACCTTGTTGAGGAAAGACTGGACTTTGCAAAGAAGCTCGGAGCTGACGAAACCATAAATGCTGCAAAGGAAAACGTCGAAGAAAGAGTCAAGCAGCTAACAGGCGGATACGGCGCAGATGTTGTCATAGAGGCTATTGGGCGGCCGGAAACTTGGGAGCAAGCCTTAAAACTTGTGCGGAAAGGAGGGAAAGTCTTAGAGTTTGGCGGCTGCCCACCGGGAATCGAAATACGTGTCAACACGGAGCTTCTACATTATAATGAAACTACGGTGCTTGGCACTTTTCATGCAACGCCCTTGCATTTTAGGAAAGCTCTAAACCTCATAGCTTCAAAAACAGTAAACGTAGCTCCGTTGATAACTCGGAAAATGCCCCTCGAAAAAATTGAGGAGGCCTTCGAAATCCTAGCGACCTCAAAAAGTGAAATTAAAATAGCAATACAACCCTAATATGCCTTGTAACCGACGCGGCGAACACGTCATGGTCGAAGCAGACGGCTACATTTTAAGGATAGCCAAAAAAGAATGGATCGAAAAAGTTTTCGGTTCAGCCATGTATTACACGAGTTCCCCAAGAAAATGGCAGAAAGGCCAAACCGTCATGTTTTTAGCTAAAACAGAGTTTGGCGATGCGTTCATTGGTTACGGCGTGATAGAAAACATTTACCTGAAAGAGGAGCTTACCGAAGAAGAGCATATGGAATGCGAAACTTGGGGTTGGCGAAAAGCTTTAGAGTTCAGGTATATTGTAAGGTTTGACAAGCCCCTACCTTTAAAGGAGACGTTCTTGAAGGATTTAAGGCTTCGCGGGAAATACCTTCACGGATTATCCCTCAAAGCGGAGCAGTTAAATGCGTTGATAAGTCAGGCTGAAGGTTAAACGCTTAATGCCTTCACCAAAAAGGTTGTATATAATCTCTAACCCTAAACTTGACGCCCATTTTTCTGGTTATTTCCTCCACCGCTTGAATGTCAACCTCTGGAATTCTTACAGCCGTCACTTCAACTTCTAAAAGCTCTTTGGCTTTTTCAATGAACTCTAATACGCTTTCAAAAGCGTTTTCGAAGGTTGGCCTGCAGACTTGGTTGTAGGTTTCCTTGTTGTGGGCGTTTAGGCTAACGCTTACCTTGTCCATGCCCGCCGTCTTCAATTCCTTCACTACTTCCCGCCCCTTGTTAAGCAGGAAAGCTTGACCGTTAGTGTCCACCCTTAAAGTCACGATTTTCCCGTAATGTCTCTTTATCCACCTGCATACTTCTAACATGCAGTCCAGTCTTTCGAAGGGTTCTCCGAACCCGCAAAAGACTATTTCCCTCCAATTCCTCTTGTTTATAACACCCTCAATTTCCGCTATAATCTCGGCAGTGGATGGTTCTCTTTCAAGTTTTAGGTTAAAGCTTCCGACGCCCTCTTTGAAGTTCCGTAGGCAAAAATAACAGTTATTTGGACAGTTATTGGTTATGTTTATGTAAAGGTTTTCTCCAAGCCAGTAAACCACGCTAGGTTTCTTTTTGTGAGCCATTTTATCCCTTAACTCCATTCACGACCCGTTTCAACAGAAACTTAGAACTTTTTGAATTTAGCTTTTGAGTTACGCGCGAATGGCCTTCATGAACTGTTGGAATAAGTTTAAATGCTGAACGCTTCTAGGTTCTGTTATTAAAACGGGGGAAGCTTATGGTAAAGTACATTTTCGTTACAGGCGGTGTTTTAAGCTCTGTAGGTAAGGGCATTGTAACCTCTTCTATTGGGAAGATGCTTCAAGCAAGGGGCTTCAAGGTTACAGCCATAAAAATAGATCCCTACGTGAATGTGGACGCGGGCACCATGAACCCCTACATGCACGGTGAAGTTTATGTGACGGAAGACGGCGGTGAAACGGATTTAGATCTTGGATGGTATGAACGTTTTCTCGATTTGAACCTAGGGAAAAACAACAACATTACAACGGGAATTATTTACAAAGCCGTCATCGAAAAGGAGCGTCGCGGAGATTTTTTGGGAAGATGTGTGCAAATAGTTCCCCACGTAACCAACGAGATTAAAAGTCGAATAAGAAACGTGGCTGCGGATTCAAACGTTGACATTGTTTTAACAGAGGTAGGTGGCACTGTTGGCGACATTGAAGGCTTACCTTTTCTTGAAGCCATACGTCAAATGCGTTTGGAAGAAGGATACGAGAACACATTGTATGTGCATGTAGCCCTCGTCCCAATTTTGGACGTAACAAAGGAAATGAAAACAAAACCCTTGCAACATAGCGTGAACGAGTTGCGCCGCATAGGTATTCAGCCGGACATCATTGTTGCGAGATGTTCACAAATGATAGACTCTGAAGCTTTACGGAAAATAGCCCTATTCGGAACAATACCAGAAAATGCAGTTTTCTGCTCCTACAATGTTGAGTCAATTTACCAAGTTCCACTTATCCTAGACGCACAAGGAATGGGTGACTTCGTCTGCAAGAGACTTGGACTTCCAGAACGTAAGCCTAACTATGACGACTGGAAAAGTTTTGTTGACGCCATACTCAATCCTGAACATGAAGTACGCATAGCGTTGGTTGGAAAATATGCTGGTTTAGTGGACAGCTATGTAAGCATGAACGAAGCGTTACGCCACGCCGGAGCGGCATGCAAAACAAAAGTGCACATACACTATATTGAAGCCGAAACCTTTGAGAAAAGCCCAAACAAAGTTGAAATGTTAAGAGATTTCGATGGAATCTTTGTGCCCTACGGCTTCGGCTCTAGAGGAGCTGAAGGAAAAATTGCAGCCATAAAATTTGCAAGAGAAAACAACATACCGTTTTTGGGAATCTGCTTTGGCTTTCAGTTGGCTGTGGTTGAATTCGCACGCAATGTGTGCGGCTTAAAAGACGCAAACAGCACCGAGATAAACCCTAACACACCACACCCAGTAGTCGACCTAATGCCCGAACAAAGGGGTGTAGAACTTAAAGGCGCCACAATGCGGTTAGGCGCCCACAAAGTAATTATAAAGCCAGGCACGTTGGCGTACAAACTTTACCAAAGCGAGGAAATCATTGAGCGCCACCGCCACAGATTCGAAGTAAACATGGTTTATATGGAAAAACTCGAGAAGGGGGGCTTAGTATTTTCCGGAAGAAGTCCAGACGGCAGAAGAATGGAGATTTTAGAGTTGCCGGACCATTACTTCTTTTTTGCATCTCAGTTTCACGGTGAATTTAAGAGCCGCCCCGGAAAACCTGACCCGGAATATTATGGCTTTGTAAAGGCTTGCCTAGACCGCAAACTCGGAAAAGCCAAACCAGAATTCCAGCCTTAACTACAAACCTATTTCCGCAGCTACTTCCTTCAGTGCGCTTAAGGATATTTCAAAAAACTTCTCCCTCGGAATTCCAATCTCTTCGCAGAGGAGAATTCTATCCCTCTCCGCCCCCCTGGCAAAATCTTTGTCCTTAAACTTTTTCGCCACAGTTTCCACTCTCACTTCCGCCAGTTTCTTAGAAGGCATGACAAGGGCGCAAGCCACCAACAGGCCTGAAATGGCGTCGCTGGCAATTAACGCCTTATCCATTCTACTTTTAGGTTCAACGCCAGTATACTTGAAATTATGGGCTTTTATCGCTCTTAACAATTCTTCAGGTAATGCTTCTTTGAGGATTTGTTCCGCAACGAGGCTATGCTTCTCCGGCGTGGCCTCCGTCTTCTCATAGTCTATGTCGTGAACCAAGCCGACTAAACCCCATTTTTCCACGTCTTCTCCAAAATGTCTCGCCAATCCCCGCATTATAGCTTCTACAGCGAGCATGTGATAGATAATATTCCTTTTCGAAACATGTTTCCTGACAAGATTAAGGGCTTCTTCCCTCGTCAACATAGTTTACCATCTTATGCCTTATTCCAATTATCTAACCATTTAGCCTTTTCGAACACCCTTAGTTCAGCTTTCATGTATATTTGTCTGACGGAGGCATTTGACAATATGAAATGCTATGGACGTGGAGTTAAGCAAAATATATAATCGCCGATGAATTCTCTGAGTCAACATAAGCGAGACGCAAAAGAACATGGCCTCCACCAAACCTAAAATCACCCGGAAAACCGTAGTTCTTCCGTTAATAGGCATAGCGGCTTTTCTCGTGTACCTATACCTTTTCCAAGTAGATTTACCGGAAATTATTGCAACCATTCAAACTGTAGACACCTTGACATATCTCGCAGCCGCTCTACTCATTTTCGTTGACACCTTCTTTTATGCAATGGCTTGGCGAACCCTTCTAAACCATTTATCTGTGAAACTTCCAATTTTGAAAGCCTACCTATACATTTGGTACGGAACGTTCATAGACTTGATAATCCCAGCTGAATCCATAAGCGGAGAAATTTCAAGAGCCTACCTAATCACAAGAGAAAAGGGCAACCATGTAAGTGGTAAGGTCGTCGCCTCTTTGGTGGCCCATAGGCTCATAAGCACTAGTATTGGTTTAACAACACTTATTGTGGGCGTATGCCTACTTTTAACGTATTCAGGTTTCAATGACCTAATCTTCAATTTAAGCATATTTCTCATCTGCGCAACATTATTCTTTCTAATTTTGCTCCTGCTTCTATGCACAAAAAGAAACTGGACTCTAGGAATTATAGAACGTCTACTAAACTTTTTCGAACGCCTCACCAGAGGAAAATGGAACCTTATGAAATTTAAAGAGGATGTCACAAAAGCCGCTGAAATGTTCCATGAGTCAATGCAAGAGTTTAGACACACCCCAAAAATCGTATTTTTCGCCACATTCTTGTCAAGCGTTTCATGGTTTTCCTACCTAGCTATCTCATATACGGTTTTCATGGCAATGCATTTTCCAACAAGCTTCCATCTTTGGAGCACTATCTTGGTAACGCAAGCCATAGTGAACACTATAAAATCCATTCCCGTAGGCATACCTTTTGAGGTTGGTTTGCCAGAAATAACCATGACAACAATTTACACGATCTTAGGAATTCCAATGAACGTCAGCGCGACATCAACAATATTGAACAGGCTTTTAACAGTTTGGTTGAGGTTCTTCGTCAGCTTCGCAGTCCAGCAGTGGATTGAAATTAAAGCCGTAAAGACTTCGTTGAAAGTCGCTTCGATAGAGAAAGCCTAAATCTCAGTTTTAAATATAAACCTTAGAGGGACTATGCCTATAAAAATAGAGGATATCTCAATCGAATATTTGGATAGGCTTTATGAAATTGAAATAGAATGCTTTAAAAAAGAAGCCTTTACAAAACAGCAAATAGCCCAGCTACTTCAAAACAGCAACACCATAGGCTTAGTAG
>JAGTQG010000008.1 GCA_018396875.1 Candidatus Bathyarchaeota archaeon
CCCGGGCTACCAAAACACAAGTTTTCCACAACTTTAAAATAGACGTTAAAGCGGGCCCGCTGGGATTTGAACCCAGGATCTCCGGCTCCGCAGGCCAGCGTCCTAATCCATGCTAGACTACGGGCCCATGTTTATGTTTGATAAAAGTGCGTTAAAGGTTTTTAGGTCTGGTTTATGGTTCGTTGTAGGGCGTTTATCACGTTTTGTTTGCCCATGGCGACTATGTATGGGCCTAGCCTTGGGCCTTGAGGTGCGCCTATTAGTATTGTGTATAGGGTTTTGAAGAATTCTGGTGGTGGGATGTCATGTTTTTTGGCGGTGTTGAATATGGCGTTTTGGATTTTTTCTGGTTCCTCTTCGACTCTTAGGGTTTCTATGAGGTCTTTTATGGCGGTTTTTTCTTCTGGTTTTAGGGTTATGGTTGTTTCTCGGATTTCTTCGAAGTCTTTGGTCCAGTTTAGGGCGTATTCTATTCGTTTTTTGAGGTTTTCGTCTGGCTGTTGTGCTTTTGGCAGGTAGCCGTAGCTTTGGAGTTTTTCTGTTATGAATTCTATCTCTCTGCCTTTTGGGGCGATTTTCGCTAGGTAGGTTAGCATGTTGTATGGGACGTGGATGCTTGGCTGTTTCGGCGGTTTTAAAACCCAGCAGTATTCGTACAAGCCTTTTAGTTTGGCGAGCTCTTTCTTATCTGGGATTGTTTTCTTTCCAAAGTACACGTCTTCCAAATAGTCTAGCTCGTTCATATAGGCAGGTATGTCCGTTACATCTAGGGTTCGGGTTCCAACAAACCTTTTCAACATCAAAAGCATGAGCGACTGGGGCGAGCCGTACCTAAACCAGACTTGTGGCGTGAAAACGTTGCCTGTGGATTTCGAGATTTTTCTTCCGCTTTTATCAAGGAACATTTCGTATCTGGCATGAGCTGGGGGCTCATAGCCTAATACTTCGCGGCTTATTCTGTCGTTTACGCGAACAGAGTCTGCTATGTCTTTGCCGTAAGCCTCAAACCTTATGTCTAGGGCTCGCCATCTGGCTGCGAATTCGCCCTTCCAACTGAGCTTGCCCATCCCTTTTGTGACGTCGACTTCGCCTTTGTGTCCGCAGCCTTCAATCCATCGCCCCTTGATTTCCATTCCTTCGCAGACATAGAGCACCTTGTTTTCTTTGGGCAAATATTCTAGGGCTTTAGTTGTGTAGATTCTTCCGCAGTTTTCGCAGACTGGGAAGTATGGCAGAACCTCCATGTACCTTTCTTGTCCAACCTCTTCCTTCACGATTTCGCCGACTTTTTTTGCGTTTAAGAGTATTGTGTGGATTTCGTTGTTGAGCAGTCCACTTGCGTAGGCTTCTTTGGCGGACATGTAACGGTATTCTATGCCACACTTGTCGAGGGCTTCAAGCAACAGCGAACTCATGTGTCCGCCATAACTGTCATGGCATTTAAACGGGTCTGGAATATCTGTAACTGGGAAGCCCAAGTATTTTTCTAAAGTTTTTGGCAGTCCAGCTGGCACTTTACGCAAGCCATCCTTGTCGTCGCAGAAGGCAATAAGCTCTGAGCGGTAGCCCTGCTCTCTGAGGGCTAAGGTCACCGCATAGGAGCGGGCAGCATCGCCTAGACTTCCAATGTGCGGGAACCCTGAAGCCCCTAAGCCCATTTCGGTTCGAATCATGTCTAAGCTTCTGCCTAGCTTCCGCTCTCTTTCAATGATTTTCGCCGCCATTTTGTCGTACCATGTTCCCCGCCCAATTATCTTCTCATCACTCATCTAACTTCACAGCCCGCGCGTCTAGAATAGTCCAATTTTTGTTTGGGGGATTTCGCCCTTAATAACCGTGCCCGTGGCTCCGTCCAGCCATAACGTGTAGACTTTGCCCTTATACTCGTATTTGATAAACCAGACTGGGGCGTGTAGGTAAACAGTTTGGTTTACTTTTATTTCATTCCTCATTTCTATGACTCTGTCGACGTCTTGCTGAGCCAAGTAAAGGTGGTGTTCACTTATTTGTTGTTTGGCGATTTCTATGGCTTCGTCCCTGTCAATTTCGCTGTTTAGAACTTTTGCAAACCCTTCAATTTTTCTGAAGTCGTAGGGCACTTTGCCCTCCAACGGCACGTCGTACTCTTTTGTTGGAAATTCTGAGGCTTTCCTTGCAAGAACGAGCCAACTGTACTTTTTAGAGATTTTGCCTTCCTTAACTATTGGCGGACTTAAACGTTCAAAAACGCCCTTATAAGTGCTTTCCGCCTCGGCAGACACGACCCAAAAGGGCAAGTATAACAATGTTTTTTCTACAAAGTTAGCCTTTTTCGCCAAGTCTGGAGGTTTGAGAAAGCCGGAGCGCATCCAGTTTTTGGCTGGCTCCTCGATGCTTTCTGGGTTATACTTGTTGAGGAACATGGAATGCTCAAAGGTGAAAGCTTTCCCGGTTTCAATAACCACTGTGTAGCCGCAGTACCTACATGTGGCGATGATTTCTCCGGGTTTAAATTGGATAGGTGCACCACAATAGGAGCAACTGAGCTCCTTAACTACTGACATTTCTCTTTACCCTCTGCCTCTCCCGCCTTAAGATCTCTCTCGCCACAATTACTCCGGAGGCTGATGCTTGAATAAGTCCTCTGGTAACTCCGGCGCCGTCGCCTATCGTAAAGAGATTCCGTATCTTTGTTTCAAGTGAATTGCTTAGCTCAAGCCTTGAAGAATAAAATTTAACTTCAACCCCGTAGAGCAGGGTGTCCCGCGAGTGAATGCCCGGGGCTATTTTGTCCAAGGCTTCAAGCATTTCCCTTATGTCTGCTAAGTAGCGGTAGGGTAGGACGAAGCTTAAGTCGCCGGGCGTGGCGTTTTTCAAAGTTGGGGTTACAAGGCTTCTGGCTATCCTTTCAGGGGTTGAACGTCTGCCCGCTATTAAGTCGCCTAACCGCTGTACTAGTATGCCTCCGCTTAAAAGGTTTGAAAGCCTAGCCAAGTACTTGCCATAGGCTATGGGCTCCTTGAAGGGTTCTGTGAAGGATGTTCTTACGAGGATGGCGAAGTTCGTGTTTTCCGTCTTTCGCTCAGCATAGCTCTGCCCATTAACAGTTAAAACACCATTATAGGATTCGGTTATGACTTCTCCGTAGGGCGCTACGCAGAAAGTCCTAACTTGGTCGTCGAAAAACTTGGAGTAATAGATGAATTTTGGTTCGTATAGGACGTTTGTCAATTCTTCCATGACGGCGGCAAGCACTTCCACCCTTACGCCAACATCAACAGGGTTGTTAAGAGTCTTCAATCCTAAGGCTTGGGCTTCTGTTTGAAGCCATTCAGCGCCTCCTCTCCCGGGCGCCACGATAACGTATTTTCCGAAGAACTTTTCCCCGTCGACTGTTTCGACGCCTTCAACAACACCGTTTTTTACAATAAGCCCTTTAACGTCCTTCTTCATTTTTATTTCGACTTTTCCTTCAAGTTCTTGCCGCATTTTCCGCAATGTTTGGGCGCAGCGTTCTGTTCCCATATGCCTAATTTTTTGATGGACAAGCTTTAACCCGGCTAAAGAAGCTTTCCGCTCTATTTCCTCAACTTTTTCTATATCGCCGCCATAAACGTGGTCGGGTGCGCCAAAACGAATGTAAATGTTATCCACATAGTTTATCAGTTCGGACAGATCTTTCTCCGAAACATATTGGTTAAGCCAGCCTCCCACCTCTGTGGAGATTGTTAGTTTGCCGTCGCTGAAGGCTCCGGCTCCACCCCAGCCGCATAGAAGCCCGCATGGTTCGCAGTTCACACATCCGAAGCCTCTGCTCGCAGGGCATTTCCGCTGTTCAAGGTCTGGACCTTTATCGAGGATTAATATGCGTAAGTCGGACTTTCCAACTAGCTCGAGGGCTGAAAATATTCCGGCTGGACCTGCTCCGACAATTACAACGTCATACTTCAAGCTCTATTCCTCTTGAAGCCCAAAACTAGATGTAGTAACTGACATATATTTTTAGCGAATCTGAAAATGATGGAAGGAAACGGGAGTTTTAGTGGAACGGCACTAGGCAGAGAAACTTCACGGTTTGTTTTCCATCGTTCCTAAATTGGTGCTTTTCGTTTGGAGGAACAAAAATTACATCCCCGGGCTTAAATTTTCTTTCACCCTCGGGACCAACAAGAGTGCCTTCACCTTCAAGAATGAAAACCTCATGCTCCCAGGGATGAGAGTGTAATGGGCTATGTCCTCCAGGCTCCATCTCGAAGAGTCTCATGGCGAAGTTTGGCGCCCCAACTTCTTTTGTGATAAGCCATCTAACCTTCAATTTAGAGGCGCCTTCTTCTTGGGCTTCTTCAGCTTTAACCTCAGTGTAATGGAAAACCTTCAAGTCAAACACCACTTAGTACTGTATCATGCGAAAGGTTTGCGTTTCTAGTCTTTTATGGCTTCAAGGATGCTCATGACGTTCCAAAGTTTTACACGCGTGTACGGCGGCATGTTTGGGTCTTGGAGAATCTCGTCCAATATGGATATGGCGTTTGAAGCTCTAACTGCAGGTGTGAACTCCGTTGTTTGTAAAGCGTCCATAGAGTCTTTTGCGGCTCTTCTAATGTTTCGCGGCGTTGTAGTGTCTTCGGAAACTTCAGCCAAAACAGCTAAGGCCTGTTTAATCCGCTCCTCATATTCTTCAAGCTTCTTCTTCTTAACCATGGTGAATCACCACACTAAGTCAGAAATATTCAAGTAGTCAAGTTATATAGGCTTTTATACACTCTCTACATAGGGGCTCGGCAAATGACATGTGAAACTAAGCCTAACGATGAACAATACATCAAGCGTATGGCTGATCTGCTCCGGCAAGGCTCAACCATGACGGAGCTTGCATGTCCAGTTTGTGCGTCGCCGATTTTTAAGCTTAAGAATGGCGATTTATGGTGTGCAAAATGCGAAAAGAAAGTTATAGTTGTCCGGGAAGACGCAGAGCTGGCGAAAATAACAAGCGCTTTAAGTCTCGAAACCTTAGAGACAACATTGCTTGCTAAGATCCAAGAAATTCAAGAGAAAATGCAACGGGAAACAAACGTTGAGGAACTGCAGAAACTCGGTTCAACCCTTTCTGGTCTACTAGAGAACTTGGAAAGGGTTAGAAAAGCCAAAAAACTTTGAAAAGGTAAGGGCGAACGCTGAATGCTTGGATTTTACGAGAACTTTCCAGTTAACGTGCACATGGTTGCACAATTAACCACATCAGTTTCGGTGAAAAGGCTGCAACAAGCAATAATACAAGCGCTTCACAAGCTCAACAATGAAAACCTAAGTCTAGACGCAGTGGCCAACCCTTCTGTTCCAGGATGTACAGTGATCTTTGAGTTTGGCATAGCTGAAGGCGAAACATTCAACTACCTAGACCAAGAAGAAACGCAGAAAACATTAGAAAGAGTTGGGAAAGCCCCATTACAAGTGATGGACTTTTTCTGCGCTGTACGGTATTACAGGCAGAGAGAGGGCAAAAATAAACCATTAAAATTTGACTATTACATGATCCGCCTAACGTTTAACGCCAAAACGGTGGGCATACGTGTTTTCCATGAAAGGGGGCCCCGTCACATCTCTCCAGAAGAGATAGTTGACCTTGTTGTGTCAAAGGTGAACATGCTGTTCCAAAGAAGGGCATTAAACCCGGTTTAAGCTTCGCGAATTTTAATCTCTTTTAAGCGGCTTAAAACTATTGATAAGATTTCCTTTGCAACCTCCTCTATGGGTTTGTTTCCATTTACCCTAACGAGTTCTCCGCTTTCCACAAAGTGCATGTAGACTTCCCGCACTTTCCGTTGGGTTTCAAGGTTCTCCATAACCGATTTTTTGGGTTTAAGCCTCTTAACAACAATCTCTGGCTCAACATCTATGTAAATCGCCAAATCGGGTGTGAGCGCATGCTGGTTTATCTTCCTAATCCAGTCAAGGCTCAACCCCGCTGCTCCTTGGTAAGCTAGGCTAGAATAGACGTAGCGGTCTGAAACAACTATTTTCCCCATTTTTAACGCGGGGACTACCTCGTTTTCTACGTGCTCGTAACGGTCAGCTGCAAAGAGCAAAGCTTCAACGATGCTTGAAACCCGTTTTCCTCCATGCAAACAATATCGCTTTATAAACCTTCCAATTTTTCCATGGCTTGGCTCCGCCGTGTAGATTGCCTCGTACCCCATTTTCTTGAGCTCTTTCACTAAGATTTTTGTTTGAGTTGTTTTTCCACAGCCGTCTAGTCCTTCGACGCACATGAAAAACCCGTGCTTGTTCAATTTCACTTAAACCTCCTCAGCAGCATACCATTATAAGGGGAAACCAGTATTAATAATTGCTAATCGGCTAATGGAGAATAGGCCATGCCCAAAATTTACTGGGGCGAAATAAAAGATCCAGTTTATGGGTATGTTTACATAACGGAAAACGAAAGGAGTGTCATTGACTCTTACCCCGTGCAGAGGCTTCGAAGGCTCAGGCAGCTGGCTGGAGCAGAATATGTTTATCCCGGGGCGAACCACACTCGATTCGAGCATTCTGTGGGCGTCATGTATTTAGCTGGTAAAGCTGTGGAGAACCCCAACCTCTCCCAAGTTGTAAGCGAAGAGGACGTGGAGGCGGTGCGGATCGCCGGTTTGCTCCATGACGTGGGGCATGGGCCTTTTTCCCACGTTTTCGAGCATTTGCTCACAAAGAAGCTTGGCAAGACCCACGAAGACATGACAATGTGGATAATTAAAAACAGCGAGTTGAAGGAGGTTCTTGGCAAGCTTGGACACAAGCCGGAGTACATTGCGGAGCTGGCGGCTGGCTCGCTTCTAGGGAGCTCAAAGGCTTTTTTAAACCAGATAATTCGAAGTTCCATAGATGTTGACAAACTTGACTTTGTTGTTAGGGATACATACCACACCGGCGCCGAATATGGTTTCGTTGACATTTTCCGCCTAATCCACTCGTTCGATGTTTTGGAGGGCAATTTAGCCGTAGACATTGGGGCGCTTTCAACCCTTGAATCCTTCATAATTGCTAGAATCGAATCCTTCAAGAGCATATACTTTCATCGTGTTGGCAGGGCTGCTCAAATAATGTTGGCAACAGCCCTTGAAAGGGCGGATCCAGAATTGGGCTTGTCAGCTTTTAAAACTCCTGAAGAGTATTTGGCTATGGACGACTACACTGTTTGGACCATGCTTAAAAACTGTAGGAAATCCAGCCAAATCATTAGGGATTTGGAAAGGCGTAGAATGCTTAAATGCGCTTACGAGCAAACCTTCTATGTCCGGGACAAAACGGTTTCAAACATTTTTAGCGCCGAGGAGTTTCGCAACCAGATAAGAGATAGAATTGCGAGAAAAGCCGACGTGGAACCAGACTCCATAGTGATTGACGTGCCAACTGTGCCAAGCGTGCCCTACCACCATTCCATGTTGGTGGAGCCTATGGAAATTCCAGTTTTTAGCAAAACGAAGAACGGTGGAAAAGAGATTAGGAGGCTCAGCGAAATCTCTGGAATATTTGAGGTTTTGAAAGGTTTCATAAACATTTTAAGGGTTTATACGGATGAGCGGAACCGTGCAAGGGTGGCGGAAGCAGCCTCCAAGGTTTTAGGCGAAATTCCCTCCTCAGCCAAAATATCCTATTAAACGTGGCGCCAAACATGGGGGCTCAAATAGTTTTACGTGGACGGGGAATCGTTGAAGGAAAATGCACAGCGGAAGCCTTAGTCTCAACCAAACCCATAAGTTTCTTAGGCGATGTGGATCCCTCCAACGGAAAGATAATTGAGAAGCACCACGACCTTTACGGCGTGTGCGTAAAAGACAAAGTTCTGTGTTTTCCCCATGGGCATGGCTCAACGGTGGGTAGCTATGTACTGTACTCTTTGGCGAAGAATGGGCTAGCTCCTAAAGCCATAATAAACCGCTGGGCGGACCCCGTAATTGTTGTCGGCGCGGTTATAGCCAACATTCCCATGATGGACCAGGTGGATATAAGCCAGCTTAGAACGGGCGATTTGGTTGAAGTGGATGCCTATAAGGGCGTAATCAAAGTCCTGAAATCTAGAAAGCGTGGAGGATTAAGCAAGTGTATTTGACGCGGGAAGAAGAGCGCATCTATGACGGCGAATATGGCTGGGCGAAGCAAGTTTGCATGAAAATTATGGTTAAGCTTGGCGAGCTTTATGACGCTTCAAGACTTATCCCGGTGGAGTCCGCTCACGTTTCAGGGGTTTCCTACAAAACTTTGGGCGACGCACCAACAGACTTTTTGGAGGCTTTGGCGGATGCTGGTGAAAAAGTGGCGGTTGAGGCTACGCTAAACCCCCAGAGCCTAGACCCTCAATATTTGGCTGAGAGGCTTCCAGAAAGCCTTGTGAAAACCCAGCTTAAGCTCTGCGAGATTTTCCAGAAGATGGGCTTTAAAATTTCTTACACGTGCACGCCCTACTACATTAAAACGCCAACCAGAGGCGCCCATTTGGCTTGGGCTGAATCATCTGCAGTTGTTTACGCCAACTCGGTTTTGGGGGCGTGGACGAATCGTGAAGGTGGACCAAGCGCTTTGGCGGCGGCAATAATCGGCAAGACGCCAGACTGCGGCATCCATAAGGCTGAGAACCGCAAACCAAAAATCATGATCGAGGTTAGGGAGCCGCTGGAAAGAGAGGTGGACTATGGAGCCCTCGGAATATTTTTGGGCAAGGTTTTGGAAGATAAAATTCCACTTATAACTGGCTTGAGGAACCCAACGCCTGAAAACCTTAAACAATTAGGCGCGGCTTTGGCATCCGCCGGAATGGTCAACATGTTCCACTGCGGTGGCACATCAGCCAAAATTGAACGAGAACATCTTGAAAAAATAACTGTGGAACCCAAAAACATTCAAGAGACAATCGAAGAGCTAACTACAACATCAACCTCAAAGCCGGACCTTGTTTTTGTCGGCTGCCCCCACTGCTCGCCAAGCGAAATCCGTGAAATCGCCGAGAAAATGGGCGACAGGAAAGTTAGAGAAGACGTCGAGTTTTGGGTTTGCACAAGCCGCTACGTAAAAGAAAAAACAAAAAGTCACGTGCAAAAAATTGAGGCAAGCGGAGCAAAAGTCATAACAGACACATGCGCCGTAGTCACATGGACAGACAAGCTTGGAATAAAGACGATTATGACGAATTCGGCTAAAACAGCCCACTACGCGCCAACCCTAAACAAAGCGGAAGTGCAGCTGGCAAGCCTTAAAGAATGCTTAAAAACAGCCCTAAAACAATAAAATTTATCCGAAACATAAAGCATTTGGCATGATGCCAGCAAGCCGCAAACAGCGCTCCGGTAGTATAGCCCGGTCAAGTATTCCGGCCTTTCGAGCCGGAGACGCGGGTTCAAATCCCGCCCGGAGCACTATTTTGCTGGCAAACTTATACGTTTGCTCTTTAAGCTCGTTACGCTCCTAATGGTTGCGAGGGGATGCGCTTGGTTTGTGTTGTTTCCTTCGATCTAGAGGGTACTCTTGTGGATATGACGTTTGGTGACATGGTTTGGAACGTTGGTTTGCCTAGACTTTATGCCCTAAAAAAGGGTTTGGACTTTGACGAGGCTAGGAGAATTGTTTTGGGCGAGTATGCACGGGTTGGCGAGGATCGTGTTGAATGGTACGACATTCATTACTGGTTTAGACTTTTTGATTTGTCTGGCAATCCACAGCGCTTGATGGACGCTTATAGAGGGTATATCCGCCTTTTTCCAGATGTTGTGGAAGCCCTAGAGAGACTTGGCCGTAGATATCAGCTTATAATAGTCACAAATTCTAACAGGCTTTTTGTTGATGTTTTGGCACAACCAGTAATTCGCTATTTTGACCATGTGTTTTCAACAACTTCGGATTTCGGTCTTCTGAAAAAGAATCCAGACGCCTATAGAAGAGTGTGCATGGCTTTGGGCATAGAGCCTTCCGAAATGGTTCACGTAGGCGACCGCGTGCTGGATGATTTTGAATCTCCACGGAGTGTGGGCGTTAATGCCTATTTTCTCGACAGACAAGACGCATGCACTTGTGTTCCAGTCCAATATAAAGTGAGAAGCCTTCACGAACTTGTTGGGCTTTTAACCTAACCGGGAAAGCTGAACACTCGTTTTTTGAAAGGAACTGGCCATATTATTGGTATCCACCAGAAAAATGGCCAAACTATGAAGTGTGTTTCTGACGTTTCAGGTTGTATTGTGAATGTCGTCCCGCATCGCCTGCATCTTAATGTTCTTCTGCCTATCCTTTCCAAGTCTTTTGAGCCACATTTTGGACATGAATAATCCTCAACCTTTATGGCTGGAGGCTGATAAGTTGGCGTTTTAATCCACTGCAAGAAAGTGAAGGCCACCATCCCAAAAATGAAAAGAAACATTAGTAGGACGATTATGAGTATCATTGTTGCCAGCACGGATTCCAACGTCATCTCCAAAAGACCATTATATAGTTTTCACTTAAACATTTTCTCTCTCTTAATTTCGAAGATTACTGTGCCGCCGCCTGTGTAGGGTTCACCTGGGTCTAGGCATTGCATGTATCCAACTTCATTCTCCTCTTTGGCTAGACCTAGGCTTTTGAAGCTTATTCCTCGGCTTAGGGGTACAAGCATGGATAACATGCAGCCCAAGGCGTGAATACATAAATTGTCCGTTTTGTTCACCAAAATTTTCGGGGACTCTACGACTATTTTGTCTCCGAGTTTAAAGACGGGGCAGTTTCCCCGTATTTCTTTAACCGTTATGGTTAAGCGGTATTTTTCGTCTTTCATAATCTCTGTCTCCGTGGCTTATTGCAGTTAGACGGTGAATTGGCAAACACTTAAAAGTCTTTGTGGCGTAGTGCTGAAAAGGTGTTCCATGACCATGGGTAGTCGTCCAGTGATAGTTGCCGCTGGAAGAACAAAGTTCGGCGAACATTACGAGAAACAGCCTGAACGCCTGATCGAGGAGGCTTGGCTTAAAGCTTCCGAGGAAGTTGGACTGGAGCGAAAAGACTTGGAGGCATGCTACTTATCGGACTATTTTCTGCCAATAACAAACAAGCTTGGACTTGAAGAAGGCTTCCTTTCGGAGTTGACGGAGCTGCACGTACCTATGGATGTGGTGCGCTCCTTCAGCTCGGCTTTTTCTAACGCGTGTAATGCCATCCAAGCTGGAAAATACAACTTGGTGCTTGTGGGCGGAATAGAAAAGATGACAGACCGCTGGGACAAAATCCGAGACGACTTAATGCTATTGGAAGATCCATGGAGCTATTATGCTGGGTGCACGCCTGAAGCAAACCACGAGCTTATGCTGAGAGCCTATATTAGGCGTTATGGTATAACAGGCGAAAACCTTGAAAAACTGAACATCGCTTTGGCGCAGATTTCCGTAAAAAACCATTTAAACGCTTTGAAAAACGAGTACGCCCAATACCAGAGAAAAATAACAGTGGAGCAAGTGTTGGAAGCCAGAAAAGCCGCCAGACGCCCACTGGGACTTTATGACTTTGCACCTATATCTGATGGTGCTGCAGCAGTGATTCTTGCCAGCGAGGAAACTGCCAAAAAATTAACGGATAAGCCGGTCTACGTGCTTGGCTCCGCTTCGGCAACAGACTACCTGACATATCCGGCGAGGGAAGACTTAACAGGTTTTGCTGCAAGCCGTTTAGCGATGGAAAAAGCCTTAAAAATGGCTGGGATAAGCCTCTGGGACATACAGGTTTTGGAGCTTTACGACCAGTCAACAGTTATGGAAATGATTTCCCTTGAAGATTTGGGCTATTGTCAGCCGGGCACTGCTTGGAAAACGGTTTATGAAAGTTGCCAGGACTATAAGGGTTATTATCGCATTGGTGAGAAGAAGCTTTTCGTAAACATGAATGGTGGGTTAAAGGCTGACGGGAACCCCCTTGGCGCAACTGGCGGCGCCCAAATCTACGAGGTTTTCAAGCAGTTGAGGGGTGAGGCTGGCGCCCGCCAAGTTGTGGATGATAAGCCCCTTAGATATGGGTGTGTTCTTGAGTTGGAGGGTTTCGGCACTAAAGGGCATGTTCACATTTTTGGAGTGGAGGGAGCCTAAGTGAGCAGCGAGCCGATAGAAAGGCGTGTTTCATATCTTGGCGACAGGCTTAGAGGTAGACGCTGCCAACTATGCGGAAAAGAGTACTTTGAGCTGAGGGATTACTGTGGAAACTGCGGCAGGAAAAGCTTCGGCAAAATGGAGGATATAGACTTCTTCTACGAGAAAGGGCGCCTTGAACTCTGCACGCTTATAACTGAGCCAACAAACAAGTTCACAAAACTTGGCACCTACATTTATGGCATAATTTCGTTTCATGACGGCAAAATCCGTGTTCCAGGAAGGCTTACAGACAAAATCATCAGGGAAGGCGAAACAATAGACTTTTCAAGACTTGAAGGCAGGGAAGTTGTTCCACGGTTTAGGCGACGTTATTCCGTCGAAAAAAGCGAGATAATCCCGACGATTTCGTTGGCTTTCACTTTCGCCGACGAATATTACCCACACCAGGAATACCAGCCGGCGAAGCCAAACAAGGAATACGATGTGCCGGGCATTGTGGGCTACGGCGTTTACACTTCAAGGTTTAGGATAAGAGAGGGCAACATGGAACGGGCTGTCCCCTTCATAGACGAGGACGCCATAACAGCCGCTGTGGAAGCTGGAAAACTCGCCTTAATCCATTCTGGCGTGGACAGCACGCTTGTCGGCAAGGTTTACGTGGGTTCAGAATCGAATCCCTACGCCGTTAAGCCCATAGCCTCAAAAGTGGCGCAGGTTTTGAAACTTGGCGAGGAGGACGAAGATGTTCAAGGAGTAGATGCCGTAGACACGGAGTTCGCATGTAAAGCAGCCACAAGCATGTTCAAGGACGCTGCCTCTCTCGTTAGCTATCCAAAGATGGGCGTGCCATACGCCATGGTTATCGGCGCTGACAACTCGCAAGCCGCCCCAAGAGACAGCCCCGGCGGGGAGCTAGACTTTTTCGTGGGCTACGGCGGATGCGCCTACATTTTCGGAAAAACAGATGTCATAGCCGAGCTGGAAGGATGGTATTCATGCACTTCTGACACACCGGACTTTTGGCGGCGGGACGGCGAGCCTTACCCGATGCATGGTGGACGCTTCACAGGAGATCCCGCCTATTTTAAGCACATTAGAAAAGCAGCGAAGAAGCTTATGGAGCGGTTAAGGCTTCAGCCAAGCGACATAAACTATTTTGTGGCACATCAGCCAAACATAGCCTTTCCAGTTAGAATAGCCAAAGAACTCGGCTTTAAAGAGGAACAATACTTACCATCCCTTCAAGTGGCAAAATTTGGCAACACATATTCAGGCTCGTCGCCGGTAGGTTTAGCAGCGGTTCTTGACATTGCAAAGCCGAATGAGCGCATCCTAATAGTCAGCTATGGCTCTGGAGCTGGAAGCGATGCCTACTCCTTCATAACCACTAGTCAGATAGTCGAAAAAAGGCAACGTCAAAAAATGACCGTCAAGTATCAAGCGGAAAATCCCTTCTTGGAGTATGTGGACTACAACACCTATAGAAGGCTGAAACATGGATTGTAGCGAATCATTTAATAACAAGCCAAAATAGGTTATCACGGAGAGCCTCAGACAGTTGTTTGCTTACGGCATATTCAAAGTCATATACGCGCCCCATAAAGCCTTCAAGGAGATAATCCAAAATCCAAACTATTATGGTCCAATATTGATAATGGTTCTTTTTATTGCCGCAAACATGGGGTCAGCCTACCTTTTTGCGGTAAAAACTTACATTGAAACAACTGAACCTTCGCCTTCTTTAGAGAAGCTGGATTTGTGGACTGAAAACTCTACTTTTTGGGTTCCTCTTAATGGAGCAAATTATGCGGAAAATTTCACTGATTATATTGCAGGGAGTTGTTACGGGAACAGAAGCATAGAGTTTTGGGTTGAACAAAGTGACAGAATCGCCATGGAATTGCATGGCATTGAAGTGAACTGCTCCGTTGCGGGTGGCTACACGAAAGTCTATCTAAGAATAAAATTGGTTGGTCCAGAAAGCCTTCCTCAAAATGTTTCTCTGTATCTTTACTCTAGAAATGGTGTTTTCTACAGAGACATAACCAGTGAATTCTCAAATGGAGCCATTAACGTTTGGAACAACTTGTCAATTCCGCTTGCCGACGAAAAATGGCGTGGAAACACTGATTGGGGAAACGTTACTGGCTTAAAATTGGAATTCATGTGGACTCAAACATTAGACACTATAAGAGTTTTTATTGACGGCTTATTTTTCGGTGGCATTTACAAACCCTACGTTGAAAGCGTTCCAGCCTATCTGGGCGGCTACGCTGCCTACTCTTTCATGAGGTTCTTTCTAAGATGGTTTTTGCTCGGCGGAATGATTTACATTTTGACAAAAGCGTTTAAGGCTAAAACTGCCTGGCGTGTAAGCCTAACTCTAGCGGGGTTCACATTAATAACTATGGTTGTTCAGGCAGTGGTAGGTGCGGCAGCATTTTCAGCCTTGCCAGTTATAAAGTATCCTTTTGAACTTGTTGGCGGCGTTAAAGGCGAAGCGGAAACCGCTTATAGCAAACTTTTGGAGGAAGCGTGGTTGGTGAATCAAGCCTATAACATTGCGCAGATAATTATGCTTGTATGGACTGTAGTCCTGTGTACTATTGCCATCCATTTGATGGCGGAGTTTTCGTGGACAACAAGTTTCTTAGCGGCTTTTGTAGCCTACTTTGTTGCAGTTTTCATTGAAAGTTTTCTAGCAATGTAAGTTGATGCTTCTCCTATTCATATCTTAGGGCAACTACTGGCGGTATTTTTGACGCTCTGTAGGCTGGAAGGACGCCGCCAACCAACCCTATCAGAATTGTTAGGCTCAAGGTTTGGGCTATAAGGGTTGGCGTTATCAATGGACTTAGCTGCAGTAATATGCCGCTTTCGCCTATCCCACCGATTCTAAAGCCCCTTGAAGATAGAAGATAGGCGCCGACTACGCCTAAGGATATTCCAGTTGCGCCGCCAACGAGGCTCATGACAATGGATTCCATAAGGATTAACAGCAAAATTTGCCCGTTAGTGTAGCCTATAGCTTTCATGACGCCTATTTCTCTTGTGCGCTCCATGACGGAAGTTATCATTGTGGCAGCCACACCAGCAATGGCAACGGCGAAAGCTGAAAGCGAGGTTGAAAAGTTTATGAAGTTTATCGCGCCAGTCACGCTGGAAACAGCTTCGGCTATGGAGCTGAAAGCGATTATTTGGGCTTTATCCTCGTAGTGTTGCCGTAAAACAGAGACTATGGGCTTAACGTTGGCTGGGCTGTCCGCCAAAACAAGAATCCCAGACCATCTCTCCATTCCCAGAAGCCTTTTGCCAGCTTCTAAGCATATGAAAATCGTTGAGTCTGGGTCAACAATTAACGCGCCGCCATACTCTTTGAGGATAGCCCCTACAACCAAGTTTATGGTTTTCTTGCCGGTTATTTTGCCGCCCTCGATTTTTGGAACGGTTGCCGTGACAACGTCGCCCAAGCCAAAATGTTTTTCATTGCTTTTGTAGGCTATTTTTCTGCCAATGATCGAGCTTAAGACTTCAGTTTCCGATGGAATAGTGCCCTCGTCTATTTCTAGGCTTCCTATGGCTTCGAAGAGAAGGCTGTAGTCCACGGCGAATATCGCTATTTTCAAGTCTTCGGCCCCTCTTTTCACAACTCCTTGAGTGTTATAGAAAGGTTCGGCCCTTCTGATAGCTTCAATTGTTCTAATGTAGTTTAGGTCCTCTTCGTCGAGCCGATAGTTTTCTGTTGGAAAAATGGCGATGGCATTCTGCCCAAGCGACGTGATTCTCTCCTCTATGTAGTTGGAGTAGCTTCCAACAACCGAACTCATCATGACAAGAACTAGGGGGCCTATAGCTATGCCCGTTATAGTTAAGGCTGCCCGAACCCTCCTTTCGCTTAGGGCTTTCAGTGACAACCGAATGAAATCTGCGAACATTTCGGGTTTTCACCGCTACATTTCTTGGGGTACGCTTTCCACGATCCTGGTTCTCTTCATCATCCTATAGATTAGTAAAGCTGCCACAGCCAAGAAAATTATCACTCCAGCAACGATAACCCATCTTTCAACAGGCCATTCCTCCTCCTTCGCCGTTGGAGGCGCCGCCGCCTCTCGTTTTGTTACAACCACATTCATCTCTTTCGATTCTTTTTCATTGAAAATGTTGTAGTATCGCACTGTTAGGACGGCGGTTTCGTTGTACATGTTTATGTCTACCCTAAAGGCGACTTCTTCACCCGGCCCAATATCGCCTACCGTTTCAGAAGCAGCGGTTTCTCCAATTTTCAGTTCTACTTCAACTCGGTAGGCTGTTGAAGAACCATAGTTAACGATGGTTCCAGCCACTGTTGATGAGACATTTGTTCCTGTCGCTTTTACATTCCTTATTATAAGCTCTATGAAGGGTTCAACGACCACTGTTACGGAGTTATTGAAGGTTCGGTAATAGCCGCTTGCATCCCTATAGAAGATTGAAACCATTAAAGGAACAGGCCCGTACGTTATGTAGGATGCCCCGCCAGCTTGAGCGTAAAAGCCAAGCGGGTTGTACGCCAACGTCAAGGGGATAACCCACTTTTCACCTGGGCCTATTTTTTGAACATAATTCACCGCTGGAGACGCTATGAGAATTGGGTTAGCTTGGTATGGTGAAACCACTATGTAGGCGTCATACATGGGTGTGCTTCCATAATTCACAAGCGTCAGCGAAGTGTTCACGTAGCGGCTTCTTACGCTTATGCTTCTGTCAACGGCTACTTCAATATAGCCAGCCCTTCCAAGCACCGCCACAATGATGGGCAACGGGGTTTTTCTATTTCCACCCCATGGGTCAATGTATGAAAGGGTTCCGTTAATGGCGTGTTCGCCTATTTCAACACCAAAAATGTTTAGGCTAGCCATGAAAGTCAGGATGTCGCCTCTGCCGTAGACTTGCGCTGGACTTGCATATTGAGCGCTTAAAAAGGCGTTTAAAATCTCCGCCAAGTTAACGGCTTGCAGTTGTTGGGGCAACTGCATCGACAAAGGCGGAGTTTTAACTTTTGTGGAGTTGTCTAAAGCGTTGCGGAAGCCATTTGGCAATTCAAGTTCCAGCACAGCGCCTCTCAATCCGTCCACATAAACGTTTCTCACCATTATTATAAGATGGGCGCCGTAAGTGTAGGGTCCAACGGTGCCCTCATACCATCTAGCCTCCACAAGCTCGAGGGCTGCGCTATCATCATTAACCGTTATTTGCACATCAAACCCTTCAATTTGTCTAACGCCGGGGCCTCCGGAAAGCAGTATACAGTCCACCGTAAGGCCTGCATTGTAGCTTCCCGGCTGTAAATTGCCTACGGATATTGTGAAGGATGCTGTAAAGGTGGCTAGGCTTCTGATCGGCCCTTCAACGTATGCGGTGGCCTCCCTCTGTCCTTTCGAGGTCATTCCATTTGGGAGTTTAAGTTTGAGGTTTATCCCAGCTAGCGAGTAGGGCGCCCTGTTCGCCAACGTGACTTGGTATGTGGCGTTGCTGGTGTTTGGGAAAATGTTCCAATTGTTTTGCCAGCCGGCACTGACAAGAGACAGTGTGCTTTCCGAGGCGGGATAGCTTTCCACAAGCAGAGAAACCGTGAAGTTTCTTGCTAGGCTTATGTGGGCTCCGAATTCTGTGAATAGATAGTTTACGGAAACTTTCACGGAAACAGTAGGCGCTGTCGTATTTATGTCGAAGTAGAGGACCGCTGTGCATGAGCCTCCGCTTGCAACAGTTGTGGCGCATGCTTCTGAATCCTTTATTGGCTTAAGATACTGAGACGAAGCATGGACAACGACGCCCCAAACAGGGTAGCGTCCAATGTTGACAAACCTCAAAGTTAAAGGCACGTAACGCGAAGTAGAATAGGCTGGCGTGGGATCCGGGTAACCCCAATAAGCTTCAACGAGCATAAGCTCTGAAACGTAACTGTGGGGACTTTCAACGTTCACTGGGAAATAGACTGTCTGGTTCATGGGAAAACAGGCTCCGCCAACAATTTTGAAATAAGTTATGTCCAGCCTGCCGCTATGCTTGGTCAAGTTTATGTTTTGGTCAACGTCAACGGTTAAATCAACAAAGCATGTGCTTCCGGCAACCATACCATTCATGTAGGTTCCTGAAATGGCTCTAAGTGTTAAGCCCTCCGGAAGTGTGGCGTTCACAATCATGGTGTTTATGTTGTCCGTAATCCTACTAACAAGGTATATTCGTAAAACAACACCTCTAGCCGAAGGTAAAAGTGGGGCGTAAGCTCCATTGTAGAGAGTGTTTACAGATGACACCATGATGGGCTGTTCTGGAGGCGGAGCCTCAACTTTCACCCGAACAATCAACGTTGCGTTTTTATTGTAGACTACACCGTCTTCCGTTCTGGCACTACAATCGGCGAAAATGGTTGCAGTGTATGTTCCGACAAGGGTGTCTGGAGGTATAGATATGCCCGTGAAGGTTAAGGTGAAACGGTCGCCCTTGTTGACCAGCCCGGTGCTCGCCCGTGGATTCTTAACGATAAATCCGTCTAGGCTGGTTAGGTTAAAGTATGCGGAGCTTATAGCGCTGCCATTGTTCTCCAAAACTATGTAAAGATTTGTGTCCACGGACCCCGGATAGGGAGCTGGCGAGAAATATGCGTTTACAACCCTGAAAGATACGGGGGGATAATCCCAAACAATTAGCACAATGTTCTTAAGCTCCTCAAAGCGGGTGCTTTCCTTTTCGTAGGATATTTTTAATGTTAGGTTGTGCGTGCCCGGGCTGACAGATGTTGAAACGTCAAGCAGATATTCGAAGGTTATGTAAGTGTTTAGGCTAATGTTTTCAGCGATGCTTCCATTAAGCAGTCTTGCCGGAGAGCATGAGCCACTTCCAGCGCTAAAGCTCAAGCCTGGAACAGCTGTTGTGTTTAACCATCCAACCACGTTTCTGGCTGGAGTAACATTTTGGTAAACAGCTTCAATCTTTAGGCTTACTCTCCTGCTCCCGGGGTATATCTCAGACGTGTCGGCGGAAGACTTCACATTAACATAAACTATATGGAAATCTTCATCTAATCCTCCATAAGTTCCTCTCGTAAAGGTAAATGCGATTTGGAATATTAACGTGAAAACTAGCAGGATGGTTAAACACTTTTTCATTCCTTCACCTTCCAAGCGTTTTTACTCCTTACTTATAAGTGATTCCACCTTGTTGGGTTGAAATTCGCCTATAATTTCTCCGTCTCTTATGACATATATTTTATCCATGCAATTCGCCACTTCTGGGTCGTGGGTGACAACCACAACCGTGTGTCCAGCTTTGTTAAGGTTCAGAAAAGTTTCTACAACCGTTTTGGCTGAGGCTCTGTCCAAGTTGCCAGTGGGCTCGTCCGCCAACAGTACAACGGGTTTCCCGACTATGGCTCTGGCTATGGCAACCCGTTGTTGCTGTCCACCTGAAAGCTGATTCGGCTTTTTATGAAGCCAGCTTTCCTCTCCGCCCACTTTTGCCAAAGCCTCCAAGACCATTTTCGTTCTCACGCTTCGGGGTATCCCCCTCGGTATCAGTGGCAGCTCAATGTTTTCGAACACCGTTAACCTGTTGACAAGGTTAAAGGTTTGGAAGACGAAGCCAAGTTTCGTATTGCGTAGATTCGCCAAAGTCTTGTCGTCAAGCCTTGAAACATCCACCCCATCAAATAAAATCTTGCCCTTTGAGGGTCTATCCAAAAGCCCAATCATGTTTAGAAGGGTTGTTTTCCCCGAACCCGAAGGCCCCATTATAGCGATGAGGTCTCCCTTATGTATTTGGAAATTAACCCGTTTAAGGGCAAGAGTCGAAATGGTGCCAACTCGGTATTCTTTGTAAACGTCCAATAGTTGAATTATTGGTTTTGTTTGCGCTTTCTCCGGCAAACCTAAGCCTCTTCGCCTTAACTGTGCAACATGGCAAATAGCATGCTACTGTAATATACTGTTTTCTCTAGCAAGATTTATATGCGTGGATGTTGTTTGTTCTGACAAGCCTCAGCCTGAAACTCGGGTGTTTCCAGCCGGAAACGCTTGGGTTTTGGTTGAAGGCGGTTCCGCGGTAAGGACGAAAAAACAGTATGCCAAGAAGGCTCCCAGAAAAAACAAAACACGTTGAGCGAAAACCAAGAAGGTTTGGAAGCAGCAGACGCTTCAATCCTGACAGACCCTTTTTCCAAACAGCGCCAGTGAAAGAAAACCAAGAGCTAGAGGTTGTCATAGACGACATTGGAAGCAGAGGAGATGGCATAGCAAGGATACAGGGCTATCTGATTTTTGTTCCAAACAGCAGGATAGGTGAACGCGTCAAAGTGCGCATTGTCTCTGTTGGCGGAAAATTCGCCGTCGCGGAAAGAATAGCCTAAAAGGAGGACAATTAAGTGAAGGTTAAAGAACTGCGAAACGGAATGAAACATGTGAACATCGAAGCAAAAGTCATTGAAAAGTCTGCACCCCGCGAGGTCATCTCCAGGTTCAAAGACACCACGCATAGGGTGGCAACAGCCATAATAGCAGACGAAACGGGCACTGTGAAGCTGACGCTTTGGAACGATCAAATAGACCAGGTGAACGTCAATGACACTGTCAAAGTGGAGAACGGCTACGTGACAAGTTTCAAAGGCCAAATCCAGCTTAACGTTGGAAAGTACGGAAAACTCACTGTCGAATGAAAACGCGGAACATTTTATCCACGCATAAAGAGGTGAAAACGTATGGAAGAAAGAAGGAGGTTCGGCGGAAGAAGAGACTTCGGAAAGGGCGGACCAAGACGTTTCCCACCAAAGCCTGTAGAGCTTGGCAAAGAATACGAAGTAGACGTCACAGAAACAAGCCGAAGAGGCGAAGGAATAGCCCGCATCCAAGGACTAGTAACCTTCATACCAAACACGAAGCCGGGCGACCACGTGAAAATCAAAATAACGAGAATAAGCCGAAGATTCGCCGAAGCCGAGGTAGTGTCAGCCGCAGAAGAATAACCGCAATGATTAGAACCGGCTAATGCGCTTCTAATTTTGCAAGACGCCTTTCTAAGATTTACGGCAGTTTCCACAGCCAGCCATCATCTAAAAGAGCACATAAACTTCACGATCATTGCAACATTTGCATTTTTACATGAAAATGAGGCAAAACTTATCACGCTCAAACCAACCTAGCCATGGCTGGGTAAACACCATGACCAGCGTGAAAAAACCTTTTAAAAACTCAAAACATGTGGCTCTATCTGTTTGCCTTTCAGGTTTATATGCAATTTCATGCTTCATCCCGCTATTTCAAATATTGGGTTCACGGAACTTCATAACATTGGCGGCTATGCTAGCCCCTACATATGGCATGTTGTTCGGACCATTCGTGGGCATTTTGTCCGCGCTTGTCGGCGGCTACATAGGCTTCCTTATGGGGGTTCTTTCACCCATGAGTCTCGCTTCTGGCATTGTTGCCTCATTTTCCGCCGGCCTTCTCCGACTTAAAAAGAGGGTTTTATGCATCTCCCTTTACTTATTCTTGCTTTGTGTCTTCACCTTTTATCCGCCTGTTGGGCCATTCTGGCTTTTTCCACCGTTCATATGGTTTCAAATAATTGGACTCTTGATACTTGTCTGGCACGCTTCAGGGAAGAGTAACCCTACAGACTTCATTAGCTTTCTAGCCATTTCCTTGGTCTCAACACTGGCGGGTCAAATTGCTGGTTCCGTAACTTTCGAAGTTACATACTGGCCAATTCTCATACCCGATTTAAATGCTTGGAGAGGAACCTGGCAAGCGCTAACGTTTATCTATCCAATAGAGCGAACAATCATAGCTATAGGCTCCACAATTATTGGAATTGCCATCCACAAAGCCCTAAAGGGCACAAGCTTAACGCTAGATGGTTAATTGTCAGCTTTAAAAGCTTTCATGAAAACGCATTCACTTTGGGGCAAAGCTAAATCTTCAGGACCATAGACTCCATCGTCAAACTCGAGAGGGGCTTCTTTAACAAGCACAACAGGTGTTTCCTCGATAGACTCACCCATGAGCAAGTGGGCGGCACAAGCCAAATCTTCAGCAACGGCATGCTGCGTGATCACAATTTCCTTTCCATAAAGGTCTTTTAGTCCCCGACAATCTTTAATCGGATTAAAACCTGCAACAGCCAAAGCAATACCCATAGTTCCCCTTCTCAATGGAATTAAACCGCTGTCAACGATCACGACAGCAACTCTTCTCCCAGTTTTATAAACAATTTCCTCTCTGAGCTGTCTGACCGCTTCCTTCAAGTTCTGAGGCCACAATGTCACATGGCCGATGGGCGCGTTTTTGTTGTCTATTCCGGCATTGACGGTTAAAACGTGATTTTTTAGGGTGAGAAGGGCTTTTTCAACTCCTCCGTAGATTTTTTCCGTCTCGCGTAGTATTAGTTCTGCAAGCTCCTTTTGAAGGGAAAATTTTTCGGCAAGTTCAACAGCTTCTTTGGAAGGCTTCACATCATTTAATCTAACAATGCGGCCCTGTGCATAAGCTACGACTTTAGACGCTAAAACCAGAACATCATTGTCCTCCAATGAGAGATTCTGTCTCTCGAGCGCCGTCAAAACCGCATCAACGAGATTATCACCAGCCCTTACAAGCCCTGTTCTAACTGCATATAACTTCATGATTTTCCACCATGCCCACTCAAGGGTCTAATGTCGTCCAATTGGCCTTCAAGTTTGTTGTTGCTGACGGGTTTACGATAATCAAGATTTTTCAGTTGTTTGTTGCTGATTAACGTAAACTTTTCCTTCTTTCATGACAAATCTAACTTTTTTGAGTGCTGTCATATTTTCTAGAGGGTTGCCCTCCACACCCACTATGTCTGCGAATTTTCCTGCTTCCACAGTACCAGTAACGTTCAGCACTCCTGTGCATTCGGCAGCATTCCTTGTTGCGGCTAGAATAGCGTCCATGGGTTTCATGCCATACTTAGCCAAAGTTATGGCTTCATCGGCGTTGTCTCCATGTGCTCTCATAGGCGGGCCAAAATAGTCTGTTCCAGCTGCTATTTTGACGCCAGCCTTATACGCCATCATGAAGCTTTTAGGCATGGCTTCTATACATTCTTCTTGCTTTTTAAGCCTCCATGGCGGCATGTCGTAGGGGCGCTCCATAGCCTTCTTGTAAACTTCAACTAGACATAGGGTTGGCACAAAGTAGACGTTATGATCCAGCATTAAACGCACGCATTCTTCGTCCAAAAAGAAGCCATGCTCAATAGAGTCAACTCCGCCCAACACGGCGATTTTAACGCCTTCAGCACCCTCAGCATGGGATGCCACCCTCCGCTCAACTCTGTGGGCCTCTTCCGTTATGGCTTTAACCTCCTCAACGGTGAACTGCGGATAACGGGGGTGATCCTTCTCAGAGCCAATTCCGCCAGAAGTCATTATTTTAATTAAGTCTGCCCCGTCCCGTATGGCTTCCCGTGCTGCACGACGACAGTCATCTGGGCCGTCAGCGAGAAGAACACCCATTCTAAGCACTTCTTCTCTTGGAAGGTAATGAATGTCTGAGTGTCCACCAGTCTGGGAAATGGGTCTACCTGCTGCGAAGATGCGTGGACCAGGGATGGTTCCTTCGTTTATGGCGCGTTTAAGTGATAGGGCTATTGAGCTTCCAACGTCTCTGACTGTGGTGAAGCCTGCTTTCAAAAGCTTCTGGCAGTCTTCCACGGCTCTAATGACCTTTAAATCGTGGGGTGTTATTATTTCCTCCGCTGGACCGTAGCTTCTGCGGCCGTAAATGTGAACGTGGGCATCAACTAAACCCGGCAGAATTGTTAGGTTTCCCAAATCAACAAGTTTGGCGTTTTCCGGAACCTTTATTTCGCTTTCCTTTCCAACCTCGGCGATTTTGTTTCCTTTAACAATTACGACGGGATCCTTTAGCGGCTCCCTTCCAGTTCCGTCTATTAAAAGCCCAGCTTTTATACAGACAATTTCTTCCATTTTCTTTTCCAACTTTTCACCTCCTTTTCATTGCTTTATGGCGCAAAACTTTTCCGGGCAAAACTTTCTTGTGTTCGCCTTTCTCTATTACAATTTCGCCGTTCACAATGACATATTCTATGCCCTTTGGGTATCTGTGAGGATCCGCGTAGGTGGCTTCGTCGGAAACCTCTTTAGGGTTAAAAACCACAATGTCAGCCCACATACCCTTTCTAATGAGGCCTCTGTCGAAAAGCCCAAGCTTGCAAGCCGGAAATGACGTCATTTTTCTAACAGCCTCTTCCAATGTTAAAACGCCAAGCTCGTTTACATAGCGTTTGAAAACCCTAGGGTAAGTGCCATACGCCCTCGGGTGGGGCTTACCTCTGCTAAGCAAACCGTAAGTGGCGCATATTGAGGCGTCTGAACCTATCATGGAGGCTGGATGGCTTAAAACAGTGCAGACGTCTCCCTCCCGCATTGTGAAACGCACCACTTGCACAGACGCCTCCTCCTCTATAAGTAGGTCGAAGATGAAATCGAATGGGTCAACGCCCAGCGAGTTGCAAATCTCGTTTATCATTTTGCCTTCATATTCTGGGTGTTTGCTTGAACGAGCGATCATGATGCAGTCCCAGCCAGCCGTCAAGAAGGGGCTAGGCCATTTCGGTAATCCTTCCACCATCTCCTTTCTGATCTGCTTTCGCCACTCTGGGTCTCTCAGCCTCTCAATCATTTTTGGAATCCCGCCCTCGTGAACCTCCGGGGGCAGTAGAGCGCTTAAGCCGAAGCTTGCCGCCGTATACGGGTAAACGTCACAAGTCACTTGAACACCCCTTTCTCGGGCTTCTTCAATCATCCTCAATGTTGTTTTAACCAAGCCCCAAGCGGGCTGACCGTGGGCCTTATGATGGGATATTTGGACGGAAACACCAGCCGTCTCGCCTATTTCTATGGCTTCTTTAACAGAAGATACAAGCCTCGGAGCATCCTCGCCCCGAATGTGAGAGGCGTATATACCACCATACTTTGCAACAACCTTAGCCAGTTCAATTATCTCCTTGGTGTCCGCGTAAGAGCTTGGCGGATAAATAAGCCCGGTGGACAAGCCGAAGGCACCAGCCTTCATAGATTCTTCAACAAGCCTCTTCATTTCCTCCATCTCCCTTTTTGTCGGGGGTCTATTGCCATATCCCATCGCGCAAACTCGAATGTTGGCGTGCCCAACAAGCGCGGCAACGTTTATGGATAAACCTCTCTCTTCAAGAACATTGAAGTACTCCTCCATTGTTGACCAGTTTAATGCTACTCCAGCCTCGTCTAAGATCGGGTTTTCCTTTCTAAAGTTCGCCCTAAGCTCGTCGTTTAGGGGCGCAGCTGAAACGCCACAGTTTCCAACAACCTCCGTTGTCACGCCCTGTCTAACTTTGCTTTCCGCGTAATTGTTTATGAAAAACTCAAAATCCGAGTGAGAATGCATGTCTATAAAGCCTGGACAAACTACCATGCCCTCCACATCAATAACGGTTTCCGCCTTAAAGCCCAAATTTCCAATGGCGGCTATTCGCCCATCTCTAATGCCGATGTCAGCTCTAAACCATGGATTGCCAGCGCCATCAACAACTTTTCCATTCTTAATTAACACGTCATACATCTTACAAGCCTCATAAGATTAATTACAGAACATCTATGCGAGCTTAATTCTTATATTTTCCCATCTGAAGCTTAATGCTGTATGCTGTCTAACGGGGGCAGAGATAAAACTCTTGGAAATTACAGTTGATAAAAAGAAAATTATAGTTCATGAAGGCGTTTTAAAAGTCGTCGAGGATTCTAACGTGGAAGAATACGATCTGTCAAAGCTTGCCAATATAGGTGTTAGACGCAAGTTCAGCAAACCCTTGCTTTTACTAACATTGGTGTTCGCTGTTGTTGGCGTAATCAATGCTGAAAACCCAGCTTACACAATCCTCGCGGCTCTAATGTTTCTTTCAGCCTTAATCCTACGAGAGGAAACCATAATACTAGCGTTTAAAGATGAAACGGTGGCTCTGAATGGTTTGGACCGTAAAAAGAGCAAGGAACTCTTGAAAGTTTTCGAAAAACACTTAAAGAAGAGGCTTTAGCTAAAAGCTGCCTATTCGGCTATTATTTCAACGTTGGCTCGTGGAACAGTTACGACTCTTCCGTCAGCTAACTCCACCTTAACAACTCTCACTGGAGATTCAGTTTCTATCCTATGTAACTCTATGGGCAATTCAACAACTTTGCCAACAGCCCCGAAATATGGAAACCTTATTATTCGAACGATACTTCCAACTTTCATTTTCCCCTCGCCGAGCTCTTCCTTTTCCTCGCGGTGCTTGCTCTTTTCAAACGGTATTATTATCTCCGGTCTTAGGACGCCCGCTCTCACTTGGGTGGCGCCGTTGACAGCGGCAACTCGCCCCTCATTCTCCTTTAGTATTTTGAAAGCAGCTTCGGACATGGGTAGTTTTCCAAAACCTTCTGTAAGAATCAGCGTATAGTCTAGGTTTTCTCTACCCGTGATGGCTACACCTATCCTTGTTTTAAGGATTTTTTCAAGGTCTTCCATTTTTGCGCCGCCGACAACTATCCCTTTAACCTTCACTTTGCTAGCCTTTTCCAAAGCCTCATACGTGACCAGCGAGCCTCCCACAACTATTTTTCCAGCATCGCTTTCCGTTATCATGGAAGCCTCGAGAGCCTCCTGTGGATTGGAAACGGCAATGCGGAGTTCCCCAAAATTTTCTCCAGCAAAGCCTATAATCCCTTGTATGAATGCTCCATAAGTCCCAATGACGGCTGCCTCGTTTGGAATTACCTCGTCAACGGTTCCTTTGATGTATGCAGTTAGCTCCAAAAACTTCGATGGCTCCCTTATGGTTACGTGGCCTGTAATCTCGTTTATGTTTTCCACGAAACCGTCTACTTCTGCCACCACCGTCTTGTTTATCAAGCCGAAAAGAGCGCGGTATCTGGCTATAACTTCCCCCCTTCTAACGGGGTCCCCCTTCTTTTTAAGAAGGTAACGCATGGTCTCTTCGGTGTCTATGTTTAGAAGTTCTGCAACCTTAACAATGTGAGGCATTCCCTCAATACAGCACCTCGCCACAACAGTGTCAAAGTTTACGTGTTCCCCTTTGTTGACTAGAATTTCACCCTTTAATGGGAGGCTGCGCACCCGCCTAATATACGTGTAGGGGGTTATTCGCAGTCCAGGGGTATAGGCGAAGCTTTCCTTTGAAGCTTTCATAGCTTGGACCTCCACTCCTCGATTTTCTCTTTGGGGTAAAGGTTCATGGACATGTACCAGTCAAGAAGCATGCGACACCTCTCCTTCTCGTCTTCCGGAACATAGATGGGTCTCCCTCTTCCGTCGAACACCAAGCCGACAACTCCACCCCTAACTGCTCGGCTAACAGTTCTCCCAAACCCTGCTCCAAAATTGAAGTTGCGGCTTGGAGAAACCGTAACTCTCACTTCGGTTTCGTGGGGGACCTCCAGCCTAATGATTTTCCCAAACTGTAAGGTCAGATTTTCTTTCTTCCCATCACCGTACTCCACCGTTATTTTTGCCATTTCCGCCCCAACTTTGTCTCTTCCAGACCCCGCAATAACGGTTCCAAGGTAGATGAGGCATTCCTTCTCGAATATTTCAAGCGCTATTTCTGGATGGATTGTGGATAACACGCCTAAATGCGGCATCATGAAAACGCTGTCTTGAACAAGCGCTGTGAAACCAACAGGCTGAAAAGCGTCTGTTAAAATCATCATGGACTGGTTTCTTCGAGGGGCCCTTGAAAGAAGCCCACCCGTGCCAATTATGTAGTCAAGCCTGAAAAGGTCTATGTAGGTTTCTTCAGCCTTAACCTCCTCGAAAATGTCAGAAATGGTTCTTTCCCTTTTCAAGCCCTTTAGTTCTCTTGCAAGGTATTTGTGGTGGTTGAAAGCCATTTTGATAGACTCTCTTGCAAGAGCATGTTCTATAACAAGGTCTTCTAGGGTCATGGGAATAGTTGTCGGCCTAATCATTTTATTGTAGACTATGCTCATGATCTCTTCTGCGCTTACGGCGAATGGAACCCACTTCTTCGCGTTTTCAACTCCCGCCTCTTTGAGGACATTGCCAACGCTGTAGCTCATTCCAAGGTTGGCGCTGACGGTTCTTAGGAACCGTCCATCAAAGCATGAGTAAACGTTTGTTGTTGCTCCTCCAAGTCCTACGCCTATGCTATTCACGCCCTTTAGCTCTGAAAACCTGCGCACCATCATGCCCTCACCAGCGGGCGTCGGCATTATGCTCGTCGAAACAAGCTTTTTCAACTTCTCGTAGCCCGGCGCGTGGGCCATAACATGCTCCATGAAAAGCTGTAAAATTGTGTCTCTGGCGGGCTCAACCCTTTCCATCTCTATGGTTGGCCTAAGGTTTTCAGTTATCCTCACATCAAAGTTTTCTTCAAGGATCTTTTTGACGTCTTCGCGCGCATCCTTGTTTCCGGCATAAACCACTGGAAGACGAAACTCTATTTCGAACCTTGGCCGAGGCTTCGCCATGGCTAATATTTCAGCCATCTCCAAGACGTGGGTCTTTGTCCCCCCGTCCACGCCCCCGGCCAATAGAACAATGTCCGGCCTCAAAAATCTCAAAGTGTTTATTTTCTCGTATGTGTCTCTTCCATCGTCCACGGATAACACGTCCATCACTATGGCTCCGGCGCCTAAGGCAGCCCTCTGAGCACTTTCCGCTGTTATGGTTTTAACCACGCCTTCAACGAGCATTTGAAGACCGCCGCCAGCACTGCTGGTTGAAACGTAAACGTCTATCCCCTTCTTCCCGCCTTGGTATGGCATTATGAACTTTAATTCGCGGCTACTATAGTCTATTATTTGGTGGCCAGTAAGCTCCTCAACCTCTCTAACGGCGTTTCTAATGCCCATCGTAACGTCTTCGACTGGTTTTTCAACAGTTGTTGGTGCTTCACCGCTTGAAAGAAACCTCCACTCACCGTCCACCTTGCCGAAGAATCTAGCTTTCGTTGTGGTGCTTCCCACATCTGTAGCCAAAATAAAGCTGGGCTCTTTCTTATTCAAATCGTTCACAAAAATAAAGCCATTGTACACGATTAATATATCTATTTCTACAATTCCATAGAATTTTTGAAGATTTAGGACGGAACTTGGTTGCCCTTAGATTAATTTTTGAGTTCACTTTTATGGTTTCTACCAATGTTAACAAGTTTTATATACATCTTAGTTCAAACAGAACTTCTGTTTCTGACGGAAGGGAGAGGAAAAAGGCAAATGAGTGGTAAATTGAAGGCATTAATTGCATTTGCAATTTTCATCGTGCTCCTCATAGTTGTGGCAGTGAGCTACTATCAAAATCTTGGCATAATAAGTTCCGGTAGAAACGTGGCCTTTGTCTTGCTCTTGATTCTATTCCTTGCAGGCTACTCCTTCATAGGCACAGCTAAGGAAGGAAAAACAATTCCTGTGCGGAAAATCGCCGCCTTTGATGCCATCGAAGAAGGCATAGCAAGATCTGTCGAACTGGGGAAACCAGTTCATTTTACCCTTGGATACGGTCCCATATCAACAGTTAACGCCCCCCAGTACTTGGCGGGTTTGGGTGTTCTAGGCCACGTGGCGAGGCTGTGCGCCAAATATGGTGCTCCGCTCATCTCAACATTAGGTGTTCCAGAACTCATAGCTGCTGAAGAAGAAATAATCCGAGACGCCTATTATTCTGGAGGGAAACCCGAGCTCTACAATGTGACCTACAATGTGCGTTATTTGACAGACCAGCAGTTTGCCTATGCTTCAGCTGTTCAAGCAACCTTGCATAGAGAGAACGTGGGCGCCAATATCGTTGTGGGGCCTTTCTGGGCTGAATCTCTAATTTTCATGGAAGCTGGAGCAGCCATAGACGCCTTCCAAGTGGCTGGGACAGCCCGTGAAACCCAGATACCCTTCTTCGTGTTGGCCGCAGACTACGCCTTCATAGGTGAGGAGATTTTCGCGGCTGGAGCTATGGCTTCTGGGGATATTGAAACCCTTGCCTCTATAAGAGGGCAGGACTTTGGGAAACTGATTTCATGGATACTGATAGTGGTGGGGTTGATACTGCTGCCAGTCGGCATCAAACTGGCGGAATACTTGGTCAAGTAGGGGGGCATGAATGTATGAGTGTAGTAGTTAGGCGAACCATACCACAGATAATTGTTGCCTTGGTAATAGTGTTGATGGTGGTCTTCTATTTCTTCTACATAAACGCTGATGTAAGCAAGGGATTTACTACGGCGGACAAGGCACTGTCAGACTGGGCCATTGTGATTACGGCTATTGCTGCAATAGTCGGTGGAATAGACATACTGCGGTATCATGTGAACCAGATAAGAAAGCGGGAAAAACGCCAGATAGTCTTTAGCTGCGTCGTGATAGTCATGGAAATCGTAATGGTTTTGCTTGCATGCTACGCCTTATACTCAGGAATAGCCATAACAACACAGCCAAACTTCCAGTGGCTGTACACGTACCTTTACGCTCCGGCTGACGCGGCAATGTACTCCATACTGGTCTTCTACATAGCTTCAGCCTCATACAGAACCTTTAGGGCTAGAAACCCGCCGGCAGTCCTGCTGTTGATAGTTGCAATAATTGTTATGCTTGGAAACACAAGCCTCGGCGCCATGATCTGGGAAGGCTTCCTGCCGCTCAGAGACTGGATATACAACGTTCCAAACACAGCCGCTTTCAGGCCTATCACCATGGGCATAGGCTTCGGCTTAATAATACTGGGCTTGCGGCTGATCATAGGCAAGGAAACCACTTGGATGGGGAGGAGGGAGTAAAATGGCGAAAGAGGAAAAGCGTAAACCGTTTGGCATGGCCCATGTACTTTACACGTTGCTCATAATTTCGGTGGCGCTTCCATTGCTTTACCCAGTTGGCCTCCCGATAGGGATTTCCTCAACAACAAAAGATGTATACAACTATATAGAAAACACGTTACCAGCCGGCTCCGCGGTCCTGGTAGACTTGTACTATGAGATGGCTGCAAGGGCAGAACTGGAACCCCAAGCTGCTGCGGTTGTCAAACACCTCTTTGAGAAAAACTGCAAGCTTGTATTTGTGTCCACCGTCACCTATGGCCCAATAGTCTTTGAACTGCTTAAATCCACAGCCTCAGACGTTTTCGCGGGAAAGGAATATGGTAGAGACTATGTTTTCTTGGGGTATGTAGCCGGCAACGAGCCTGCCGTAAGGTCTCTAGCGGAAAGTATCCGCGGAACAGTAGCTGCAGACAATTATGGAAATTCAATTACTGATTACAATAAGTTGCCTATGATGAGAAATATTGACAAAGCTGAAGACTTCAAACTTGTATTCATCGTTTCCTCTGGAACAGACACCTTCGGCTGGTATGTCCGACAATGGTACACAGCCCATAACATTCCACTGTTGTTTGGCGCGTTAAGCGTCATAGGCCCGTCAATAAAGCCCTACGTGGACGCCAAACAAGCTATAGGAATGCTTACTGGACAAAGGTCTGCCGCTGAATACGAGGTTCTGGTTGGCAGGAAAGGCCTAGGCCTTGCCGCCATGGACGCCCAAAGCTTCGCCCACGCATTGATACTAATCTTCATAATCATTGGAAACGTTGTGTTCTTTGCTACGAGGGCGAAACCTAAACCAAAGGAGGTTGGAAAGAAATGATTGAGCTTATTGGAGGATGGCTTGCAGCCGTAATGATAGTTTGGATTTACAGCTTCGTCTACAAAGACAACGTCCTGTACAGGCTTGCCGAACACCTGTTCGTTGGGACAGCGGCAGGCTACTCTATAGCGCTATCACTAGACAGCCTAAACAGAACAGCCTTCGGCCAAATGGCCAAGGGTATGGAATACTGGCACCTAATAATCCCGATAATCTTGGGACTTACATTCTTCTTCAAGTATTCAAAGAAATACTACTGGATTGCCAGATATGGTGTTGGAATAAACGTTGCTGTAGGAGCAGCCTTAGCCCTCAGAGCAGCTCCCATGGCAAATATAATCCGACAGATAAACGCAACAATCCTCCCACTATGGGTGGAGGGAGACCCGCTAAAAACCTTCAACAACTGGCTCATGATCCTGATAACCCTCGGCGGGCTAACATACTTCATATTTACGTTCTTCCCGAAGACTGAAGGAAAAGCTGGCCCCGTCAACATTGTTTATAAGGCGTTGGTAACTATCGGAATATACGGCATGATGGTAGGCTTCGGCTACCTATTCGCAAACACGATAATGACGAGGGTCGGCTTTCTGATAGGCATAATATTGCAGTACTTGCAGCCAAGATTTGACGCAACAGTTGTTGCCATGATACTGGCCATAATTGCTATAGCCTTCGCCGTCATGAAAAAGAAGTAGCAAAAAGGAAGCAAAATGAACATCGAAGAACAAGAATTCGAAAACGAGGAAGAATGGGTTTCAAAAATAGCCAAAAAACTAGTAGACTCAAAAATGGACGGAGTTGCATTGCTCTTCCTAGAAAGCATCGGGCCAACAAGCCACGTATGGTCTCAACTAGCTCGCCTTTACTTCCAACCCCTTTTTATCCTTATTGGCCCAGACAGCGAAAAACTCTTGGCTTTCGCTGAAAAACCAGAAAACATCGAAAAACTTGTCAAAAAGATAGAAGAATACCAAATCCAGAAAGAAGAAGAGAAAAAGCGGGAAAAAGCCGAAAAGAAAAGGAAATTCTGGTTTTTCAAAAGCTAAACTTTTCAAACACTTTTCTGGGCGCGTCCCTTTCGCTTCGCCTTTAACTTATGCTGCATTTTTCACAGCGTCCATACCACAACTTTCCATAACCCTCCTGTGATACAACCCTGTTTATAAGATCAGCGATTGTGCAAATTCATCCCTTTTGCACCCTTTAACACAGATTTTAGACATCTCAGTCAAGATCCTCATATTCCCAATAGACTGGAACTTCTGAAAAACCGCAAGGAAAGCTGCAAAAGCCCGCGTGTGGCCGTCTACAAAAATAATGTTGTCTCCAAGCCTTTTAAGTTTCAACTCACAGTCCAAAACATTACTGGTGGTGGGGCCGGATAGATGAAAACTTACGTTTAAATTTTACAATTTAAGATGACCTATTTCCTATTTTCTCTTTCGCACAACATGTGCGTGATAAACGAGAACCTGTTGGGGGTGCCATTTTATCTTAATTAAAACTGTTATCGGCTTTGCCCCTTCATAAACTATTGTGTATATCCGGAAGTGGTTTGGTTTGTCGTATTCTCTTACCCATTTGCCATATCTTACTTGGCCTTCAAGCCATTCTCTGCTGGCAAAGCTTCTATGCTCCCTTATCCATCTGACTGGTTGGGAACCAAGCTTTATTGGACCGAGGTAGCATCGTTTTCTTGGCTCAAATCGGAACATTAGATACTATTTAGCAGGGCTCATGGTATTTGTGTTTAATGGTGAGAAATTTTTGGAATATTCCAAAAATTTAAATATCCCTACAACAACATAGAGAGTGAGAGACAGAGAGACTGTGAGTAGATTATGATTGAAATAGTGGAGATAAGAAAGAACCGAAGAGGCGAAGAGTCAGACGAAATTCTATTGGAGATTATAAAGCAGTTTCCAGGGCTTTCTCAATATGAATTGGGGAAAAAGTTGGGGTGGAAGACTGGCCGTGTTGATGGTTCAATAAGGAGGCTTTTGAACGAAGGGAAAATTGTAATTAAAGTTTTGGAAAGAAATGGTAGACGAATAAATCTCGTCTATCCAAAGGAGGAAAAGCCTAAAGACGTAATAGAAGTATCAGCCGAACTACTTAAAGCAGCCAACCCCGCTTGGAATGAGTACGCTTATGTTTACGCATTAGACAATTCCACAATAGGAATCTCTGGCCGCGAAATTCCAGAATGGGAAGAAATCTCTTGTTTTCTGGAAAAGATTCCGATACAAAAAGCTGAGAACAAAATATTGCTGAAGATTCCAGAAAAGTTTTGGCGCTTCTACCATATGGAAAGAAAACATAGCGTAGTATCCATAAACGGAAACAACATCTTAATAACTGTCGCAGGAAATATCATTGAAGAAAAAAGATATCCTGCCTAACAAGTTGTAAAATTTAAACAGCCAACTGTTTATTAGTTCCTTAGTATTGATTACCAAATTGAAAAAAGCAAGTTTCTTACTCTGTTTTTGCGAAGCCGCTGCATAAGAGTTGCTTTGGAATTGCTTAAAAATGTGGGGCCGGCCGGATTTGAACCGACGACCTTTCCCCGAAACAGCCTGAAACGGCTGTTTCTACGGGTTTCTCTACCGACCGCTCCAGAACTTCTTCATTCCGCATTGGCGGTCCGCAAACCCGTGTTGGCTTGTTCTGGAGCCCGTCGTCATACCTGCCTAGACTACGGCCCCTCAACTGTTGCGCATTAATTTTACTTGAAAATTTCGGATATATGCGTTATTCTCTGTTAGTGGCTAACCGAAAAGTTAATGTGGATTGGTTTGTGGTGTATTTTGGGGTTTGCCGGCCATAGGGCGCGGGTTCCACCCGATCCCATTCCGAACTCGGAAGTTAAACCGTGCTCCGTTCCCGGCAGTAGTGTGGTCTTCGGCCACGCGAACCCGGGAAAGCCGGCAGCCCCACTTAAGGTTTGTAGGTTTTTAACTTGCAAATCGCTCTGTAGGTTCACTTCATTTTAACGCGAGAACGAAAGCTTATTAGTTGGGTAAACTAGTAAGATAATATAGGGTTGGTTCATGAAGAAAATTATTAAGGTGCTTCTTTTGGTTTTGATCATAGTTACTTCTTATCTTCTCATTTCGCCTGTCATCCTAGGAGTTTCGCCACTAGATTCCATGCTTGCTCAAGAAATCCTCTTGGACATGATTCGTGGGCAATCAACAGGGTTTTTGAAGTTAACTGTAAAGGCTACTTTAGATGGTAAAACCTTTGATGGAGAATTGTGTTTCATTGCCATTCACAACTTTACCGGCAGTGAACACAAGTGGAATCTGTCTGATAGAATTGTTTATGATAGGTATGCCAGTCCAATAAGCACCTATGTGCTTAAGGTTGTAAGAATACCTGAACGTGTAACCCAAGGAAAGGTTAGATATCGATTCCAAGAATTTTACATTCACATCGCCACCCGCCAACATGTTGGCGCAACTTATCTAGTTGTTGAGCCAGACGTGCCAATAAAAACTTTAGAGATTGAAGTTCCATTAAATGTAAAAAGGGAAACGAGTGGAGAACCAATAAAAACACACTCGTGCCCAATGGATCAATATGAAATAAGTACAAATTTGGCGCATGCATGGATTAAATGTGGCGAGTGCCATTCTATACAAGGCATAAGAGCGGAGTGGAGGGTGGAAAGAGATACAATACTTTACTTCACACAATACAGTAGGGACATAACTTATGATTGGTATGACTGGGGAGGAGCTTGTTACGCTTGCACTGGAACAACAGATACTGGGTGGTATGAGTCCGGCAAAGTTCCAGTGGAATCAAGCACCGACGATGTAGTAACGCAAGACGGGGCCGGAGCCAAAAATGTGTTGGCATTAGTATATTACAAATGTGAAAGGTGGTATGAGTCAAACTTCATAGGCGTAGATGGAGAGCACACCGATTATGAGTATTTCATCATGACACCCATTGACATGAACAATATAGAACCAGGCGATGCAATTACATGTAATCAATGTGGTGGAACAGCACCCCCATATGCCGTCCCTGAATCTTCAACAGACGTTACAAAGGAGTTTGAAATGGGCAACGAAGGATATTGGGAGCTAACAGAGGTTTCCTTCTCTTTCGCTTTCCCAAGCGGTAGGCAAATATCCTTTGGCTTTGGTGTATCAGCTGTTCGAAAAGCCATTGAAGGCCCTTATATTCGCCTTGTAGTCACAAGCTGGGGCAATCCACAGCATAAATACTGGTATTGGTACGATAGCAATGACAGGCATTCCCACATACTGCATCTATCATGGATTCCCCCGCCATAAACACCTAGATTTTCTGCGCCATTGAGAAACTTTGAAATGACGCCGAGTACAATTTATGGGCTGAAAAGAGTAATTGTAGTCGTGGTTCCTTTGGATGTGGAGATGATAGAGAGACTTAAGCAGATCGTGGGCGCTGAGAATGTCCTTGTCGGAGAAAGCCTAGACGAGAAGTATGCACGTGATGAGGCTCTTGCAGTTAAACCATGCATGCCTGAAGTTGTTGTTAAACCCCAAACAACGGAGGAAATTGCAGAAATACTGCGTCTAGCAAACGAGAAAAGGATTCCAGTGACACCCAGAGGAGGCGGCACTGGCTTAAGCGGCGGCTGCGTCACCTCTTCCGGCGGAATTCTCCTATCCCTTGAACGTATGAACAGAATATTAGAGATAGATGAGGAAAATCATGTGGCTGTTGTTGAGGCAGGCGTCACCCTCTCAGAACTTTTCAAGGCTGTTGAGGCTCATGGATTATGCTATCCGATATATCCGGGAGAGGCAAGCGCAACCGTCGGCGGCAATGTGGCTACAAACGCTGGAGGAATGATGGCTATAAAATATGGGGTTACAAGACACTTTGTCTTGGGGTTAGAAGCGGTTCTGCCAACCGGCGAAGTCATAAAAACTGGCGGAAAGTATGGCAAGGTTTCGTCAGGCTACGACTTAACACAGTTGATTGTGGGCTCCGAAGGAACATTAGCCGTCATAACCAAAGTCATATTGAAGCTTGTTCCTAAACAAAAAGCCAAAATAACCTTGTTTGCAGCATTTAGAAACCTCAAGAACTGCGTTAAAACCGTTCCATTGTTGTTGAAGTCTGGCGTGACGCCTCTAATAGTCGAGTTTATGGATAAGCTTGGACTTTTTGGCATGGAAAATTACACGGGCATAAGAGTTCCGATAAATGAACCGGTGCGAGAAGAGGCAGAAGCTTTTCTCCTCATAGTTTTGGAAGGTGAAAATCAGGAGCAAGTGTACAAAAATGCTGAGGTTGTGGGCGACATCTGCATGGAAAGCGGGGCGATGGAAGTTTTTGTTCCATCCACGGAAAGAGCTCAAAGAGAGCTCTTAGAATTGCGGGAAAAATCTTTTTACGCTGCGAGAGATTCTGGAGCAACTTTCCTTGTGGACGTTGTTGTTCCGCGCAGTGAAATCCCTAAATTTATGGAGTATGTAAAGGAGGTATCCGCAAAGTACTCAACTGTTATAACTGGAACGGGGCACGCTGGAGACGGAAACATTCACCTAGCCATACTGGAACCGGACAGAAACAAGCTTTCAAGCATTTTAAAAGAGATATACTTATTTGGAAAAGCTCTTGGAGGCGCCATCTCAGCGGAACATGGCATAGGCATGGAAAAGAGAGAACTATTCCTTGAATTGGAAGATCATGTCAAAATTGAGCTTATGAGAAGAATCAAGAAGGCTTTTGATCCCAACAACATCCTCAACCCCGGGAAGATTTTCTGAGAAACTTGAATTTTGGAAAGCAGCCTTAAATATTTGATAATTGCAGTTTATCTACCTCTCTGCAAAATGGAGATGTTGACATGATGGAGTGGTTACTTCCATTATTTGGCTTTTTGATAAGCATAGCCGCCGCCCTGACAGGCGTCGGCGGAGGCATATTTATCGTGCCTTTATTGTCGCTTCTCTACGACTTTAAGCCTGAAGTGGCCATTGGCACAAGCCTAGCCACAATAATCATAACATCTATAGCGTCTACGGCAAATTACATGAAGCAGAAACGCGTTTATGTCAAGGCGGGGCTGGTTTTAGCCTGTGCCACGGCGCCAGGGGGCTATCTTGGAGCTGCAATCACGGCTGTTCCCATGGTGAAAATGTGGCTTGGCGTATTTTTCGGAGTTTTCCTAATTCTAGTTGCTTTTCAGATGGTTTATAGGGCTTTACGGACAAAACCCGTTAAGGCTTCAGTAACCGTTGATCCAGCTTTTGAAAGGGGGCTTCTCGAAGACCGAAGACGAATGCTTTGGGGTTTATTCTTAAGCTTTTTTGGAGGAATAGCCTCTGGACTTTTGGGCATAGGAGGCGGTGTTGTTCTCGTGCCGGTTATGTGCTATGCCCTTAACTTTCCAATATACTTTTCAATTCCCACCTCCATGTTTATCATGATCTTCACTTCAATATTCGGCGTCGCCAACCACCTTCAGCAAGGAAACGTTAACACGCTTTACGCAGTTTATCTCGGCTTAGGTTCGGTTGTTGGCGCTCAAGTTGGCGCTTACATTAGCCGAAAACTTTCAAGCAGAAGCCTAAGTTTCGTTTTTGCAGCCATGCTTGTGATAGCCAGTATAAACATGATTTTGAAAAACCTGCATTATATTTAAATCCGAGATTTTGTGTATTTACTTGGAATATCCTAAAACTTATAACTTCGATTTTGCTAGTTTCTTGAAAGGTGGGTGAGTGAACATAGCGTTAATGTTTACAGTACTTTACAGCCAACTATTCGACTTTCCGGGCTGGGACATTTTCTCACAAGTTTTAATGTACGCCATTTACATCTTCATATTCATATCACTGTTTTACGGACAGAGGCTTCAGTTTCACATTTGGCTTAAAGAGGTTGAAGGTTCCCTTTACAAGCTGAAATACATAAGAGATGAGGGACGAAGGATCGCCATAGAAGCCATTAGAGAAATAGGAAAACCCCAGACTGACCCCACACCTCGTGTTGACCGTTTCCTAGAGTATTTCACTATTACTCCTCAAAGCCTTGACCCGGCTGGCATTGTTTGGAAGCTTGAACATATTTTGGATGTTCGGGACGCCCGCTTTAAGGATGAGGTTAAGCTCTTGGCGCCATCTGCCGACGAGACTCAAGTGAATAATTTGGAGAACACTCTTGAGGCGGCGATGGCTTTAAACTACATTTACAAGGTGATAAGGCACTATTTCCTGCTTGGAAAAAAGACCTTAAGCCTCTACATCATCATGCAGATTCAGATGATTTTGCCTCTTGTTATGCGGGAGGCTGAAGCCTATGCAAGTGCACTGAAGGCTTTTGCCTACGGGCAGCCCATAGGCGATGGTGTGGGCGCTCTTGTAGCCGCCAAGCTTATGCACGGTTACCCGGTTAGAAAAGTGCCGAAAGACTGTGTTGTGGCAACCGTTCCAATAGAGGGGAGAACAGCCTACGTGATAAAGGCTGAAGGTCCCGGTGGAAACGTTGGCAAGCCTGGAGACGCCATCAAAACAATAATCGAAGAGAACGAGGGAAAAATTGCCACCATAATTATGATTGACGCTGCCTTAAAGCTTGAAGGCGAAGAGGTGGGAGAAGTGGCTGAAGGCGTGGGTGCAGCCATCGGCGGCCCCGGCGTTGACCAGTTCAAGATCGAAGAAACTATTCTCAAGTATCGTATTCCAATAAACGCGGTCATCATTAAGGAGGATATTGGCGACGCGGTTTCACCCATGCGTAGAGAAATCTTTGAAGCCGCAGACAAGGCTATTGAGCGTATCAAACAACTCATCTTAGAGAAGACTAAAGAAGGCGACAAAATCATTATTTGCGGCGTAGGCAACACTATAGGAATAGCCCAATAAGGAGGGTTAATGGTGAGCAAGGCTTCTTCTGAACCTTCCCCTGCAGCTAGAGTTTCATCTTTCGTTTTGCTCGCAATATTTGTGATGCTTGTTGTAGCCATTATGGCTTTGTTTCTCTCGTACGGAGCCTACGTTTCCGGAAATTATGATGTGGCTGCCGCCCTCATAATCATTGGCTTCATAGGCGTGGCGGCTTCTTCTTATGTGCTTTTCCAAACCAGGCAGCGTTTGATACGTCTGAGGATAGAGACGCCGCCCATAACAACGACGATTGAATGTCGAAAATGCGGCTTCAAAACCGTTAGAGAGTTCCAGCGCGGCGACTACATTTTCAAGGAAGTGGATGTCTGCCAGAAATGCAACGAGAAAATGTTGATAACCGCCATATACCGTGAAGTACGCGAAAAGGGAAGGAAACCTTTCCCGTTTTAGGTTAGGACTAGGCAGCCGCCTTCAATTATTAGGACTGTGTGTTCTGCTTGGGCGACGGGTTTTCCGCTTGCCTCCACGAAAACTGGGTAGCCCATGATGGCTTTTGAATGTATGAGTTCTTTGAAGGCTTCTTTGAAGTGTTCTTGGGGAATAATGCCTTTAAGCCACCTTTCGGCGAAGGGCAGTGTTCTGAAATTTTCTTCAATGTATTCTAGCAGCTTTTTTGCATATGGATTTTTCAGGGGCTTCTGCTTTACAAGGCGGAAGATTGTTATTTCGCTGCTGTTTTCCACTTTGCCGGCGGCGTTTTGCACGGTTACGAATGGTTCAATGGCGTAGGCTTCGCCCAATCTAACTTTTGTGAAGGATATGTGCGCCACGTTGGGCAGCGACGTGCCAGCGTGCACCATATATCTGCCAACTTGATGTCCTGTCAAGTTTGAGATCGGCTTGTAGCCTCTCGATTTTATGGCTTGTTCTATGACGGCGCCAAGCTTTGACGTTGGCATGTCCGGCTCGATTGTTTCAATAGCCTTTTTCAAGGCTTGTTCGGCTGCTTGCACCATGTCCCTCAATTCGTGGTTGAAGCATATTGTTATGGCGGTGTCCGTCACATAACCGTCCACGTGGGCGCCTATGTCAACCTTTACAAGGGAGCCTTCTGGAATCCGCCGCTTGTCTTCGGGCGGCGAAGTGTAGTGGGCGGCTATCTCATTAATGGAAACGTTACAGGGGAAGGCTGGCTTTGCACCCTTCCGCTTTATGAGTTCTTCGGCTTTCTCGCAAACCTCTATTATCGGCATGTTTTCGCGAACAAAGCCTTTAAGCTCTTCACGGGTTTCGCGGAGAATTCTGCCGGACTGGCGGAGCTTTTTTACAGCTTCTTCGTCTAAACCATTCAAGGCTTTCACTTTAACCTTTATTAACCAAACTATAGCCTTAAAAGGTTTGATTGTGTGGAGGGTTGGCGCGGATGGCGAAAGTTACATGGTTTGGACATGCAGCCTTCCAAATCGAGTTGGCTGGAAAAACTGTCTTGATAGATCCGTGGCTTAACGGAAACCCAACATCGCCCATAAAAGCTTCCGAAATAGGCAAGGCAGACGTAGTCTATGTTACACATGACCACGGCGACCATCTAGGCGACGCTATAGATATTTGCAAGCGCACCGGCGCTACGTTTGTTTCCACCTTCGAGTTGGGCAACTACGCCAAAGAAAACGGCGTAACAAACGTGATGGGATTGAACATTGGCGGATGCGTGGAGGTGAAGGGCATAAAATTGCACATGGTGCAAGCATTTCACACAAGTTCAAAAGGTGCCCCAACAGGTGTTATCGTGGAGGGCGAGGGCAAGACTGTTTATCATGCTGGGGACACTGGGCTCTTCATGGACATGAAATTGATTGGACAGTTGTATAGGCTGGATTTGGCGCTTTTACCCATAGGCGGCTACTATACCATGGGTGTCTTGGAGGCAGCTGAAGCCGTTAAACTCTTAAAGCCTAAGGTTGTCATTCCAATGCATTACAAGACTTTTCCAGTTTTGGCGCAGTCGGCGGATGAGTTTGTAGAGAAAGTAAAGAAAAAAGTGCCGAAGACTAAAGTTGTGGTTTTAAATCCCGGAGAAAGTTTCGAGTTTTAAGCGCCCCCATTTTTATGTTTTTGGCTTGTAAATTTTCGGTTCAAGCGTGGCGAACAAGTCTCCACCCAAATGGAAGATCATCCTCGCTTTTTCAAGGTTGTAGCTTCCTGTCTCGCTGAGGCAATCTTTGTTAGCGTAGGCTTCAACAACTTCGCCAACGAAGATTGTGTGGTCCCCTGTTGGAAACTTGCCGTAAAGCTTGCACTCCAAATGGGCGACGCACTCCGCGATTATGGGTGGCTTAACTTTTCTGGCTGGCATGGGCGTTAACCCTGCTTCCTTAAATTTGTCGCGGCTTCTCCCGCTAACAATGCCACAATAGAATGTTGCGTCCAAAAGCTCTATGGTTGGAATGTTCACCACAAACTCGCCAGTTTCCTCGATAAGGCTGTGGGAATATCTGCGGGGCGCAATGCTCACGGCGACAAGCGGCGGACTAATGGAGGTTGGCATAGCCCAAGCAAGCGTTATAATGTTGGGTTTCCCATCCTTGCCAGCGCATGAAACAAGAACAGTGTGCATGGGGTGAACAAGCCTAACAGAGTTCGACAGCCCAACATTAACAACATTTTTCTCCCTCATTTTTCACGCCTCGCCCTAACGTTTTAGGTGGAACTTGTCTATTATGGTTCTGGCTTTCTCCCGGCGTTTTTGGTGTTCTTTTAAAAACTTTACAACTCTTTCGGCCAGTTCGGTTTTGCATTCGCCACATAGCATTTCGCCAGCCCTACATTTGCTCTCCCTTTCAGCAAGCTTGCCATCGTCTTCCTCAAAGAGAAAATAGAAATACTGAAAAACAGAGCATATACTTGGATCTCCACCCATTCTTCGCTGCTCAGCCACCGTGGGTTTGCCGCCAGTAAACGCGTTCAATATATGTTGGCAGCAGCCCTTTCAACCTCTTGGTTTAGAGTCAAAACCCATGTGAGAACGCTGATGTGTGTTT
>JAGTQG010000009.1 GCA_018396875.1 Candidatus Bathyarchaeota archaeon
AAGAGTCCGTTTTAAGAGAAGCTCAAGAATTAGGCATTAACGTTTCAAAAGCTTGTGAAAACTACCTTAAAATTCTAATCCAAACCATAAAAACAACCAATGCACAAATACAACAGCAAAATCAAACGCTTCCACAAAAGGAAGGTATCGGAAACGTAGTTTCTGATAAAGGATGGTGGGGTAGCTGGGATTTGAACCCAGGATCGCCAGCGCCCCAGGCTGGTATCCTAGACCAAGCTAGACGACTACCCCATATATTTTGGATGGTTACCTCTGTCTATTTACGTTTTCGGAAAAGTTTTAGCCATCTATTTCGCAGATAATTCAAATCTTTTATTGTTTTGGCTTCTGTTACGTGCTGTAGTTTTCTATGTTATTATTTTGAAGAGGTCGGCTTTTGTTATTATGCCGATGACTTTGCCCTTTTTTGTTACTAGGACTGCTGGGTAAACGGAGAGAAGGCTTGAGATTAATGGTAGTGGGGCGTTTTCGTCTATTTGTGGCGGGGCTTCTTCCATTATTTCTTCGACTGTTTTTTGGGCTACCTGTGGTAGGTCTTTTGTTGCTGTGACCTGGCTTAGTATTGTTTTTTCCGAGATGCATCCAACGCATTTTTCGCCATTGAAAACTGGCAGCTGGGAGAAACCGTGTTCCATCATTAGGCTAATGGCTTTTGCAACTTTGTCGTTTTTCTGAACGCCTACAACACCTTTATGGAAAATTTCTTTGGCAGTGTGGTTTTTTCCAAGTTCCAACTTCTCTAGAACGTCAAAGATTGCTTTCACCTTGCTGTAGGCTGGATCTATTTTTCCAGACTCTATTTTGGCAATGAACGATTGGCTTACGCCAGCAATCTTTGCTAGTTGTTTTTGAGTTAAGCCCAAGAGTTTTCTCTTTCTTGCTATTTCATCTAACAGGGGCAGCATGTTTCTAATTGAAATGCGAAAGTTCCTAATATTCTTTTTGGAATATTTTTCGCAAAAAAGTATTTAACTTGGAATACTGGTAATGAAGAATCATCGGAGGGTTGCAAACTCGAACAAAGAACCGTTACAGAAATTAACCGGAAAATCATGTGCGGAGACGTCCAAGTTTTAACAGTTGAAGAAATGAAAGCATTAGTTGAGAGCAGCGGCATCAAAAAAGCTTTTAATGAGGTGGATGTTGTTACTACAGCTACTTTTGGACCCATGTGTTCTTCAGGCGCTTTCCTAAACTTTGGACACAGCGAACCTCCAATTAAAATGGAGAAGGTTTGGCTTAACGATGTTGAGGCTTATCATGGGAATGCGGCGGTGGACTGTTACATAGGCGCCACAAAAATTAGCGAAACGCGGGGATTTGAATATGGCGGTGGGCATGTGATTGAGGACTTGGTTGCTGGCAAAGAAATAGAGCTTAAGGCAGTAGCCTATGGGACAGACTGCTATCCAAGGAAGGTTTTAGAGACAAAGTTCAAGATTCACGATTTGAATCAAGCGGTGCTCTGCAATCCCAGAAACTGTTATCAAAGGTATAATGCCGCCACAAACAGCACCGACAGGACGCTTTACACTTACATGGGAATTTTACTCCCAAACTACGGCAACGTAAATTACGCTGGATGCGGCGAACTAAACCCGCTGATCAACGATCCCACATACAGAACGATAGGCATAGGCACCAGAATTTTTCTTGGCGGCGGGGTTGGCTATGTAATCGGCGAGGGAACCCAACATGACCCCAAAAGCGGTTTTGGAACCCTTATGGTTAAAGGTGACTTGAAAAAAATGAGGGCTGAATACTTGCGAGGCGCAACCTTCCACGGGTATGGTGTAACCCTTTACGTGGGCATAGGGGTCCCGATACCAATCCTTGACATGGAAATAGCCAAAAACGTTGCAATCAGAGACGAAGAGATTTTCGTAAAGATCTTAGATTATGGGGTTCAAAGCCGAAACAAGCCGGTGGTCCGTGAAGTCAGCTATGCAGAGTTGAAGTCTGGAAAAGTTGAAGTTGAAGGTAAGAGCGTAAAAACGGCTTGCACTTCCAGTGTTGAGATAGCCAGAAAAATAATGGTTGAACTCAAAAAGTGGATCAGTGAGGGCACGTTTTTCTTAACAGAGCCCGTTGAAAGGCTTCCATTGGATGTGGAGTATCATCACATGAAAGTGAGGTGACGGCTGATGCCCAGAAAATGGATGGAGAACAAATGCGTTTTCTGTTCGCTGTGTACGGCTCTCTGCCTCTACGAAGTTTTCAAGCAGGAAAATGGGAAAATTCGAGCGGATTTTGTAAAGTGTGCTGACTGCGAAGAATGCTTGCCAAGCATAGGCTGTCCAAGGAGGGCGATAAAATGATGATAAGCTCGGCTGAAACTTTGGCTAGGAAAAAGTTTAGAATCAAAGAGACAGCGTGTACAATAATAGCCGACAAACCCGAAGCCTTAAAAGTGGCCGAGGATACGATAGCCTACCATCGTAAACAACTAGAGTCTTACATTAAGTCGCATGCAGATTTTCTGTACGCATTAAAACCGCTGGAAATAGCTGATGGGCCGGACGTTGTCCGGCTGATGGCTTGGGCTTCTGCGAAGGCTGGTGTTGGACCTATGGCCTCTGTTGCCGGAATCTTAGCCGACCTGGCTGTTGAGGCTATGCTTGAATGTGGAGCGAAAACAGCGATAGTCGAAAACGGTGGAGAGGTAGCGGCGGTTTCCGAAACTCCGGTGGATGTTGCCCTTTTAGCTGGAGATTCTCTGTTGTCTGGAAAGCTTGGGTTTAGGGTTGAGAAGTTCCCTGCTGGTATAGCCACAAGCTCAGGCGTATATGGACATGCATTAAGCTTTGGAGAGGCTGAAGCCGTAACAGTTTTCGCCAAGAATGCAGGTTTAGCGGATGCCGCCGCCACAGCGGTGTGCAATGTTGCACGGGGAAACAACCCAGACCATGCTATAAGAAAAGGGGTGGAAAAAGCCCAGTCCATCGAAGGTGTTGAAGGCGTTATGATAATCTATAAAGGGAAGGTTGCCTTGGCTGGAGAGATTCCTAAACTGATTAGTCTTTGGAAAGGAGGTTGAAAGACCTCGACAACGGAAATGGAACCACAAAAATTGTGTTCAAGTTCGGTGGGAAATCCCTATCTGATGGCGGACAAGCAAGACAGTTGGCTGAAAAAGTGTTTTTAGAACTGGAAGCCGGTAGGCAGCCAGTCATTGTTGTGTCCGCCGTTGGAAACACAACAGACATGCTTATCCAATACTGTTGCAAGGCGTGCGGTGAAAACATCTCTAGAAAAGATTTGGACGAAGTAATTGCTATGGGGGAAAGAACAAGCGCAAGGCTTTTCACGACAGTTCTAAAAGCCCAAGGCGTAAATGCGAAATTTCTAGATCCATCGGATAGCGACTGGCCAATAATAACGGACGACTGTTTTGGTGACGCCAACCCTATGGAGGGGGAGTGTTTACCTAGGATTCGAAGCAAACTGGAAAAGCTTTTCAAAGAGAATGTTGTGCCTGTGATACCGGGCTTCGTCGGTAAAACTCTACGTGGAGAAATTACAACGCTTGGTAGGGGCGGAAGCGACACAACGGCTTTCTTAGTCGCCAAAGCCATAGGTGCTTGCGAAGTCGTAATCGTTACGGACGTGGCGGGTGTGTTGTCCGCCGATTCCAAAGTTGTTCCAGATCCAAAAATAATCGAGGAGATAAATGCTGAAAAACTTGCAAACCTATGTGACGTTGGCGCCAAATTCATCCACACAAAATCATTAAAGTTTTTAGATGGTTCCTTCAAGGTCAGAATCACGAGTTACAAATGCAGAATATTGAGTGAAGGTGGGACGGTTGTCCAAGGATCCGCCCCAAAAAGCAACGTTTACGAAGGAAACTTGCCGATTGCTTGTATTACTATGGTGGCTGAAAAACCTTCAAAAATCTGGGACAACATTCCAAGAGTTTTAGAAGTAGTCAAAAGATATGGCATTTCTATTTTAACACTTTCAGCAGACACCAATTCATTAAAACTGTATGTTCAGGAAGTGGACGCTGAAAAGGCTGCTAGGGCTTTACATTCAGAACTAGTTTATGATGGGCGGAGTGGCTTTTTGGCGCTGGCTTTGAAGCGGGAAATGAACAAAGTCCCCTAAGCACTAGCACTCATTTTCATCTATCAAGTATATCAGAAAATTTTCTTAAGCCTTTCACACGCCTCTTTTATTCTCTCCTCTGGGCATGTTGCCGAAAAGCGAACGTATCCTTCGCCTTGGCTGCCGAATCCAACGCCTGGCGTGGCGACAACGCCGACTTCCAACATTTTCTTGACAAAATCCATAGAGTTTACGCCGCATTTAGCCCAAATATAGAATGTGGCTTTAGGCATTCGACACTTCAATCCCAAGGCATTTTATTCTTTCACAAGAATTTCCACCCGTCTATAATAGGTTTGGCAAGCCTCCTTCACAAACTTTGGAGGGTTTTCCTCCTCATACATTTTCAAGGCTTTTGCAGCTGCCAACTGTATGTATTTGGGCGGTCCTGAATCCACTTGTGCCTTAACCTTCTTAAGCCCGGCGATTAATTTTTCATTTCCAACAGCAAAGCCTATTCGGCTGCCAGCCATGCTAAACGTTTTTGAACATGAATGGAATTCAACGGCTATCTCGCTTGCCTCGTCTATTTGCAAAACGCTTGGAGCCCGGTAATCACCAAAGACTATTTCAGAGTAGGCATTATCATAACACAAGATTATTTTGTTTTCAACGGCGGACTCCACAAGCTCTCTAAGCTTTTCAATGGATGTCACGGCGCCCGTTGGGTTGTTGGGATAATTGACAAACATCATTTTAACGCCACCAGCATCCATATCCTCAAGATTTGGAAGAAAATCGTTGTCTTCACGCAAAGGAAAGTATACCGGCGCACCACCGTTTAGGATGGTGCATCCGTTAGCGTACACTGGATAAGCAGGATCTGGCAGTAATACACGGTCTCCCTCGTTGAGAAAAGCCCTTGCAATGTTGCATAAGCCTTCTTTCGACCCAATCAAGGCGACAACCTCTCGGTCGGGGTCCAAGTCCACATTAAACCTTCTCTTGTACCATTCAGAAACAGCCAACCGAAACTCGTATTCCCCTTCACTGGACGAATAACCATGGTTCTCGGGTTTGGCTACCTCCTCCTTCAAAGCGTCCACCACAATTTTTGGCGGCGGAAGGTCCGGGTCCCCTATACTTAAGGAGATTAGATCCCACACCTTCCCGTTTTTTCTGTCTGACTATTTTTTCTAGTTCAGCAAACAAGTATGATGGGAGAGCCTTAACCTTCTGAGAATAGTCAAATTCCAAGAGGTTCGTCTCCTAAAGATCTATGGTGCCTTCAAAAACCTTTTCGGCGGGTCCCTCCATCAACTTTTCCAAGAACTTTTGCGGCAACAGCGCTTGCACACGCTCCAGTCCCGCAAGCCATGGTTTCGCCGACTCCTCTTTCCCAAACTCTCACTTTCAACAGTTTTCTTGAAGATACTTGGACAAATTCGACGTTAGTTCTCCTAGGAAAAAGTTCATGGTTTTCCAACAATGGTCCAACAGTTTCCACCGGATAGCTCTCAACATTTTCGACAAACACTACACAGTGGGGGTTTCCCATGGAAAGAGCTGTGGCTTTCAAGGTTGTTCCACCAACATGAATGGGCTTGTCTATGAAAGTGTCATTCCATTTAATGGGGATTTCCTCGGGCTTAAAGCTTGGAGAACCCATGTTAACTCTTACAGATTTTACCTTATCACCTTCCAATTTGAGATCCAACACTTTGACGCCGGCTAATGTTTCCACAAGGAGGGAAGTCTTCCATACTAAACCGTTTTCAAAACAATATTTAGCGAGACATCGAATGCCGTTTCCACACATTTCAGCTTCCGATCCATCTGAATTAAAGATTCTCATTTTCACGTCAGCCCTTTGGGAGTGATACACGAGCAGTAGGCCGTCAGCACCTATCCCAATTCTTCTCTTACATAGCTTAACTGCTAGGTTTGGCAGCTCCTCTTCAATTAGCGCTTTGCCTCGGTTATCAATCACTATGTAGTCGTTTCCAAGCCCATGCATCTTCCAAAAACTTATCCTTCTAACCATTCCGCGATCCTCTGCCTCTTAATTAAGTCTTCGAAGGTTTCAGCCTCCCGTATCAAGGTGTACTTACCATTTTTAACAAGCACCTCGGCGGGTCTCGGCCTAGAATTATACTGCGAGCTCATGGAAAAACCGTAGGCGCCCACGTTTAAAATCGCAAGCAAATCGCCTTCACATATCTTCGGCAGATGGCGGTCTTTGGCAAGAACATCGCCAGACTCGCAGATTGGACCAACAACATCATAGGTTTCTGTTGGCTGTTCATTCAATTTGTTTGCGACAAGAATATGGTGATACGCCCCGTACATGGCGGGTCTTATAAGCGTGTTGAACCCGGCATCAACTCCGGCAAATCTCTTGCTGGAAACACTTTTTATCGCGTTAACCCTTGTTAGAAGAACTCCGGCTTCAGCAACTATAAACCGTCCAGGTTCAATCCAGAGTTCGGGCTGTCCTAGCGAGTACTCATCCAGCTTGCTTGTGAACATTTCAACCAGCTTACTGGCAAAGGCGTCGAGGTTAAGCTCTTTTTCTTCTGGTTTATAGGGAATCCCCATTCCTCCTCCGAAGTCGATGAAATCGAAGTTTATTCCAAGTTTATTGTTAATTTTCCAAGCAATCTCGAGGAGGCGTTCTCCAGACTTGAGGTAGGGGGCTACATCCATAATTCCTGAACCTATGTGCATGTGGATCCCAAACCTTTTCACGCCAGCTTTTTCCGCAGTCTCATAGGCTTTGAAAGCGGAGTCTTCATCCATCCCAAACTTTGCATGTTTGCTGGCGGTCACCACGTATTCATGGTGTCCCGCACCACGTTCTGGGTTTATTCTAAATGAAAGTGTTTCCGGAACACCCAGCCTAAAAAGCCTCTCAAGCTGAGACAAGGAATCCACGTTAACCATGACTCCCTCGCTTAGAACATATTGCAGTTCCTTATCTCCAACATTCACCCCAGTGTACAAAATTTTACTAGGATTGAAGCCGCTTTCATGGCTAAGTAGACTTCGCCTGCACTTACAGTGTCCACGTATGCTCCCTCGCTATGGAGAATTTTTAGAACCGAAATGTTCGTGTTAGCCTTGGCAGAATATAAAATTCTGAACTTGCCATACCTTTTTGAGAAGGCTTCACGCAGCCTCCTATAGTTTTCTCTTATCTTGTTCTCGCTAATCACGTAAAGAGGTGTCCCAAAAGTTTCCGCCAGTTTAACTGTTGAAACACCATCTATGTAGAGTTCGCCGCCAACGTTTTCCAGTGGGTTTTTCAGTGCATTCATTGAAAGTCTCCCCTAGCCTTTAAGAGCTTTAATGGCTTCTAGCGCCTTTTCCAAATCTTTTTCTTCAAGAAAAACGGCGATTGTCGCTTTGCTTGAAGAAATCTCCACAATGTTTATTCCATTCTCAGCGAGGGCACTGGATATCTTGGCAACCCATCCCGGAGATTCAATAAACTCTGGGCTTAAAACTTCTATTGCGCCAACATTTTCTTTTATGCTTACATCCTTAAACTCGCCTATCTTACATAACTGCGAAAGCAAAGTTTTCTTATCGCTTATTTCCGTAAATATTGTAATGGAGCTTCTGCCAGTGCTCAAACCAGCAATTTTTCCATCAGTAAAAGTCGTCAAGGCTTTTCCAATAGCTGACGCGTTGAGCTCCCCTACGAGGGTTACAGCACATAAGCCGTTATGTCTTCTAACTTCAAAAGGGTTTGAAAATGCGCCTATAATCTCAGTTCCATTGGAGGACAATCCGTTATTAAAACTGACAACTCTCAATTTTTGGTGGGGAAGCTTGTATTTGAGGGCTTTTGGATGAACTATTTTAGCTCCACCTTGGGCTAACGAAAACATTTCCTCGACTGTTACTTCTTGCAGAGGCTTAGCGTCAGGAACAAGCGATGGATCGGCAGACAAAACGCCCTCAGTGTTTTTCACGAGAATTATTTCATCAGCATTTAAGCAGTTGCCAAGCAAGGTTGCGGTTATGTCGCTTCCACCCCTGCCCAGAAGAGTTATGCGTCCCTTCCTATTCTTGCCAATAAAGCCGCACACAATTGGTACACATTCGCCTAAAAGAGGCTCAACAAAGGTTTCAACCCTCCTTCTGGTTTCTTCGAGGTCCGGCTCCGCCTCCAGAAAATTTGAGTCCGTTATTATTGGCCAACTTGGACTTTGAGGGTCGAAATATGTTGAGTTTAAGCCAACCGTGTTAAGAGCTGAACTGAACATTCTGGCGCTGATTCTTTCACCCATCGAAACAATGTCGGCGTAGTCTGCTTCGCTAATTTTTCCGATTTGTCTAACATGGTTGATGAGGTTGTCTGTTGTTTTCTCCATGGCGGAGACAACAACCACCACTTCTTCGAAGTCCGCTGCCTTAACCATCTCAGCAGCTTGTCTAAAAGACTCTCCAGAGCGTAGTTCTGCTCCGCCAAATTTCACAATAACTCTTTTCTTAACCAAGACGCTTTCCCTCTGGGCTAGACTAGCGGTTCAAATGCCTAACACGTCTTCCATTGAGTACACTCCGGGTTGTTTCTGTTTCATCACCCATTCTACAGCGTGGAGCGCGCCTAATGCGAAAGCGTTTCTTGAAAAAGCCATGTGGCTTATGGAAATCATATCGTATGGTCCAGCCACTATCACCTCGTGGATTCCCGGTATTCCTCCAGCCCTCACCGATAAAACTTCAAGTTCCTCATTTGTTCGCAGAGACGTTTTCTCTCTTCCATGAACCATCTTGCTGTAGCCCTTGGAGGCCGAGATAATTTTCGCCATGGACAAAGCTGTTCCGCTTGGCGCATCCTTTTTCTTTGAGTGATGTGCCTCCACAATGCTAATTTCATATTCGCTTGGCAGATGGACCAGTTGACGAAGCATTTTAAACACCAAGTTCACGCCTATGGAAAAATTTGAAGCAAAAACAGCCGGAACCCTTGACGAAACAAGCGTTCTAAGTCTATCCAACTGTTCCTCAGTAAAACCAGTAGTGCCCATAACTATCCTCTTACCCATGCTTGCGGCTTCGGGAATATTAGCCAACTCAACCTCCGGTGTGGTGAAACTCAAATAGACATCCGCTTTCTCCAATGCCTCCCTAAGCCTTGAAGGTCCATAAAGTGGCACATCCAAATCGCATATCTTCAACTCACATAGCGTCTTGCCGAGTCCAGGGTTGTTTTGAGAGGCTACGGCTCCAACAATTTCAAAATTTCTGTTTAAGGCTTCTAAGATAACTGTCCGCCCCATCTTCCCAGTGGCGCCAGCCACGCAAATCTTAATCATAAGTCAACCCTTTCCAGCACTTTTCGTTGTAAAGCCTCTCGGACAAGTCGACGTCAAAGAAGTTTTCAATTGGGGTTAGGATTTCAGGATTTTTCTCGTAAACTTCCCTAGCTGCTTTCAAAACGACATCCAAGCCTTTCCGCGTCATCTTTCCAAGAGGCGGCCTCAAAGGACCAGAGGGCATCCCGAGAATATTCATTAAAGTCTTACATGGCAGGGGGTTTCTCGCCCTGACAACAACTTCGCCGAGAGACGTTTCCTCAATCGTTTTCACAGTTACTATTTGGAATAATGGATTCAGTTTCTGGCAGATTTCCAGAGCTTCGTTCACTCTTCTCTCTAGTAGCAGCTTTGTCATCTTTTGGACGGCGGCTGGAGCAATGTTTGACACAACAGAGATGACTCCGGAAGCCTTGATTGCATCATCTGCCATCATTTTGAAGGTTTTATCGTCGTCACCTGACAATATGTCGAAGTTTTCTCCACACAACTTTCTTGTCAATTTCATGTTTTCAAAATCGCCTGTAGCTTCTTTCACGGCTCTAACATTTGGGTGTTCCCTATGAAGGATTGCAAGGTCATGTGGCAAAAGCTGTGTTCCAGTTCTCCCGGGGATAACGTATGGAATTATCTGAGCGTCTGGAAAACGTTCAGCCACTGGGGTGACATATTCGCGTCTAATCTCTAAAGAGCTTGGTCCATTGTAATATGGGTCTACAAGCAGAAAGGCTTTCACGCCGATATCGTAGGCTTTTTTGGTATTCTCTAACGTTTTACGGGTGCAGTTGCAACCTGTCCCAGCGATAGTCAGCAGTTTGTCGGAGCTAAATTCGTAAGTTTTTTCAATGACAAGCAGTTGTTCTTTTGGGTTTAATGTTGGGCTTTCGCCGGTTGTTCCAACAGCGAGAACACCGCTAACTCTTTGGGATATTTGAAACTCTATCAGGCTTTGAAGCCCTTCAACGTCCACTCTTCCGTTCTTAAGCATGGGAGTTATCAGCGCAGTATAGCAGCCCTTAAACATGCTTTCCATGGGCTCCTCCAAGTGATGAGAACTTTTGGTATAGAAATCGGTCAAGTTTATAAGAATTTCGGAAAAAATTTTAAATATTCAGTAAAGTTTATTTAAAATAAGTTCGAAAAACGTACCAAGTGATAAGAATGGACGAAATAGATAGGAAGATCATTCAAATCCTTAAGCAGAATGGGCGAGCCACATACGGCGAAATTGGAAAGGCCGTAGGCTTGTCAGAGGGCGCCGTTAGAAAAAGAATTAAAGATCTTGTTAGTTCTGGCATAATCAAGAGGTTTACGTTGAAGCTTTCGCTTTCTGAGGGCGCTGAAGCCATAGCGCTGGTTTCGGTGAATCCCTCGATTCCTACCTCTGAGATTTCGGCTAAATTGTTAAAGATACCCCACGTTGATACTGTGTACGAAGTTACAGGCGAGTATGACATTGCAGTTATAATATCCGCCATGAGCATAGCCGAAGTCAACGAGTGCATCGAGAAAATCCGCAAAATAGACGGCGTCATAAAGACAAACACCATGATTATCTTGAGAAGCTGGTGAAGGTTCTGGCGAATAGAGTAATAAAGCCGAATTTAATTGTAAAGACGCAACCTTGAGGGGGGTGGGTTAAAGTGAAGTGGAAAGTTGCGATTCTCGGGGCGACGGGTGCTGTGGGTCAAAGGTTCATTCAACTGCTTCATAATCATCCATGGTTTGAGATTGAGGTGCTTGCTGCTTCTGAAAAGTCGGCTGGAAAGCCCTATGGCAAGGCATGCACTTGGATATTGGAGTGTGAGATGCCGCGGGAAATAGCCGACATGCCCGTGGTGAACATTGACGTCAAGTCTGTTGAAAAGGCTGGAAACATCGACTTTGTTTTTTCAGCGTTGCCGTCGGATGTTGCAGGTCCGTTGGAAGACGAGTTTGCCAAAACTTATCCAGTTTTTAGCAAGGCAAGTGTCCACAGGCTTGAGGAGGACGTCCCCTTACTAATACCTGAGGTGAATCCAGATCATTTGGAGCTTGTGAAAATTCAGAGGGAACGAAGAGGCTGGGGTGGTTTTATATCTACAGACCCGAACTGCTCAACCATCCAGTTAGCAATTACCCTAAAACCGTTAATACAGTTTGGCTTGAAGAAGGTTGTTGTTTCGACAATGCAAGCCCTCAGCGGGGCGGGTTTTCCGGGCGTGCCATCTCTCAGCATTATTGACAATGTTTTGCCGTACATACCCGGAGAAGAGGAGAAGATTGAACAGGAAACTCTAAAGATTTTGGGCGAGTTCAATGGTGACAAAATTAGCCCAGCGAAAATTCAGGTGAGCGCAAGCTGCAATCGTGTGGACGTTAAGGACGGTCACCTAGAATGCGTTTTTGTAGAGCTTGAGAAGAAGCCGTCCGTGGAGGATGTGAAAAAGGCGTTTAAAACCTTTAAAGGAGAGCCTCAGCGGCTTAACCTTCCATCGGCTCCTAAAAACCCAATTGTGGTTAGGGAAGAAGCGGATAGGCCTCAACCCAGGCTTGATAGAGAAGAGGGAAACGGAATGAGCGTAGTTGTTGGAAGAATCAGAGAAGACCCCGTGTTAACAATCAAATATGTCTGTTTAGGTCACAACACGATAAGAGGCGCCGCCGGAGCCGGACTTTTAAGCGCGGAGCTAGCTGCGAAAAGGGGATACCTCTGACTAGAAGTTTTGTAGGGAAAGCTATTTTACGTTCTAATGGCTCCAATATCAAAGCGCTTGGAGGTTGGAAAAATGCCCTTTGTTCAGGTACATTTGCTTGAAGGACGGACGGAAAAGCAAAGGGAAGAAATTGCGAAGGCTTTTACAGATGCCCTCGTAAAGATTCTTGGAGTGCCCAAAGAAGTTGTTTGGATTCAATTCATTGACATGCCCAAATCGCATTTCGCTGTTGGCGGGGTTCTTAAAAGCAAAGAAACAAAATAGTTTCTCGTCTTAATTTTCTTTTTCCTCTTCTTTTATTGGTTTTGTTGAAGCTTCTCTTATTAGTGGTTCTTGGCGTCCGCCTTCTATTTCTATTTTGGCGTTTGGATACTGCTTTTCAAGCTGTTTGCGGAGGGCGTTCACATCTACGTCTTTACCCACTTTAGCTTTGACTTTTGTGCCTTCTGGTGTTTGGACTACACTTATTGAGTAGCCGCTTGAAAGTTCGGCTTTCTCTAAATCCTTAAAGAGGCTTTCTATTTCGTTGAACAGTGAACCGCCGAAAAGTTCGTCTAGGAGGCTGCGTTTCCGCCTTTTCTCGGCGGACACGGCGCCTTTCACCGGTAAATAACTGAGAGTGGCTTTGGGCTTAAAGGTTTTGTTGGATACGCCTATGTAGATAAGGCTAATAAGGGTGCTTGGCAAAAGTCCTTTCCGTGAAGTTTAATGACTGGAAAAGTTGTTGTTTTAATGGGTTCGGAAAGAAACTTGGAGTTTGCGAGGGAGATTGGCAAACACTTGGAGGCATTTGGCTTAGCCTACGAGTTTCGGGTGGCTTCAGCCCATAAAACGCCTGAAAAAGTTCTCAAAATCATTAGAGAGTACGAAAATGAAAATGTTGTTTACATTACTGTGGCTGGAAGATCAAATGCCTTAAGCGCTTTTGTGGACGCAAACACCACCAAACCAGTTATTGCTTGTCCACCTTATTCGGAGAAGTTTGCGGGCGCGGACATTTATTCTTCGCTTAGGGTTCCAAGCGGCGTAGGCTCAGTTGTGATTATCGAGCCGGAGGGCGCCGCTATTGCTGCGGCTAAAATTCTCGCGTTGACCGACAAAAAACTTGAGGAGCGGGTGAAAGCCTACCAAAACGCCAAAAAGGAAGAAATTGAACAGGCGGATCAGTCCGTTAAAAAGGGTGTGGCGCGTGGGAAGCGTTAAAGACCTTGAAGTTGTGAAGAAGCCAACTAAAACCCGCATGGGGATTGGCAGGTTCCACTTTTCAGACCGCTATTCGGTTTTTGATTGGGGTGAAATGCCCGACCACATAGACGGGAAAGGCGCCGCCCTATGTCTTATGGGAGCTTACTGCTTTGAAAAACTCGAAGAGAGGGGCATTAAAACTCATTACCGGGGACTCGTGGACAAGAGGGGCAAACTTGTGCGCTTCGACGAGCTTGAAGAGCCAACAAACATTATGGAGTTTCATCTCGTAAACGTCTATAAGCCCAAAGCCTACGTGGGGGAGGACGGCAAACTAAGGTACGACTACAGCATTTACACGCCCAAACTCAAAAATTTTCTAATCCCATTGGAAATAATTTACCGCAACGGCTTGCCAGAAGGCTCATCAGTTTTCAAACGGCTTGAACAAGGTCTAGTAACCCTCGAAGAGCTGGGCTTAGACCATTATCCGAAACCTGGTGAAAGGCTTGCCAAACCTATTTTCGACGTTAGCACAAAATTTGAGGAAAGCGACCGCTACATAACGTGGCGGGAAGCCCAGCAGTTAGCGGGATTAACGGATGATGAAGTGCAGAAGATTAAAGAAGTTCTTCTTAGGGTGGATGAGACCATTACGGAGATAGCCTCTAAGGCGGGTTTGGTGAACGAAGACGGCAAAATAGAGCTAGCCTTCGACGACAAAAGACGGCTTATGGTGGCGGATGTTGTTGGCACACTGGACGAGTGCAGATTCACCCATCAAGGCTTACACGTCAGCAAGGAGGTTGCTCGCACATATTATAGGCAAACGGAATGGGCAAAACAAGTGGAACAAGCGAAACAAAAAGCCAGAGAACAAGGCATAAAAGACTGGAGAACGCTGGTGAAAGCTCAACCACCGAAGCTGGAGCCAAAACTGAAAACACTGATAAGCCAAATGTACATGGCGGCGGCAAACGAAATAACTGGCAGAAAAATGTTTGACGTGCCAAATCTCGCCGAGATAATGAAGAATTTTTTGGAAGCTTAAGCCTTCTAAGTTACTATTTCGTGGAGTTGTTTCGTTTTCCACGCTCGCCTTATTTCTAGGGCTATGCGGTCCCCGGTGCTCATGGGCTTCTTGTATTTCGCATTAGCATATTGGGAGCCTATGCCCATGTGGACGTTGGTTCCTCCGCCATGACGTAGCGCCACATCCTGCGTTACGGGTATGTGCATGTATGGGTCCCGCTCCTCTGGCACATCGTATAAGCCGTAGTCTGCGGCTGTTTTGGCTTCTACGCCGCTTGTGTAGTCCAGTTTAATCGTTGGTTTCAGCTCGTATTTTGATATTCGGTCCCATGTGATAAGCGTTTGTAGACACCATGCGCCTATTATGCCGGGCGGCTCGTGTTCTCTGCACGCCAATAGGAAGCGGTCTGCGTAGCGTTGCACATCTTTTAGGAGGGATTCCCTTAGGCTTAGCATGGCATGAGCTGTAACCTCGAAGGATGGAACCCTCTTGATTTTCTGTTGAACCTCTAACGGGAGCCTTTTCAAACCGTCAAGGATTGTTTCTCTGCGTTCATCTATGGATAGAAACTGGTTGGCTAGGCATATTCTAGCCTCCTCAATTGTCACATTGTAAAGTTTGGCGAACCATTCTTCCACGTCGCCCCATTCGCTTTTAGCGTCTAGCGGCGAGAAGAAGAAGTTAAAGTTAGCATGGGGTCCAAGAACAATTTGTTCCACACGGGCATTTTTCAATGATTCTTCGTCAAGGTTTCCAGCTTTAACCTCTTTTTCAACTTTTTCCTCCAAATCCTTCGAGTCTGCTGCAAATATGAATTCTCTTTCGAATTTTCTGTGGGCATGCTCCGCCTTCAACAGCATAGGCTCATCAATAAACTCTTTAAACCTTATTCCGCCCTTTCTTACCTCAAACTTGTATGATTTCGGGTATGGGATGCCTGCCTGTTCTGCAAACCAGTAATAGTCTTTCTCGATTTCGCCTCGATTTTCGATTTTCAAGAGGGTTCTTGAGCCGACTATGGGAACAGCAAACTGGTTTTCAATCACACTGCAATATTCGTCTCCGCCAACATAAACCGAAAAGGCTCTGTTTGGAATCTGCAAACACTCCAAATCCACAAGCTCGTCCACATACTTTACAATATCCGAGTACCTGTCAAGAATCAAGATCACGCTTTTCCAATCACCATTCTTTTTGATGTCTTTCGGGTCGTTTACCACGCGGATGTCCCGTCTCACAAGGCTTGGCAAGTCTTCAATAGGCTCGTCGGGTTTTCCAACCATTGGGTTCTGGAGGTATATGCGGGCTCTTCCAGGTGTTGTGTAAATTATGCTCCTCAAACCGTAGTTGCGTTGCCCCTGCCAAGCATCCAAAGCCGAATGTGAACCCAAGTTTAACCCTATGGGTTCCTTGTATTTTTTGGCTATTTCCTGCATCTCCTCTCTGCGTATAACCATCCAAACACCGTGGGCTAGATTCAGAAAAGCATGTTTTAAACTTTTTCAACAAGACTGTTAAAACCGTCCATGCTCCTTCTGACTAGAAGATTCTTCCATACAAGGTTATAAGCCGAGAATAATTCTCTATTTTGATGGGAGAAAGGAGAGAACCATCATTTGGCTGAATCTTACGGTTGGTTGTTCGTGGATTTTATACCCCTACTTTATGAGAAAAGACGAATTGCTAGACAACTTCAAGTGGAGACTTGGCTAGATTTAACCCAGCTCTTAAACGAGTTGAAGCTCGAACTGGGCGATGGCGGAACAAAGGAGAAAGGCGAAGAGGCTAAAGTTGATTATGTTGTTTAGAGCCCACAAACCTTAAGGATCTCCTCAAAATTTTTGCGGCTTTTTTCAGTCTTATATCGCCTCAACGCCTCTATTAGGGCTTTTTTGTCTTTTTCGCCAAGCTTCTTGTTCACTTCTTCAGCCACGACACCGTTTATGAATAGAAACTGTGCAATTGAGGTAACGTTTGATGGCTTACGGTTTAGGCTTGCTGTTTCAAAATCCACTATGACCGGTTTGTCTTGCTTGTCCACGATAATGTGTTTTGGAGCATGGCTTAACTCTCCATGATCTAAGCCCACACTGTCAAGACGCCAGCACTGTTCCAGAACATCTCTCAAAACTTTTTTCAAACGTGTTTTGCCTCTGCAACTTTCCAGCCATTTGGGAAACAAGTCGCCATCTACAAACTGCATGACGAGAAAATTTCTGCTAAAATCCAAAAGCTTCGGTCCAACGCCAACCGAATTGGCTACTTTAAGCATTTCAGCTTCGTGTTGCATCATGGAACGATCCGCGTCCACCCTCCGGATTTTTATAGCGGTGGCCTCGCCACCTGCCTTGTAGGCTTTCACCACTAAGCCGACACATCCTTTCCCCAAAACGTGGAGGTTCAGGACTTGTTTTTCTCCGCTGAACTCGACGGCTGAAACGCTAAGCCTCTTAAGCTCTTTCAATCGTTTTTGTAGCTCTGTTTTGCTAGGCCTTGGATAACACAGTATGGTGGCGTACAGCTCATCCGTAAGCTTTTCAAGAGGCACCCGTAAAGGTTCGGCTATCGTGTCCATCATGGTATAGGCTATAGCTAACCGAATTTAAAAGCTACAAAGTGGGAGGGTTAAAGCGACAAAATTTTGTCGCTATTCTTCTTCGATGAACTCTTCTGGTTTTGGCGGTGTTGGCGGTAGACCTTTTCTTTCGCGGATTTGCCGTATCACGTCTGCCTGCATGGATTCGGGTACTGGTGCCCATCGGCTGAACTGGGTTGCCCAGAAGGCTCTGCCCTGTGTTGATGAGCGGAGTTCGTCGGCTATTCCGAATGATTCTGCCACTGGTAGTTCCGCTTTCACTATGACCATGTCTTCCTCGTTAACCATGTCAAGGATTCTGCCCCTCCGCTTCTGCAACAGCGAAATCACTGGGCTGACGAAGTCGTTTGGCACCTTACACTCAAAGCTTAGAATAGGCTCCAAGAGCTTTGGCTCGCTTAGGAGGAAGGCTCCCCAAATAGGGCGCCACGTCATCGGCAGAATCTGGGCTGGGCCCCTGTGTACTGGATCCTCGTGGATTAGGATGTCTTCAAGGTTTACCTTAAGCCCGTACATGGGTTCTTTGGCTAGAACACCCGTCATGACGGCGTCGCGGAACCCGGACTTCACATGGTCTAATACTTCTTCAACATATTGTCTGCCCTTAATCCTGTTAACCAGTATGTTTGTGCCCTCGATGGCAATCACGTTGCGGGCGTCTTCAGCTGACCAGCCAAACTCTTTCATGAGGATTTTCTGGCGTTCGTCGCGGGTTTGCATCTCATTAATCTTGCCCGTTTTGACGGCTTCTATAACCTCTTCTGGAAGCTTTTCAACGGTTACCCAAAGCCTGTTATGCTTGTTTGGGCTTTTGCCCATAACCGGCGGGCCCTTGTAGTCGCGGCTTATGGTTTCACGGTAGATCACTATGGGCTTGCTCATTTTCACTTTTAGGCCAGCCTCTTGCATGCGGTAGGCTGTAACCTCTAAGTGGAGTTCGCCCATTCCGCTTAACAAGTATTGGCCGCTCTCCTTGTCTATCTTGAAGTGGAGGTTCGGGTCTTCAAGCGTGATCTTGTGGATAACCTTGTCGAAAAGCGGCAGGTCCTTAACGTTTTCAGGTTCAACGGCCACTGTGACGACGGGATCTGAAACATACTTTAAGGCTTCGAAGGGCACTGTTTCGACGCCTTCTTCGGCTATGGTTTCGCCCACGTGTATGGAAGGCAAACCCGACAATGCTGCAATGTTGCCGGCTGGAATCCGCTCAACGATAACTCTGTCGGTGGCCATGCTCATGTAAACCTGCTGTATCGTGCCTTTTTGTCGGCTTGTCACGAGGCGAACAACCTTGCCCTTCTCCACGGTGCCGCTGAAAACTCGCCCAATGGCGACGACGCCGCTGTGAGGATCCACCTCGATGAACGTGACACACATTAGCAAAGGCCCGTTGGGGTCAACTTTAGCCATGGCCTTGCCCGTTGGGCTGTTCGGGTCGCCTGGCCAGATTTGGCTCTGCCTGTAGGGCTGGGCCTCCAGGGGGCTTGGGAGATGTTCGCAGAACATGTCCAGTATCGGGTCGTAGACGGGTATGCGTTTGCTGAGAGCCTCCACCTTCCGTCCAACTTCTTCTGGTTCGCCTTGATAAGCCTCGATTATTTCTTTGAAGGTTATGCCTTTTTCTTTCATGTGTGGTAGGTTTAAGCCCCACTTGTGAAGTGCCGAGCCAAAGGCAACGCGTCCATCTTCAACTTTAACCTGCCAGTCTTTCTTGTGCTCAGGTGGCGCATACTTCTCAATAATGGTGTTTATTCGTGTGATTATCCTTGCAAATCTTTTCTGTATTTCTTCTGGGGAAAGCTTCAGTTCGCGTATTAAACGGTCAACTTTGTTAATGAAAAGGATGGGTTTAACTCTCTCGCGGAGGGCTTGCATCAAAACAGTTTCAGTCTGAGTCATGGGGCCTTCAACAGCGTCCACAACCACTAAGGCGCCATCCACGGCTCTTAGGCTTCTGGTTACGTTTCCGCTGAAGTCTATGTGGCCGGGCGTGTCGATTAGGTTTATGAGGTAGTCGACGCCTTTGTAGGTGTGGACTAGGCTTATATTGGAGGCGAAAACTGTCATTTGCCTTTTTTGTTCAAGCTCCCAAGAGTCTAGGAAAAGCTTCTGGCCGGCGACTTGCTCGCTTATGATGCCAGCCGCCGCCAAAAGGCTGTCTGAGAGAGTGGTTTTTCCGTGGTCTACGTGTGCGATGATGCTTGTGTTTCTTATCCGTTCCGTTTGAGTCATCAGTTTAACTATGTCTTCTATTTGCCTATAGCGTCCCATGATTAGGCATACCTCACGCTAACCAAAAGCTTGAAAACTGAAGGTTGTTTGCATGGTTTTCCAGCAGACATTTCATCCACTTGCTCGCCGAGGTTAGGCTACATGCAAAAGAGAACTGAACCATATTAACTTTTTGCATGAAAGCACAAGACTTTTAAGGCTACGTTAAACCTTGTCTCTTAACCGTTTGCTGATTGTCCAGAAGCCAAGCACCGGGGATTTTGTCTTGCCAAGGTTCCGGCAGACCAGCGAAATCCTCAAACTGATGCATAGGAAGGAGAATATTCGCAACATTGGCATAATAGCCCACATAGACCACGGCAAAACAACAATGACAGACTCACTTTTGGCAGAGGCAGGCTTGCTCTCGCCCAGAATCGCCGGCGAAGCCCGGGCTTTAGACTATTTGGAGGAGGAGCAAAAGCGCGGCATCACCATTAAGACGGCGAACATTTCGCTCTTACACGAGATTGGCGGACGCCCATACGTAATAAACTTGGTTGACACGCCGGGACACGTGGACTTCACGGGTAAGGTGACCCGAGCCTTAAGGGCTATTGACGGCGCGGTGGTTGTGGTTGACGCCGTCGAAGAGGTCATGGTGCAAACAGAAACCGTGACACGTCAAGCCTTAGAAGAAAGAGTGCGGCCAGTCCTATTCATCAACAAGGTTGACCGTTTGGTTAAGGAGTTGAGGCTTACGCCCAGCGAGATTCAAGAGAAGTTTTTGCGGATAATCCGCGACTTCAACAGCCTAATAGAGGTTTATGGCGAACCGGAGTTTAGGGACAGATGGAAGGTTGACCCGCAAAAGGAGACCGTGGCTTTTGGTTCAGCCCTCCATCGTTGGGGTTTCACGGTAAAAATAGCCCAAGAAAAAGGCGTAAAGTTCAGCGACATCATAGAAGCCTACAACAGCGGCGAACACCAAAAGCTTGCGGAACTTATTCCACTGCATGACGCCATCCTAGACATGGTTGTCAAAAACGTTCCAAACCCAATTGAAGCGCAAAGGTATAGACTTCCAAAAATTTGGAAAGGCGAAATAAACTCCGAGGTTGGGCAGGCCATGCTGAACTGCGACGACAACGGACCGACGGTGATGTGCATAACAATGGCGCAGATGGACCCCCACGCTGGACTCGTGGCAACTGGAAGGCTCTTCTCCGGCACTGTTAAGGAGGGCGACCAAGTTTATCTTGTGGGCGCCCGCAAAGACTACCGCATACAACAAGTCTCCATGTACATGGGTGCCTTCCGTGAAGTCGTCGACAAGATAACAGCCGGAAATATTGCTGCGCTTTTAGGCTTGGACCTGGCTAGGGCTGGCGAGACACTGGTGGACATAGCCCACAAAGACGTTATGGTGCCTTTCGAACGCATTAAATACGTTTCGGAGCCCGTTATAACCATAGCGGTTGAACCCAAGCACCCTAAGGACTTGCCGCGTCTAGTGGAAGCCATGAACAGGCTTTCCATAGAAGACCCGAACCTTGTGGCAACTATAAACAGGGAGACTGGCGAATACTTGTTAAGCGGAATGGGCGAGCTCCACCTTGAAATTGCCGTCAAGTTTTTGCAGGATTATGGTGGAGGCTTGGAGCTTATAACATCAAAACCCCTAGTCGTCTATCGGGAAAGCATCTCTGGAAAAGGCGAAACAGCCATGGCAAAAAGCCCAAACAGACATAACAGGTTCTGGGTTCAAGTTGAACCGCTCGAAGAGAAAGTCATAAACCTCATAGAAAAGGGCGAAATCACCGAAGAAATGGGACGAAAACAGATAGGCAACATGCTCTTCAAGGAGGCCGGCTGGCCCGCTGAAGAAGCAAGAAACGTTTGGGCCATAGACGAGCACCGCAACATTCTTGTAGACGTGACAAAAGGCGTGCAATACCTTCAAGAGGCAAGGGAAATGATAATTGCTGGCTTCAAGTGGGCATGCAGAGCTGGACCACTATGCGAAGAACCCATTCGCGGGATTAAAGTCAAACTTGTGGACGCTCAACTTCACGAGGATCCGGTGCATCGGGGTCCAGCCCAGATAATGCCAGCCATCCGCAGAGCCATACTGGGCTCGTTTTTGACGGCTAAGCCAGTTCTGCTTGAGCCGGTTTACCACATCGACGTTTCAGTTCCAGCCCAGTGGGTCGGCGACTGCATAGAAATAATCACCAAAAAACGTGGTAAAATTTTGGCTTCGGAGCAGAAGGGCATTTTAACCGTTATTGATGGTTTGATTCCGGTTGCTGAAACCTTTGGCTTGTCGGCTGAAATGCGTTCAGCCACCTCTGGACACGCCTTTTGGCAGTGCGCCTTTAGCCACTGGGAAAAGGTCCCAGAAAACATTGCCGCCGAAGTTATACGGCACATTCGTGAACGCAAAGGCTTGCCGCCTGAAACGCCCACATCAGACATGTTTATTGATGAAGAGTGATAATTGTCATGGAGAAAATCGTTTTAGCGTCCGATCAACCTTTTGATTTGGATTTAACTCTTTGCTGTGGGCAAGCTTTTCGTTGGGAGAAGAATGGCGAATGGTGGTATGGCATAGTCGCCGACAAACCCTTTAAGGTGCGACAAGGAGACAGTGTTCTCGAGTTTGAAAATGCAAACCCCGAGTTTGTGGAAAAATATTTTGGATTAAAGGATGACTTGCCTCTGATTCTTAGGCAAATTTCAAAAGACAAGCACATGGAAGAGGCGGTTAAAGCCCTTAAAGGGTTGAGGATTTTACGCCAAGACCCATGGGAATGCCTGGTATCCTACATCTGCGCCACATACAAGAACATACCCGCCATAAAAAGAATGCTCTTCAACCTTTCCAAAAAGCTTGGAGAAAAAACAACTTTTAACGGTCATGTCTTCTACACTTTTCCAACACCGCAAAGCCTTGCAAAAGCAAGTCTTCAAGAACTTGCCAGCTGCGGTTTGGGTTACAGAGCCAAATATGTGATGGAGACAGCCAAACGCGTTGTAAACGGGGAATTCGATATTGAAGAGCTAAAGGTGGAACCCTTCGAAAAAGCCAGAAAAAAGCTGCTCGCTTTGCCCGGCGTCGGTCCCAAGGTAGCTGACTGTGTTCTGCTTTTCTCTCTTGAAAAGCTTGAAGCGTTTCCGGTGGATGTTTGGATGAAACGCATAATCACAAAGTATTATGCAAGCCATTTTGACGAAACCTTTGTGAGAAGGGTTTCCTTCAAAAAGTCGCTGACAAAGGCGGAGTATGAAAAGCTAAGCCTTTTTGGTCGGAACTATTTTGGACGTTTTGCTGGCTACGCCCAGGAATACCTCTTCCACTTTGAAAGGCTAAAGGCTGGGAAAGCCTTAGGCTAGACTAGATAAGATTTTTCTCTTTAAGCTTTTGTGCCGCCCAGTTGCCGTGGGTTGTCGCCATGGAAATGGCTTCCGAGACAAGCCTCTGCGCCACGATGGGGTTGTGCTGCTTCACATGTTCAATGGCTTTTTGAAGGTTTGTGGCGATTTCCCTAAACCCTTCAACTTTTGAGGCGTTAGCCGCGATATTGACCTCCAAGATTAAGGCGTTAAAGTAGGCTGTGAGCAGCCTCTCCGCTCCAGCCAGTTCTGCTTCTTCTCTGATTTCGCCCAAAAGCTCTAGTAAACTTGAAGCCACAATAAGGCTTGTTTTGAATTTCTCCGCGTAATTGAACACCGTTAAAGCCTTTTTAACCTCCTCCTCCGTCAAGGGCTGTTCAACTCTTAAGGCTTTTCTTGGAAGGCTTTGGCACGCCACTTTGCCAGTCTCTTCTGCACTTCCTCTTCAAGCTTCTCTTTAGAGATTAGGCGTCCAGCCACGATGACTTCGTCGCTTAAAACTATGCTTGGAACACTCATAACCTGGAGGTGCAAGCCTTCCTCTAAGCCCTCTTTAGTGTTCATGTCTATTTCACGGTAGACTAAGCCGAGTTTTCGGGCAACTTCTAAGGCTATTTGTTTGGCAGCATGGCAACTCGAACATGTTGGCAGAGTAAAAACCTTAAGCTCCGGAATTTTAGAACCAAAGCCCTCCATGCTTCTAAATTTCGTGCGTTTCGTCCTTAAAATTGTTTTGATGCAGTTCAAACATTGTAGAAAGTTGCCATTTTAGCGATGTAGGAGCGCACTTCAGCCTTAAGACTTGAAGACTGAATTTTGAAGGCCCTCGCCACAAGACCCCATGAACGAGCTTGAAGACACCTGGCAATAAGTTTAGCTTCAGCATCCACGTCTAAGCCCATGCGGACTTCTCCGGCGCTCATGAAATGGGTTTTCAAGAGCTGTTTAACAGCGTCGCATGCCCCTTCATAGGCAAGTTTTCCTTCAGAATATTGAAGAAGCCTGCCCCTCTGGGATTCGGAAAGCGGAAAAGTTTCGCGGCTTGTCCAATCTTGTCCCTTGAGAAGCCTCGCTGCCACTTGAGGCTCTATGTTGAAATACGTGTCTGGCAGAGCGTCCAAAAGCCTAAGCTTAAACTCTCTGTGGATTTCCCGAACCATGCCTTGCACATTATCGTTTAAGGGCTTAACAACTATGACGCTGAACTCTCCAGAAGCAACATTCCGCATGGGGCTTATGTGAACTGGCACAAAGCCATTCTTAAGCCAAAAATCCACAAGCTCCGGGTTCGCCCCGAAGCTGGCTCCAACCCAGTCAAAGCCCTCCCGCTCAGCCTCCTCGCAAAGCCTTTGGAGAGCTAGGCTTCCCAAGCCTCTGCCCATAAGCTCCGGGTGAACAGCGATCCTAACAACCCTTAAACCCCTAAGCTTTGAAAAGGCCACGTGTTGCGGATTGTACTTGACAATGCATGAAGGAATAAGGTGGCCAGATGGAGGTTTAGCTGTTAAAACCTGCTTCACAAGTTCGTCGCTCATCCTTCCCTCTTCGTCAATTTGCAAAGCTACTAAAACCTTGCCCGAACTGGAGAAAACCGCCCGGGCTGAATGGTGAGGCGCATCCCCAAGAATAAGCAAGTCGTCGGGCCTATTCCTATAATGGGCGAGCACGTATATGCCCACAAACTGGCGTAGATGTGCCTCATCCTTTTCAAACCAAAAGTCTAAGTCTGGTTTCTCATACCTGCACTCTTCAAGGCGTATTTGTTCACCCTCAAGCTCGGCTGGCTCGGCGTTCAACAATAAAGCGTCGTAAAGCCACTTTTCAACGGGATCTTCAGGCGCATATCTTATGGGCTCCTTAAGCTCGATAATGTAGGGCTTAACATCCTCAAGTTTTTCAAGAGACCTCAAAAATCTCAGAGAGAAGCCTCTGCCAGCACCCTCGTAGCCATGCACCGTTGAAGCAAAAACCGTTTTCGGAAACTTCTCAGCTATTCTAAACAGAAGCGAGACGTGGATTCCGCCAGCTTCGTCGACAAGGACAGCGTCAGCCGTCTCGCTGATGGTCTTGTAAGGTGGAATAAACTCTAAAGTGCCGCCTTTGCATGTGAGCTTATAAACCAAGTCGTTTAGGCGTTCACGTTTAACCTTCCAACCAAAAGTGGAAAGGCCCCGTTCAGCCATCTCGAAAACTGTTTGGACTTCCTCGCATGCTGGAGCGGTGACAACAACCCTTTCAAAGCCCATAAAAAGAAGAGCTGCCGCTCCAAGCCCAAGAAGAGCTGACTTACCCCTTCCACGGTTGGAAATCAAAACAATCAAGCCCTTCTTTTTAATGTCGAGAAGCTCGAAAGCTTCAAGGGCTTCCATTTGTTCCCGAGTTAGGGCAAGCCTAAAAATCGGCTGGGGAATCCTGCTCCTCTTGGGCGGAACCGGCTTTTCCTTAACAGTTTTAGGCGGGTTTAGAAGTTCTCCCTTGACAATTTTCCAGTTTTCAAGAATCCATGTGCATGGATGCTCCAGAATTTTTCTCACGAAAAGCTTTTCAAACCTATTTTTTAGGTCGCTTTCAGCGTAGGGTGGAGAAACCAACTTCTTGTGGGTGCTTGTACTCCAAGGTTTTTCAACCTTTAAATCAAGGTTGTAGAGGATCGCTAGTCCTCCGCCCCTAACGGTTTCGATAAGCCTTCCAAGGTCGTTGGGTCTTGCACCCTTAGACATGTCAAGAATGAGAATATCGTTAGTGGTTCCCATAATCCTATGTGTATCCTCATAGGTGTAGCGTTTAACGTTGCTTACGGAAGAGCCCAACACATCAAGCTTTCCAGTCAACTTCTCAAAAGTTGAAACTGCAGTGTCGCTTTCCTCATCATAAACAAAAACTACTTTTTCTTCGCCTTGGCCCTTGAGGGCTTGATGTTTTGAAACTATGTAGGCTAAAACGTTCAAAGCATCCTCGCCATAGACAACGAGGAGTCTTCTATGAAAAGCCCTTAAGGCTTCTTTCATCATCTCCGTTAGCAAACGTTCAGCGTTTTGCCTGTTTTCAGTGTTCGCCAAGAGCCACCAACCCTTGAAGAGCCGCTGAATTGAAAAGCTCTAGCAACATTCACAGCACCGTTAATTAAAAGGATTACCAAACAAGCTGCAAGCCTAAACCGTAAAACTTTCATAATAGCATGGGGATTTCTATCAAACGTGGGCCCGTAGCTCAGCTAGGTTAGAGCGACAGGCTCATAACCTGTTGGTCGCCGGTTCAAATCCGGCCGGGCCCATTTTAGCACGTTTTAGGTTTTTAGCTTTTTGACTAAGGTGGCTGTTCTTTTGCCTAGTTCACGGCAGTACTCCAACTCTTCTTCGTCTGGGGTTTCCACGGCTGCCGCGCCATAGTGTTTGTCGTCTGCTCTCCCCTGCACTATCATGCCATGAACCAGCATGGTGTGTAATATGGATAACAGCGTTGTTTCAGCACCTGTGGCTGTTCCACCAGAGCTTGTGAAGGCTGCGCCAACTTTGCCCTCAAGTTTTCCATGAATTTTCACAGACTCGTCTATTAGCGCTTTCAGCTTGGCAGACATTTGCCCATAATATGTTGGAGAACCCATTATTATGCCGTCTGCCGCCAACAAATCGTCAAGGCTTGTCTGATCAACCTTTTTTACAACCACATCTACGCCCTTAACTTGTCTTGCGCCTTCAGCCACAGCAAAAGCCATTTTCTCAGTGTTCCCAGTCTTTGAGTCGTAAACTATTAGGATTTTCGCCATGGCAAACACCTTCCACAAACACAAAAGTATGACTGTTGTTGCTCTTTAAGCCTTACCGTCCTTTCTAAACCTGCAATAGAAGATTTTTTCACAAGCTATAAGAGGCTAGATGGTGAATATTCTGGGGAGAATGGTGGAGTCTTTTTAGAGGGGAGAAAGGAGAGAAGGGAGAAAAACTCAGTTCCACCATTCTCCCCGTCATCTTCCTCAGCGTATAACAACCGCTACTTTTAAACTTTTCCTTTCATCGCTGATTAAACTAGTCTTCTGAAAATCGCGTAGGTGCAAACATTTTCGTTTACGTTTTAACTTTCTCCATTTCCCTTATGATTTCGTCTACAGTCATCAATTTCGCATTGTAAACGTATTCTAAATACCGCAAGCCTCGCTCGTGATCTTCTTGTGTAAAGGCTTCCACTCCGTCCTTTGCAACTATTATCTTGTAGCCCCTGAAGAAGGCGTCGGCTGCTGTGTGTTGGACGCAGATGTGCGTGTGTATGCCGCATAAAACCACTGTTCTTACGCCTTCACCGTTATATAAACTTCTTAGAAGCGGATCCAGCCCAGTTTCGTAGAAGCCACTGTAGGTTCGCTTTTCAACCACAAAGTCTTTATCGGTGGGCTTAAGCTCAGGAATAACCTCCGCGCCCTTCGTCCCTTTTATGGCATGTTTTCCCCAGCGGTGAACTTCAAAATCGTTTGGATAATGTGCGTCATTACTGTAAATTACGGGAATTCCATGTTTGCGGGCTGCCTCCACAAGCCGCTTAAGATTTGGAATTATACGGTGTGCTCTCTCGCATTTCAGATCGCCAGTCACAAAATCATTAATCATGTCAATTACTATGACTGCTATTCGTTCTGACATATAAAAAACTTGGAAAGAAGCTGGATTTATTATTTTCCAAAACACTCAAATGTTTTGAAGGCTAAAATTAAGCGTTGCAAGTGGTTTAGATTGCCCATTAAAGATGAGTGCAAACTTTGCGGAAGGGTTCTTCCTGTAGGCTATCTTAGGCGGTGTCAACGTTGCGGCAAGACCTTCTGCCTAGACTGCATGGTTCCAGACGTGGCAACCGGCGACATAAGGCGACTGTTCTGCTTGAACTGTGCAAGGAAAATGGTTTCGCCTAAAACGGGCAACAAATACGAGGCTTTAACGCATTATCTGCGGTTTCGGTCAGCCTTCACGGACACTGTTAGGCTTTCCTTTGCCCAAATAGACGGCATAATAGGTGACAACCTACCCCTAGAGGCTTACCGCTCAACAGAATGGTGGAAAAACACGTTGGCTACTGCCCACGCAAGGGCTTGGCTCAACGCGGGATGGGAAACGGCGGAAGTAAATCTAAAAGAAGCCTACGTAGTCTTCCAGAAAACGAAAACTCAGCAAGTTTCAGGCGAGCATGAAAAAACAAGGAAAAAAGCAAGCCAACAGCCAACTAAACCCTACACGCCGCCGCCTGCACGAATATATGCAAAGCGGAAGCCTTCAAAAACGAAAATAGCGAAACTCTACGCTAGGCTCAAAAACATTGAGAGGGCTAAAGCTTCTCAGCCAAAACTTCGAGGCACCTTCAAGCCCAAACCAGCCCACGAAAAACGGCTGTTTAAACCGAAAAGCGAATAAGAGGAAATTTATCATAACCACCTATGGGCGTCAACGAGAGAAAAGGCGCGGCCGTCGTCTAGTCTGGTTAGGACACAGCCGCCAAAACAGCGGTGGAAGCCTTCCAAGCCTGCGATCCCGGGTTCAAATCCCGGCGGCCGCACTAATTTCGTTTTGGATGAGGGTTCTATGCACCTTTATCATGTGTTTTAAGAGTTCTGAGCGGAACTCTCTGACTTTTGTGTTTGGCGGTGCTGTTGCCACAACTAGAACTATGTAGTAGTTTTTATCACTTTGTTCTTCAAGGTAAACCCTGTAGTCGCCGACATTATTTCTGTCAAACTCTTCTCGAATTTTTGATAACACTATGTCCGGATCGTATTGGACTGGAAACTCGTAGCGAACTCGCACGGTTTTTGGTTCCTCTTGCTCTTCCATAACGACGCTGTTGGTGAAGGCAATGTTGTTTGGGATTTTAACGAGTTCACCACTTTCAGACAATATTTTCGTGTGCATGAGGCCGACTTCAACTACGATGCCCCGCAGCGTCGGCATGTACTCGTCTCGGCTAAACATTTTGTAAGCTGGAAAAGCCAAGGGCGAAAGGGGCAAACCTCCCGAAATCTTAACGTTTGCTCCAGGCTTGAGGAAACCGGTTCCAAGAATGATTAAGCCAGCGAATAGATTGGCTAAAACGGGCTGCAAGCCTAAACCGATTACGAGTCCGGAAACGGTTGCGCCGGCGACGGCGCTTACGCCCGTAACTTCGAAGATGGCTAGCACTATGAGGCCTACGGCTACGTATCCCATTACGACGACAACGTTTCGTATGAGGTAGACACCTCTGCCCAAATGTTTAAGCCTAACGGTTATAAGCGAAGCCACAAGCTCGATGGCTAATATGCCCAACATTATAGCTGTTATCGCTCGGACAATATTGAAGTAGACAAGGTAGGTTTGGCGGAGCTCTTCGGGCAAAAGCCCCTGAATCGTTAGAGCCCAAAGTATGGCAACCACAAAAACGATTATAGAGACATAGGTGACTCGCCAGCTTCGTTTCAAAGCTACCACGACAAGCGTCAGTTTACTGTAAAGGGCGATAAATAACCTTTCTCAATCAGAAACGAAAACTTTTACCGCTGCGTGTGCATCCCTCTATTGTTGGAGTTTAGATGCGATGCGATCGCCTAGTTTGCCGCAATGGGCAATATTCGCGGTTATAGGCGCCCTGTTATCCATAACTGGGTTTATTTCAAACAATGTGGATCTTGGATTTTTCGGCATAGCCTTAACATTTGCGTGTTTTTCAGGTGCCTTGACATGTTGTGTTAGAAGCGATAATCCAGCAAAGCGAATTTTGGAGGTTGTTTTGATGTTTGGCTCTTTTGTAACAATTTTCTACGGATACTTTTTGACGGGAAGCTTGTTACTGCTGGGGTTCACGGCGCTTATTGTTGTTATTCTTTTCGTTGGGTTCGTTTTATCGTATCTTGCGCCTAAACTTCTGCGAAAAACTGGCAAAGCGTAAAATGCTAAAATCACGATTACAATAATGTTTGTACACCCTTTCAAAAGGTGTTATGCTTGCACTTACCCGTCATGAAAGATGAAGTCATCCGCTTTCTCGACCCTAAGCCCGGCGAAAATTTTATTGACTGCACCGTGGGTTTGGGCGGCCACGCCTTGGCCATCCTAGAGCGGAACAAGCCGAATGGAAAGGTTTTAGGCGTTGACTATGACCCGCAAATTCTGGAAGAGCTTAAGCGCAAAGTGCATGGAACCGAGTTCGAGAAGCGCCTTGTTCTTGTCTGCGATAATTTCGCCAACTTGGAGGCTATCGCCGAAAAACATGGTTTCACTAGCGTTTCTGGTGTGCTTTTTGATTTGGGGCTTTCAAGCTGGCATTTGGAGGCAAGTGGGCGGGGCTTCTCGTTTTGGAGAGGCGAGCCGCTTGACATGAGGTATAATCCACAGTTAAACGCTTTAACCGCTGAGGCTATCTTAAACACTTGGAGCCTCAAGGACATTGAGCGAATCTTGAGGGTTTACGGTGAGGAACGCTTTTCCAGACGGATAGCCAAGGAAATCGTCGAGTCTAGGCCTCTGCGAACCACCGTAGATTTGGTTATGGCTGTGGAGAGGGCAACACCCCCATGGTACCATCGCCGCCGCATCCACTTTGCAACAAAAACCTTCCAAGCCCTTCGGGTAGCCGTCAACAACGAACTAGAAAACTTGGAGAAAGCCTTACCCCAAGCCTTAAACGTGCTTCGTAGCGGCGGAAAACTCGTTGTGATTGCCTTTCACTCGCTGGAAGACCGCGTAGTCAAAAACTTCATGCGGGCTAAAGCCAAAGAAGGTGTCGTGAAAATTTTGACGAAAAAGCCTATGAGGCCTTCGGAAAAAGAGGTTGTGGAGAACCCTAAAGCTAGGTCAGCAAGGCTGAGAGTTGCGGTAAAAGTTTAGCTAAATTTACGCCAAACGTAAATTATATATTCGGAAATTGAACAATAAATAAGCTTTTGTGATTCAAAAATGGGAAGGAAAATCGCCGTTTTTTTGGCGATGTTGATCTTTGGGATAGCTGTTGCTGGCTGCGGAACATGCTTGGCCGCTGATAGTCAACCGTCATCTATCACGTTTGAGGTTATGGAAATTGCTGAGGTATCCGTCAACTGCACAACAGCCCAAGTGACGGTTGAATGTGGAGTGATATCCACTAACGCAACACTTGTGCATTTTCCAGCTGAAATAAACATGAACGCTACAGAGTTGAAAAATGCAACTCAAATTACGCTTGTAGTCTCCACGTCGGGTTCAGTTCTTTACTTTGTTTTCAACAACACCGAGGCTGCTGGAGCTGAAAAGTATGCTAACGTGACCGTGGAAACCTACTTTGAGCAGTATTTCGGTTTGAGCTTCACGTATAATTCCACAAGCACTTTCAACGGTTATGTAAACGTAACTTTCACAGGAATTGGCGTAGGAAACTTAACTGAATTTACCCAGGGACTTATGGGGGATTGCCTAATCCCTGATTTGGGCGGCTTCTCACAAACTTTTGTTCCAATAACAAAAGAGGTTGGCGCTTGTGTTCTCTTGGGGGCTTTTAAAGAAAGCGGAGACTTCAAATGGACCTACACGATGGGTGTAGCATACAGCACCATCTTTCCAGACGGCAGTGGCGAACACACTGTGGACGTTTTAGACATGCTTAATGTAGAATTGCTTGCGCCGTCAGACTACGCATTCATAATAGCGGTTCCCAACTCATTCTATGCGTCAACAGTGGTGCTAGATATAACCTCGGACACAACTGTTACATTTATTTCATGCGTGCCGGATCAAACAATGATACCATATACAAGGGGTTGGTATATCGATCCAAGTGTACCATCACCTACGCAATTAATAGGAACGTTCTTTTTCGGAGGAGACAATACGCCTGTCACGGAATTGTCGCTAACCTTCAGTGGTGTTATAATTCCAGAGTTTACGGCGCAGATGTGTATGGCGGTTTTAATGCTGATCTCTGTTGTCGCCGTAGCCTTCAAGAAACGATTTAACAGCTAGACCTTTTTCTCCCCCTTTATCTTGTTTAAAGCCTCTCTCAGTTCTTCAATTCTCTTTACGATTATGTCTGAGTGAGCCACAATCCATGGACTTGGATTCTTTAGCCTACATACGCATATGGTCTTTTTGCCCTTCATTTTTGCATAGAAAAGTTCCATGCATGTTCCAGCAGAAAGCCTTGGCATGTAGGCGATTAAAACATCACATTTTTCAATGTCTTCCAAATCCCGCCTTATAAAGTCCAGTGGCGGAACCTTCATCCACCATTTTGGCTCATCACTTTTATACAAGATTTTTTCACGTTGCCAAGGGTCAACGGGCTCGTAGCCGCAGCGAACACAGATCCGCCTAATCTTTTCCCGGTAGCTTTGGCGTTCTTCCATTCCTTGAATTGGACCAGAAATGAATGCTTTCCCTCTCACATGGTGCACCAAACATTCTCGGCGTGGCTTATGGAAAGGATTAAGAGCGAGACCGCATATTTTGGTTTTTCCAAGCATAATTAAAAAGGCGTTTAAACTTGGGGCTGCTGGACCCGTTAACCGCCATCGTAGCGGCTTTCTGCCTTCTTGGTGTGCTGCTTTATAAACGGGTAAACTTGGGAATAACGTTAACAGCCACAGCTGTAGTGCTAGCCTTACTTGCCCTAGACTGGTGTGACATCCCCACCTTAGCCTATACAACCGTCAGTCCATCAACAACTGATGGTTTACTCGCATTGTCGGTTATCCTTGCAACGTTTGGAGTAACATGGCTAAGTCAGCTTTACAATGAGACCGGTGAGACCAATAAATTGAGCGAAAGCCTAAGCAAGCTCGTCAAGAACCCAAAAATTGTGTTGAGTACCCTTCCGGCGATGATAGGGCTTCTCCCAGTGGCAGGTGGGGCTCTTATGTCAGCACCGATAGTGGATGTTGAGGCGGAAAAACTGAAACTAAAGCCTGAAAAGAAGGCTTATGTAAATCTCTGGTTTAGGCACACGATTCTCCCGGTTTACCCGCTTAGCCAAGTGCTGATAACCACAGCAGCCCTAACTAAGACGCCGCTTTTCTCCATTGTTTTGCTCCAAATACCGACGGTTGCAGTCATGGTGGTTGTGGGGTATCTTGTAAGCTTTTGGAAAACTAGTGCTTTGAAGGAGTTGAGAATTAAGGAAAAAGTGGGCAAAACTTCGTCGGGTCTGAAAGATTTTGTTCTAGCGTTTTCACCTCTACTAACGACGATAGTTGTGGCTGTTTGCTTAAATGTTTCAGGTTATGGGTTTTCCCAGCAAGGGTTCGACGTCCTCATAGCAACCTTCGTGGGCTTAGCTGTTTTAGCCGTAATCTCGCATTCGAATCTTAGAACCTTGATAAAACCGCTCCAAAGCTTGAGCATTTATGGAGTAACTCTCGCTGTTTATGGCGCTTTTTTACTGCGGAATGTGTTGAAGGAAACTGGAATATCAGAACTTTTCCAACCACTAGTTTCAAATGGAAGCCTAAACGTCACAGTCCTGTTGACTGTCATTCCAATGTTGTTGAGCTTCCTTTTAGGTTCGCCTTCCGGAGCAATAGCTATAGGCGCCTCAATATTGGCTGGCGTTTTAACCTTCACACCTAAAACTTCAGCTCTCCTCTACATGAGCACTTTTTTAGGGTATGTTATCGCACCAACTCACCTATGCTTCACGTTCACGGTTGACTACTTCAAAAGCTCCCTTGAAAAAGTCTACAAATATGTGATCCCTTCTTTCTTGATAACTTTTGCAACAGCGTTAACCGTGTATTTTCTACCCTTCTCCTTCTGAAATCCTTAAAAGCTTGCTCGCTTTGACAGTTATTGAGCAAAATGAACTTAGTAAATTTGGCGCTCGACGCAGGCAGCCTTTACAGCATAGGCTTAATCATGATTTTGCTTGGCGTCATAGTCATCTTTGCAGCGTTCGCCCTACTTTTCATTTCAAGCATAAAAAGCGGTAAAATGAGAGGTGGCGGGGCGCTGATAATTGGGCCATTCCCAATAGTTTTTGGAACAGACAGAGAGTTCATGAAAACGATGCTTTGGCTTTCGATAGTTCTTACACTAATCGCCTTTGCCTTGTTCCTAACGGTTTATTTGCTGGGCAAGTGATATTGCATGGTGGAAGAGCAAGCTGAAGCAAAATGGTTTAAACGTTTTATAACGCTGTTCTTTGCGGGCTTCATTATGATAGTGTTGGGAATAGTTTTCCTAACGGTGGCGGCTTTTCTCTCGGGAGCTGGCGATTTAAGTGTCGGCGGTTTTGTCTGGATTTTTCCATTTTTCCCAATAGTTTTCGGCGCGGGACCAGAAGCCCATTGGCTTGTGCTTTTCGCGGTAATTTTAGCTGTTTTAGGAGTGATCGTGTTTTTCGTGTTTTGGAAAACGGCTTGGAAAGGCGTTTTTAGTTAGCCTTTCTCCTCTCTGCCGTAAATCATGTGGAGGAATATGAGAACCAGAGCAACGAATGTTGCAGTCATCAATATGTACTTCAATGTTTCAAAGTATGCCCCAATATCCATGCTGCTTCCTCTGCCTTTTCTTTTAAATTCCGCGTTTAAGTATTTAAGGAGTTGGTTTCAGCCATTCTTGCATTAATGTTTCGTAGAGTTCGTCGTCACTGTCTATCTGTTCGTACCAGCCTAAGCTTTGGGCGATTTTCTGGGCTATGAGGTGATAGCATAGGTGGATTTTTCGGTCTAGGACGCGGAAGTAGAAGTCGTCGCATGTGCAGAATTCAGCTTCTGGCATTATTAGGTAGTCGCGTTCCTTGCCAACCACAACCCAGATGACTCTGCCGCTGGGCTTGAAGACATATTTTTTGACGCGGTTCTCTTTTAGGGCTTCGAAGGCTCTTGCAAAACGTTGCCCAAAAACCTCGTAAAGCTTTGTTAGGTTTTTGCCTGTCAGCTTACCCTCTGCCTTTGCCTCTCTACATATGACGCTTAGCAAGTCGGTTTCGGAGTCGACGCCCATGGAGGATACAAGCTTAAACCGCTAAAGAAAGAGGGGGCTATTCTATTTTTATTGGTTCGCCCTTTGGTTTTCGCTCTTCCTTTATCTTCGGAAGCTTGACCTCCAAGACACCGTTCTTGTACTGGGTTTTCGCTTCCTTCACGTTAACCTTAGCTGGAAGTTTAACTTCCTTGTAATATTTCCGTTGAGGCGTGTCCACGCTTATGGTTAATGTGTCTTCGGTGCCGTGAAGCTTGATATCCTCTTTCTCTACGCCGGGCAGTTCTGCCACCACGTGGATTTCGTTGTCGGTTTCAACAATATCCACAAGCGGCTCGCGTTCCTCTTTGACTGTAGGCCCGTAGCGGGTTGGTTTAACATTGCCGAACTCGCGGATTTCAGGCTTGCCGTCTGGCCCTATTTTTATGCTGTAGCCGTATACGAAGGGTCCCCATTCGCGTATGGTCGAGCCGTCTGGGAGTTTGCGTTCCCTAACATAGTCTTTCGGGATGCGTGAAGTGAAAGCCTTGAATTCTTCCTCCATCATTTTCTCCATTTCGCGGAATATGCGGTCAATGTCCTCGAAAAACCAACTTCCGAAGAAGGGAAATCGCCTTCGCCTGAACCATTCTGGAAAATCTTCCTCTTCAGGCATTTTTCAAACCTCAAGGTGGTAGAGGAAGTCTTTTCTATTAAAGGTTTATGGCTTTCCAAAGGCTTCAAGCTGGTTTAAAAAGCCTAAAAATGTTCCATCTAGAAGGTAGATTTCCGCGTTTTTCAAGTCCACAGCTTCTGCGCGGAGGATGGGACCAACGATTTTCTCGCTTTTCGCTGCGTCCTTCTCGTTTAACGGTTTTCCACCTAAAAACTCATTGAAGGAAGGCATTATAAAAAGCTGGGTGGTTCGCGGCTTAATTCCATAATGTTTCCGCAAAGTTTTCTGGGGATTTTCCTCAATTTTTATTCCATGCTTCTGAAGTAGGATTTCCGCCAGCTGATTTGGGTTGCATTTGGCTTTCACCCAAACCTGCCGTGTTATCCTAAAGCCCGCCGGGTCGCGGAGAACAATAACGGGATGCACATGTCCCATCACAAGCGTCTTACATCCTAGAAGGGATGGTGAGGGCCAGCGGTGTCCATGAAAGAAGCCTGCATCGTCTATCACTGCGCCGGAGGATGGGAGGATTTTTATTCCTTCCGGGAGTAGAGGTTCAAGGTTTCCATCGTGGTTTCCCCGGATTATTTGAATTTGGCTTATGTGCCTCCTAAGCTCGTTGAAGAAGTCTGGCACGTCCTGCCACTCGCCGAGTTCCGCCGTTGCCACTGTGTGTTTCACGTCGCCTAGAATCAGCAGCTTATCTGGCTTGTAGGTTTTTATCAACGTTTTAAGTTTTTCCAGAAGCCTTAACGCTTGGGTTGGAACGTGGATGCCTTTTTCAGATAGGGCTATCTCCCACCCGATATGGAGGTCCACTATGACCAGTGTTCGGGCTTCCTTTGTTTTCACAATGGCTGCCGGATGGGGTGTTAAGGGCGTTATCATGGCTTCTCCTTTTCAAGCTTTTAGAAGGTTTAGTATTATTTTGTGGATTTTACGGTTAGCGGAAGCCACAAAGCTCAGTTTTTCAGTTGGATCCAGTTTGGCATTTAATGGTTTGCCTTCCGGTGTTGTTATAGTGGCTCCAGCCTCCTTTATGATTAGCCATGCGGCAGCCGTGTCGGTGGCTCTTAGTTTACCTCTTATGTCTATGAAGGCGTCTATGGTGCCGTCCGCCACATAGCACAGTTCCAAAGCGTTGGCGCCCAAATGGCGGATGTGTTTTGTCCGCTCTATTAGGCTTGTTATACGGGGGGCTATCTCCCTCACCTTATACGTGTTTAAGTCTACGCCTATAACAGCCTCCGCCAAGTCCACCTCTTTTGAAGGTCTTATTTCTTGGTTGTTGCGTTTTGCGCCCATGCCTTTAACAGCTGTGTATGTCACGTCGTGGAATAGGTCTGCCACCAGTGCCGTGTGCACTGCTTGAAGTTTTGGATTTGTGGATACGGCTATTGATGTGGCGTAAAAAGGTATTCCTCTTGTCAAGTTGGTTGATCCATCTATGGGGTCAACTGTAATGTAGGCTTGATCTGGTTCTGAGCCATACCTCTTTATGCCCGATTCTTCGCTTATGAGGGTGAACGATAAGCCTTTCCCAAGTAGGGTTTCCATTATCGCTTTCTCAGCCGTCAAATCTATCTGTTTTATTGGGTCTCCGCCGGCACCCACTCCCAAGTCTGGCTGAGGCTGTTTTATGGATGCTTTCAGCAGCGACGCTGTTTGCCTTTTCACATTGGCTTTACATTCTTCTAGTATTTGAAGCCAGTCCACCAAATTCACTCTGTTGTATTTTCTGAAACCTTCAATAATAAGGTTGGTGGTTTTCATAACTCTAGAAGAAGCTTCTAAAAAATGGTTTCAGAAGACATTTAAAACGAAAATGGAAAATATAGTATATCCTCTGGGGGACATATCACGAACACGAAAATTGCAGAAACCTTAGATTTGCTGTCGGACGGAAAATGGCACACGATAAAGGAGCTTCGAGAGAACGTCAAGCTTGAACCGAGGCGATTTGAAGCTTTAATGAAGTTTTTGGAGGATTATGGTTTCATAGTCGTGGACGCTGCAAAGGGTACTGTGAAGCTTAACGAAGGTTTACGTAGACTCTCTTTTCAAGAGGCTAGCCCATAAGCCTAAGTAAGCTCTTGTAGGCTTGCAGAAAGCGCTCCCCCTTGCTTGTGATTTTGAAGGTGCATGGGTCACCGTCAACATGGCATAGAAGTTTTCTTTCAAGCAGAAAACCCAAATAGTGTTCCACTTGTTTAAAGCTTAGATTGCAACGATACATCAACTGGGTCTTCCGAACTTTCCTGCGAGAAGCTTCCAAAATATCCGATATTATGTCTAGACGTCCTCGATGGCTATTGCCGGAGCTTTTGTTAACTGCCATCAATAGCGAGCACCATTAAAATTAGTGGATTCCTTTCTCCCGTAAGGATAAACCGAAAAAGGAAGATTTAAACGTTCTCTACAAAAATGAAGAAAGGAGAAGGGAAAGCCCTATTTTAAGCCCCTAAAATTGGCTAAGCCTCTTCAAAATTTTATCGAGGTCGGCGTTTTTCTCCATGAAAACGCTTATTTTGTTGTCGCCGACCGTGAGGGATAAAATCCTAGTTTCTTTTCCTTCTATGAGAATGTTTTTGACTTCGCCTAAGCTGAAGGTTTCTGAGAGTTCTTCGGCTGCTTCAAGAGCCGAGGATGAGAGGATGGCGTATTCTATGAGTTTTGACGGATCTTTGAGGTCTATGGCTGCGGAGGTTGAGTTTCGGAGGATGTAGCCAATGACTCCTTCATAATTCTTAACTTCTTCAAGGCTTGTTCTAAGGTGGTCTGTGGGCGTCATTCCTTCCATGACTATGGTTGGGCTTTCTGCAGCAACGGCATCCTCCACAGCTTTCCTTTTCTTGGTCATGGTATCGCCTCCATCATTCAATTATGGGTTTTACTTTCACAAGTTCCCCCTTCTTGATTTCGAGGGCAAGCTGCGCTTTTTCCGGAATTTGAACAATTCCCTTGCCCTCGTACTTTGAGTCTTTTATGGGTTTGACCTTGTAGCGGGCTGTTTTTCCGTCAAAGGTTTCGATTTCAACATACTCTATCTTCTTGCCCTCGAACATGCTTTCCCAGTTGGATATGGTTTCGCCGTCAATCCTTACAGTGTCAGATGGGACAAGTAGCCCGCCGATGTTTTCCACTATAAGCTGAACGGCTGGAACCTCGAAGGACTGTGAAAGTTCTTGGAAGGTTTCGGGAGCGGGAGTGATGCTGGTTTCTGGTTTATGTTCCTTCATTTCTATTCTGAACTCTTCAGAAGGTTTCTCAACAGACGCTTCCTCGGCGGGTTTTTCCAACTTTAGAGTTTTAGTTTCCAGTTCAGGTTCATGGGCGAGTGGAGTCGGAGGGGTCACGTTTTTGAGGGGGGTAGGGCTGAGCTTTTCTAACACTTTTAGAACCGTTGGAACTAAGACGCGGACTAACGTGTCCACGTAGCCCACATCGGCTTTTGCGGAGTAAACTATGACGAAGTAATGTTCATTGAAGTGGTGAAGTTTAACCGTGCCCATGCTGCCTTTCAGGGTTACGGATTCCACGCCGCCTATGGCTTCAGCCCTTTCAAAAATGCCGTTAAAAGTGTTTGCAACGTGGATCATGACCTTTTGCGGAGTACCGTCGTCTCCGACGACTATTTCGCCGTTCTCTCTGTAAACGAAGGCGTGTTGAATGTCTGGGCAGATGTTTCGCATTTCCTCTAGGACGTTTTTTAAGGCTGTTGTGTAGACTTCGCTATAATCCATGAATTTTCACCTTCTATGGCTGAAACTGCTAGGTTATTTTGAAGAGGATGCGCTCCGGCACACCGTCGTTCTCAACAACGATGTACTTTAAGCCTTCAGTGTCGCCAAGCTGGTCAAGCCACTTCAGGGCTTCGCGGGCTTTCTGCAAAACTAGAAGCCTCTCCTGATAGCTGCGCACCACCTGTTCGATAGCTGTCAACTCGTGGAATGGGTTGGCATCCAAAACAATGCTCAGGTTGCCGATGGTAATTTCGCCTAAGCTTTCGGCAGCCGTCTTCTTGCCCGCCAACTTCATGACCACCTCGCGGATTTTCTTGGATTTTTCGGCTAAAGCCCTAATCTCGTCCAGGCGGCGCAGATACTCACCCAACGTACTTTTAGTCTCAGCAATCTGCTTCTCCAAGTTTTCGGCTATATCTTCAGCCGAAGCATACTCCTTTAACTCAACCACCATACCGTTTTAACACCTCCAACATCAACGAAACAATAGATAGAGAGGGAAACTAGAGCGGAAACCTACACCCTACCCCCAATCCCAAACGCCTATTTACAGCATAGAAAAGCTATGAACTCGGAGCAGTCTCTGTCCTTAAGAACGTGTTTCCTTTTGAGCTAACCAGTTTAACTTCGTAGTTAGCGCCATTCTGCCATGTATACTGGAACGATAGATATTTCACTTCATTAGCACCAACGGTGAGTGGCAGAGCTGGTGAGGTGTTACCAGTGAACTTCTGTCCGT